>JAFQIB010000005.1 GCA_017397765.1 Clostridia bacterium | reverse complement strand
GGGAGGTGTCGGAGGGCTCGCAAGCCCTCTGACTTTAGATCGGAAATCGGCGAGCCCCTTCGGGGCGGTTAAACGGGGCGAAGCCCCTGCGCGGCGATTTTCGTGCTTTTCCGTCAGGAAAAGCTTCCTTACACGAACGAACGGCCGGGAGAACGACTTGTCGTTGCACGAGGGAGGCGCTTGCGCCGACTAGCGAGAGCAAATGCTTGCATTTGCCGAGTATTGCCAGCGCTGGGCTTGTCCCAGTGATGGCCGAGCGACCAGTGAGTGAGTGCAAAACCTCGACAAAGTGCCTATAGCACTTTGTCGATACGCTGTGCGCCCTCCGGTGGAAGACCGGAGGGCGCTGCCTGTTCAATAGGGGAGACGCATCACTCGTAGAGGGCGGGGAGCTCATCCAGGGTGATGACATAATCGCTGTTGTAGGTGAAGTAGAGCATATCATACTCGGTGTATTCATCGGAGAACTGGCCGTCCCGCTGGATGAACTCGCCGCTCCAGGTGTTGAACCAGGCCCAGCGGGCATTGGTCAGCAGCACCTGCTCCATATCAAAGACGACGCCGTTTTCCGACAGGGCAATGATCTTGTTGGTGTCGGTGTAGTCCAGCGCTTCCATGAATTTGCCGATCTGTGCGCTGTAGGAGCGCTTGTCGGCATAGATATCCTCGCTGATGATATCCACATATTCATCACCGGGATACCAGTCGGCAGCCTGGCCGTTCCAGACCCAGATCAGGTTGTTGCAGCCGTAGACGTTGGTCAGCTGATCGTAGAGATAGATCCAGAGCTGCTTGCAGGGCTCGGGGCCTTTGGCGCCCCACCAGAACCAGCCGCCGGAAGCCTCGTGCAGCGGCCGCCAGAGCACCGGCACGCCGGCGTCCTGCAGGCGCAGCAGCTGCTTGGCAATGCCTTCAATATCCTTGTCCAGCAGCTTCTTGCCCTCGGCGTCGCTGCCGTCGAGAATAGTAGTGATATCATAGTTGACATTGGCGGTATAGAAGCCGCCCCACCAGTTGGGATTGCCGTTTCCGTCCACGCCTGCCCGGATGTATTGCTTCGGAGCGCCCCAATGCCAGTTGAAGGTGATGATGCCGCCGGCGTTGTGATAATCAATGGCAGTTTCCACGGCGGTGCTGCGGCCGCCCATGGCCTGACGGGAGGGCGTGTAATCCATCATATCCAGGCCCAGAATGGCGGGATACTTATCGGTTACTTCATACACAGCCTTGATTTCGGGCCCGTCGAAGCCATTGTCGCAGAACTGACCGGAGAGGGTTACCTTGCCGTAGGATTCGCACAGGTAGGCGAAAAGTTTGCGGGCTTCCTCGGTCGCGTTGGGGTTGATGAGCGTGGGCTCAACCTTGAAAACGCTATTGGGAATGGTGGGGGCAGGGGAAACCTTCAGGCAGTCAACATTGAAATAGCCGCCGGATACGGTCAGGGCGATCTGATGCTCGCCTGCAGTGAGGTGAACCCCCTTGATTTCAGAAGGAGAATAGAAAAAGATAGACTGGATCGTGCCGATCTGCTTGCCGTCAACCAGGACGTTGTTGGTCTTGTTTCCGCCCACGCCCTTGGTGACGAAGGACAAATCATACAATCCTTCGGCGGGAACAGAAACGGTAAACACCAGCGAATCTTCCTGATTCTGGAACAAACCGACCACTTTCCGATTTGAAGCAGCGGCTTCAGCGCTAACCCGAAGGCTGCCATGGATGACAGCTTCCTCTGCCTCGTAGGTGACGGTTCCCTCTGCCTGGGCAGAAATGACCAAGAGGAGCGTGAGAACGATGAGGATGAACCAAAGGGGTTTCTTCATTAGATACCAGCCTCCCGTAGGTATATTCGGATGGATTGCCTACAGTTTAGCACAGATGAACGGATGCATCAAGAAAAAAATATCGAAAGCAAACAAATGTGTGGTCAGTTTCAAAGCCGGAAAGAGACATGAATAATGAAAACGATTCCAATTATGAAGAAAAGATAACGAATTATTAAGAGAGACAAAAATATCGGGGAAAGTGCAATTTTTGATGAGAAATACACACAGGATGCACAGAAATTTCTTGACAAATTTAGTACCAATACCTATAATTAAAGAAAGTCGTTATGCTTTAGCGCAGTGCTTTCATGCCTGCAAGAGCATTGCGTTGGGCCAGGGAATTGCATGAGAGGCTTTTTTCTTTTGGCGTTCCCATCAAAGCAACAGGAGTGGTGAGTTTATGCAAAAAAAGTGGCGTATTCTTGTCGGCGTTCTGGTTGTGGCAATTCTGGCTGTTGCTGTTCTGTTCCTGGACAGCGATCCGCAGAATTATCATGACAAGTACGAAGGCAAGGACCTGAGTACAGACGTCTCCGGCATCGGCCGCGACGACACCTATGAAGTCTATCTGAAGGCTCATGAGGGCGCCGCAGCAGGCACGGAGACTATTGCTGTGGACGTTGCAGCCTTTGAAGGCGACGGCGAGCTGCAGCAGGATGAGGCTGGTCAGAACGTGGTCTACACCTCTGATCGTGCATATACCTCCTGGAAGGTCAACGTGCCCCAGGCAGGTATGTATGCCGTGCAGATCGAGTACCTGACGGTCGAATCCCGCGGCGTTGATGTGGAGCGTGCGCTGTATATCAACGATGTGCTGCCCTTTGCAGGCGCTGACACGCTGTGCTTCTCCCGTTTGTGGAACGACGGCGGTGAAGTCCGCAAGGACAACCAGGGCAATGAGATTCGTCCCACGCAGGTGGAAAAGTACGAATATCAGACCGCTTTCTGCCGGGATGATATGGGCTATGAGACCGAGCCCTACCGCTTCTACTTTGAGCAGGGCGAAAACAAGCTCTCCTTCAAGGCGGTCAATGAGCCTGTGATCATCCGCAGCATCGCGCTTCTGCCTGTTGCGCCGCATCAGACCTACGAGGCCTACCTGCAGGCGCAGCCCGAAGCAGCCATGACCGAGGAAGGCAAGAAGTACACCACCACCATTCAGGGTGAGGCTGCGGCTACCCGCTCTTCTCCCTCCCTGTATGCCCGGTATGACCATGCGGCCCCCAACACGGAGCCCTATGATGTGTACCATACCATCCTGAACTACATCGGCGGCGATCCGTGGAACAACGCAGGCCAGTGGATCGAATGGGAGTTTGAGGTGCCGGAGGACGGCTACTACAACATTTCCATCAAGGCCCGCCAGACCTATCAGCGCGGCGGCCTGTCCTGCCGTACCATCTATATCGATGGGGAAGTGCCCTTCGAGGACATGGCGTCCGTGGCCTTTGCCTATGACACCAGCTGGAAGCTGCGCACCCTGGCGGACGACGAGGGCACGCCCTACCGCTTCTACCTGACTGCAGGCAAGCATTCCATCCGTATGGAAGTCACCCTGGGTGATATGGGCGTCATTCTCAAGGAGATGGAAGCCAGCATCTACCGCCTGAATCAGATCTACCGCAAGATCCTGGTGCTGACCGGCGTGACGCCCGACCGCTTCCGCGATTACAACCTGAGCAAGGTGTATCCGGAAGTCATGGAGGCCATGGACCTGGAGCGGATGCGCCTGTACAAGCTGGTGGACGATACGGTTGAGCTGACCGGTCAGAAGAATGACCGTGTGGCCGTCGCCCAGACGCTGGCTGTGCAGCTGGAGCAGTTCCTGGAGCGCGAGGAGCGCATCACCCAGTCCTTCTCCAACTTCAAGGATAACATCACCAGCCTTGGCACGGCTATGCAGAGCATGGCGGAATCCAAGCTGGACGTCGACCTGATCGTCGTTTCCGGTGAGGACGCCAAGCTGAAGAAGGTTTCCACCAATTTCTTCAGCGGCCTGATCCATGAGATCAATGCCTGCGTCGCTTCCTACTTTGTTGATTACAACTCCCTGGGCGATGTGTACGAAGAGGGCGCGGACGACGTGATCGAGGTCTGGCTGGTGGCCGGCCGTGACCAGTCCACCGTCCTGAAGACCATGATCGATGACTCCTTCACCAACGAGACCGGCATCAAGGTCAACGTGCAGCTGGTTGCTGCGGACGCGATCCTGAGCGCCGTTATGGCCGGCATCGGCCCTGACGTCGTGCTGACGGTCGACGGCTGGTTCGCTGTCAACTACGCCATGCGTAATGCTGTCGAGGATCTGACCCAGTTCGAGGACTTCGACGAGGTGGTCAAGCCCTTCTACGCCAGCGCGCTGGAGCCCCTGACCTACGACAACGGTGTGCACAAGGGCATCTACGGCCTGCCCGAGACGCAGATCTTCTCAGTGCTGTTCTACCGTACGGACATCCTGGAGGATCTGGGCATCGAGCCGCCCAAGACCTGGGAAGACATCATTGCCATCCTGCCCACCGTGCAGGGCAACAACATGTCCGTGGGCATTCCGTTCCCGGATATCTCCAATGTTGATATGTCCGGCTTCAACGCCATGATCTATCAGCACGGCGGCAACATCTACAATGACCGCAAGACCCGCACCGTGATCGACAGCGAGGCAGGCGTGAAGGCTTTCGAGTTCTACACCAGCCTGTACAACGATTACGGCCTGCCTACCGTGTTTGACTTCGTCAGCCGCTTCCGTTCCGGCGAAATGCCCATCGGCGTCGGCCAGTACACTCTGTACAACACCCTGACCGTTTCCGCGCCCGAGATCCGCGGTCTGTGGGACTTCACCCTCTATCCCGGCACCGTTCAGGAGGACGGCACCATCGACCGCAGCGTACATGCCAACGGTGCCTGCTGCATGATGATCGCCACCGACGACGAGAACGTCAAGAAGAATGCCTGGGAATTCATGAAGTGGTGGGTCGATGCAGAAGCGCAGGCTCGCTTCGGCCGTGAGATGGAGAGCGTGCTGGGCTCCTCCGCCCGTTACGCCACCGCAAACACCGAGGCGCTGCAGAAGCTGGCCTGGTCCAGCGACGAGCTGGCAGTGCTGGCTGAGCAGCAGGCCTGGTCCCGCGGCTTCCCGGAGATCGCCGGCGGCTACTCCACCACCCGTCACATGACCAACGCGATCCGCAAGGTCATCAATGACAAGGACGATCCCCGTGAGACCCTGCTGACCTACACGCATACTATTAATGAAGAAATCGAGATCAAGCGTAAGGAATTCGGCCTGCCGCTTGATGGAGAGGAGGCAACGAAATGAGTCAGCATCAGGCTGGTCTGGCCGGACGCTACATGCAGATGAAATCTGAGCAGTTCCGTTACGGCTGGCAAAAGGCGAAGAATAACAAGGTGTGCTATCTCTTCCTCGCTCCCTATGCGCTCCTGTTCTTCACCTTCTTCATTCTCCCCATCGGTACCTCGATCTTCTACGGCTTCACCTACTACAACATTCTGGAGCCTGCCCGCTTCATCGGCCTGCAGAACTACATCAACCTGGTTCTGCAGGACGAGGTCTTCCTGACCTCGGTGAAGAACACCTTCGTCATCGCGGTCATCACCGGCCCTGTGGGCTACATCCTGTCCTTCATGTTCGCATGGTTCATCAACGAGCTGCCCAAGTGGCTGCGCGCTATCGCGGTCGTGATCTTCTATGCGCCCAGTATCGCCGGCAACGCCTACAGCATCTTCTCCATCATCTTCCGCGGCGATGCTTACGGCTACCTGAACTCCTTCCTGATGAACACCGGCCTGATTGATGCGCCCATCCTGTGGCTGACGAATCCGCAGTACATCATGCCTGTGCTGATCATCGTCATCCTGTGGATGAGCATGGGCACCGGCTTCCTTTCCTTCGTCGCCGGTTTCCAGGGCATCGACAAGAGCATGTACGAGGCCGGTTATGTGGACGGCGTCCGCAACCGCTGGCAGGAGCTGTATCACATCACCCTGCCCAGCATGAAGCCCATGCTGCTCTTCGGTGCGGTTATGAGCATCACCTCTGCCTTCAACGTCTGTGACGTGCCGCGTGCCCTGGCCGGCTTCCCCTCTACGGACTATGCCGCCCGCACCGTCGTCACGCATCTGTTCGACTACGGCTTCAGCCGCTTCGAGATGGGCTACGCTTCCGCCATCGCCACGCTGCTGTTCCTGGTCATGATTCTGTGCAAGAAGTTCATTTCTGCAGCACTTGAAAAGGTGGGTACCTGATATGAGTAATAAGAATAATTACAAATCCAACGGTACCCTGACGCTGAAAGGGAAGAAGTACCGGGGCGAGCTGATCGCCGAGGAGCGCCTGGCAAAGTTCATCTCCAAAAAGATGACGATCGAAATGCCCTATCCGGACATTGCCGTGCTCAAGAACGTCCGCAATGGCGGCATGGCCAGCACCATCACCATCAAGATGGCGGACGGCACCGAATACGTTTACTACCTGCCCAACGGCCTGAAGGTCTACCACTACATGGATCAGCAGTGGGACAACCGGCCCCGCTCCATGAGCCGTGCAGATGAGCTGCACCGCCTGGCAGAGCTCCGCGGCGAGCGCATCCAGAAGCCCCGCAAGCATCTGTTCAAGCGCCGCCATCCCAACCGCTCCCTGGGCGGCGATATCGGCATCTATCTGATGCTGGCCGTCGTTGCCTTCGCCATGGCGTTCCCGCTGATCTTCGCCATCGGTTCTTCTCTGAAGCCCCTGGACGAGCTGTTCCGCTTCCCGCCCACGGTCTTCCCCAAGCATCCCACCCTGGACAACTTCTCTGACCTGATCGTTACCATGGGTCAGAGCTGGGTGCCCTTCAGCCGCTACATCCTCAACACCGTGTTCATCACGGCAGTCGGTACCTTCGGCCATCTGATCATTGCCTCCATGGCGGCGTTCGTGCTGGCCAAGTACGATTTCCCCGGCGGACGGTTCTTCTTCACCGTCGTCACCACTGCCCTGATGTTCTCCGGCTATGTGACCGGTATCCCGAACTACGTGATCATGAGCAAGCTGAACATGATCGATACCTACTGGGCGCTGCTGCTGCCTGCGTTTGCCGCTCCCATTGGTCTGTTCATGATGAAGCAGTTCATGGAAGGTCTGCCCACTGCGCTGATTGAAGCAGCGAAGATTGACGGCGCCAACGAGTTCCGCATCTTCTGGAGCATCGTGATGCCCAACGTCAAGCCTGCCTGGCTGACGGTTATCATCTTCAGCGTGCAGAGCCTGTGGAATACCAGCGCTTCTACGGTCATCTACTCCGAAGCCAAAAAGACCCTGGTGTACGCACTGCAGCAGATCCAGGCCGGCGGTATTGCCCGTACCGGTCAGGCCGCAGCCGTTACCGTTGTGGTCATGGCTGTCCCGATTGCCATCTTCATCCTGAGCCAGAGCCAGATCCTGGAGACCATGGCAAGCTCCGGTATCAAGGATTAAGCCTTCGGACACACATCAATTGGCTTTGAAAAATCAAAAGAACAGGAGGGGACTGACCGTGAAGGTGATGCACCGGCTTTTAGCGCTGATCATGACCGTATTCATGCTCGCTTCAATGACCACAGCCCTGGCTGTGGATGACGCCTACCCCAGTACTTATACATACAACTATGACTACTGGAGTGACATTCGTGAATCGCCCGACGCCTACCGCGTTGAAAAGGTGATCTACAGCAAAGACCTGGGCCTTGACGTTGCGATGAAGAAGCCCCAGAGCCTCTTTGTGCGCAATAACGACATCTATGTTGCCGATACGGGCAACAACCGGATTCTCCAGATCCGCAGGAATGGCAGCAGCTATGAACTGTTCCGGGTGATCGATCAGATCCAGGGCACTGAGGTAACGACCTTCAATACGCCCACGGACGTGTTCGTAGATGTGAACGAGAACATCTATATTGCGGATACCAACAATGGCCGCGTGGTGATGGTGGATAAGGACCTGAACTTTATCCAGCAGCTGACCAAGCCCACCGATGCGACCTTTGACCAGAGCCTGAGCTTCCTGCCCGCAAAGATCGTTGTGGACGTTTCCGGCCGCGTGTTCGTGCTGGCCACCAACGTCAACAAGGGCCTTGCCAAGTTTGAAGCAGACGGCAGCTTCACCGGCTTCATCGGTGCGAACAAGGTCAGCTACAACTTCGCAGAGTACATCTGGAAGAACTACTTCATGACCAAGGCGCAGCGTGAGCAGCAGGCTTCCTTCGTGCCTACGGAGTACCGCAACATCTACATTGATCCGGAATCCTTCATCTACGCCACCAACGTCTCGTTCAGCGAGTATGATCTGCTCTGGGATGTGGCCCAGCCCATCCGCCGCCTGAACGGTATCGGCAATGATATCCTGATCAAGAATGACCGCTATCCTCCCATCGGCGATCTGTACTGGCTGGAAGGCTCTGTCCTGAAGGGCCCCTCCAAGCTGGTGGACATCACCGTGCTGGAAAACGACATCTATGTCGTTATCGACCAGACCCGCGGCCGTATCTTCGGCTACGACAGCCAGGGCGTCATGCTTTGGGCCTTCGGTACCAGCGGCAGCCGCGAGGGCGCGTTCAACTCTGCCATTTCCATTGAGCATATGGGCAACGACCTGTTCGTTCTGGATCAGAACGGCGGTGCGATTACTGCCTTTACGCCCACGGAATACGGCCAGATGATCTACGACGCAACGGATTCCTACCTCAAGGGCGACTATGACGGTTCTGCTCTTCTGTGGGAGGAAGTGCTGACCCATAATGCCAACTACAACCTGGCATTCATTGGCATTGGCCGCTCCCTGATGCGTCAGGAAAAGTATGAAGAGGCCATGGATTACTTCAAGATGGCCAATGACCGCGAAAACTACGGCCGCGCGTTCCGTTTCTACCGCAAGGAAATGGTGGAAGCGAACATCCTGTGGATCGTGGTGGTTCTGGCGCTGGTGCTGATCGTCCCGATCGCGCTGGGCAAGGTCAAGAAGATGAGGATGGAGGTGGAAACGCATGAGCGCAACAAAGTCCAGCACTAAAAATGCAGCCCGCCGTGCAAAGTGGGACAAGTATGTTGCATCCCTGAAGTATGCCAAGTATGTGTTGTTCCATCCCTTTGACGGTTTCTGGGATCTGACCCATGAAAAGCGCGGCTCCTTTGCCGCAGCCACTACCTTCCTGTTGCTGTTCCTGGTCACCCGCGTGCTGCAGCTGATGTACACCAACTTCCAGTTCATCAACGCGCCGCTGCAGTATATCAACGTTTTTGAGCAGGCAGCGTCGCTGCTGCTGCCCTTCCTGATCCTGTGTCTGGCCAACTGGTCCATGACCACGCTGTTTGACGGCAAGGGTCGCTTCAGCGACATCTACATCGCCATGTGCTATGCGCTGGTTCCTTACACGATGATCCAGCTGCCCATGGTGTTCATCAGCAACTTCCTTTCCTTTGACGAGTACGCCTTCTATACGGTGCTGGGCAGCTTTTCGGTTGTCTGGAGTGTATTCCTGGTGTTCATCGGTCTGATGCAGGTGCATGATTACAGCCCCGGAAAGACGATGGTCTTCCTGGTTGTGACCGTTGTCGGTGCTTTGATTATCATTTTCCTGCTGCTGGTGTTCTTCAGCCTTCTGGGCGATGCGGCGAGCTTCTTCATCTCTCTGTATCGTGAGATCGCATTCCGCTTGTATTAAGGAGGGAGTAAGAAATGAAGAAACTCATTTTGCGCTTGCTTTCCTGGTTGATTGTGATCGCCCTGATTGCTGCGCTGGTATTCTTTGTCATCATTCCGCTGTATACCGAAGAAGATACCGCTGCGCTGGAAAGCCCTGAAATCATGTACTACGAAGGGGACACGAAGCCCCTTGTCATGGAAAACGATCAGCTGTCCTTTGAAATGGACCCCACGACGACGCATTTCAAGGTCACCAACAAGGCGACCGGTCAGGAATGGCTTTCCAATCCTGCCAAGGCTGATTCCGATCCCATTGCCAACTCCGCCTACAAGGAGTCCATGCAGGCAACGGCGATCGTTTCCTACACCACCTCCAGCGGCACGGTGGATCTGAACAACTACAAGTTCTCCATCGTGAATGGCAACTACGCCATTGACCAGCAGGAGGATGGCTCCATCAAGGTGAAGTACGCGGTCGGCAAGATCGAAAAGATCTACTGCATCCCCACGGCCATCACCAAGGAGCGCTACGATCAGTTCGTTGCCAACATGAAGAAGGCTACGCAGAAGAAGCTCTCCAGCAACTACACGCTGTATGAGCCTGCCAAGCTGGATTCCAAGAAGAACAAGGATGAGATCATCGCCCTGTACCCCTCCGTGACGGAGCAGGCGCTGTACATCCTCAAGTCCAACACCTCCGAGAACAACAAGAAGAAGATCCAGGATTACTTCGCAGAGGGCGGCTACACCCAGGCTGATTACGAGATCGATCAGCAGCTGGTGGCCGGCTCCAAGGATAATTCCGGCGCTGTGTTCAATGTCAGCCTGGTCTACCGTCTGGAAGGCAATGATCTGGTGGTCGAGGTGCCCTACGGCGATATCCGCTACAAGACCGATTACCCCATCACCAACATCACGCCTCTGCCCATGTTCGGTGCGGCTGAGACGACGGATGAGGGCTTCATGCTGATTCCCGAAGGCGGCGGCGCGCTGATCAACTTCAATAACGGCAAGACCCTGCAGAACAGCTACTACGCCAACCTCTACGGCTGGGACTACGCAGTCCGCCGCAACGAGATGGTGAATGAGACCCGCAACAGCTTCCCGGTGTTCGGCATGGCCAAGAACGGCGGCTCCTTCCTGTGCTTCATGGAGGGTGCAACCTCCTTTGGCGGCATCCAGGCGGATATCAGCGGCCGTTACAGCAGCTATAACTCCCTGAACGCCAAGTACAATGTCATCCATGCGGACCAGTACAACGTGTCTGCCAAGACCGCTCAGCTGGTGTACATGTTTGAGGCGGGCCTGCCCCAGGAAACGCTGATCCATCGCTATCGCTTCCTGGATTCCACGAACTATGTGGATATGGCGAACGCTTACGGCGTCTACCTGCGCGAAACCTACCCCGAGATGGCAGCTGCCAAGGCGTCTCAGAACAGCCCCGTCGCGGTGGAAATGATCGGCGCGATTGACAAGACGGTTGTTAAGTTCGGTCTGCCCATTGATTCCGTGGTGGCCACCACGACCTTTGCGCAGGCTGAGGAGATCATTGCGGACATGACCGGCAGGGGAGTGAACAACCTGAATGTTCGCTTTGCCGGCTGGGCAAACGGCGGTATTACGCAGCAGGTGTTCACCGATGTGGACGTCATCCGTCAGCTGGGCGGCCGCAAGGCCATGACGCAGCTGATTGCCAAGGCGAAGTCCCTGAACGTGCCGCTCTACTTTGACGGCGTGAACTGCTTCGCTTATGACAGCGGCATCCTGGAGGGCTTCATTGCCTTCAACCATGCGGCCCGCTACACCACCCGCGAGCAGATTGAGCTGCTGCCCTTTGACCCGGTTCAGTTCCAGCCTGCTGAATGGCTTGACAGCTTCTATCTGGTGCGCCCTGACTATGCGCAGGCAAGCACGGATAATATGCTCAAGGCCCTGTCGGAGATGGGCGCATATGGTGTGTCCTTCCGCGACATCGGTACGCTCCTGAGTGCGGACTACAACCCCAAGGATACCACGACTCGTGAGCAGGTGAAGGACATGAACGTCCAGACCCTGAAGAATGCCAAGGCCAATAACCAGAGCGTGATGATCCGCAACGGCAATGACTACGCAGTGCCCTATGCAGACATCATCACGGATATGGATCTGACCGGCACCAAGTACAACATCATTGACAAGGCTGTGCCGTTCTACCAGATCGCCCTGCACGGTATGAAGGATTACACCGGTGATCCCATCAACCTGGCCGGCGACTACTGGCAGGAGTTCCTGCGCTGCGCTGAATACGGCGCCGGATTGAACTTCACCTTCATGGCTGAGGACACCTGGGTGCTGCAGGATACTGTGCATTCCACCTACTGCGGCTCCAATTACGCCGACTGGGCTGAGCAGGCTGCAGAGCTGATCACCAAGTATCAGGCAGACATGGAAGGCCTCAACCAGCAGCGCATCGTCTCCCATGACCGCATTGGCGACAACCTGGCGGTCACCGGCTATGAGAATGGTGTCAAGGTCTATGTCAACTACGGCAGTGAAGCGTACACCGCTGACGGCGTGAACGTTCCTGCAAGAAGCTACATTGTAGAAAGGGGGCAGTAATCGATGGCGAATCAAAACGCACCCCGTGAGCATTGGTATGACGGGATTGTTGAAGCCGTTCAGACTTACATCCCCGGCAATGCGACCTTCCGTACCATGCGTGCGCGCAATGCACGCATCGGTACGCTGTTCATCCTGCCCTTCATCATCGGCTTCCTTGTCTTCATGTGCAAGCCGATGGTGGAGTCCTTCAACTTCTCCTTCAATGACGTGAAGATGGTTCCTGGCCAGGGCTACGAGCTGACCCCTGTGGGGCTGGGCAACTACAAGACTGCGCTGCTGGTTGACCCGGAGTACAACACGCTGATCGTGGAAGAATCCGGCGAGATGATCATCAACACCATCGCAACGCTGGTGCTGAGCTTCGTGATTGCGGTGCTGCTCAACCAGGAATTCAAGGGCCGCGTGCTCTGCCGCGCGATCTTCTTCCTGCCTGTCATCCTGTCCTCCGGCGTTCTGCCCGGCATTGAGCATCAGAACGAATTCTACGACATGATGGCCGGTATGGCGGAGGCGGTTGAGGGCTCCTCGGGCATCAATATCTCACAGGCGCTGCAGGATCTGCTGCAGGTTTCCGGCGTGGCAAATTCGTTCTTTGAAGTCGTCTTCACCATGATCGACTCCATCTACGATATCGTCATGGCTTCCGGCATCCAGATCATCGTGTTCCTGTCCGGCCTGCAGTCCATTTCGCCCTCCCTGTACGAGGCGGCGAACGTGGAAGGCTGCTCCGGCTGGGAAGCCTTCTGGAAGATCACCTTCCCCATGGTTTCCCCGCTGCTGCTGGTCAACTGCATCTATACCATTATCGACTTCTTCATGAAGAACGATAACAAGGTTATGGAGCTGATCTACCAGGTCACCTATCAGGACTTCAAACTCGGCGTCTCTGCCGCAATGAGCTGGTTGTACTTTGCGATCGCCCTGGCGTTCATCGGCGTCAGCTCGTTCATCATCACGAAGGCGGTGAAGTCTTATGAGTAAAAACAATACTGTCTTCATTGGTAAGAACAAGAGCTTCTGGGATCGCAACCGGCGCAGCGAGGGCTATCTGCTCAAGCGGGAGATCAAGAGCAAGACGATGTCCATCGCCCGTGCGCTGCTGCTGTTTGGTCTGTGCTTCATGATCATCCAGCCCATCCTGATCCGTTTCTCCACCGGCTTCATGCAGGAGCCCGATCTGTACGATTCCACCATCGTGCTGGTGCCCCGTCACCTGACGCTGGATAACTACCGGATCGTTTTTGACCTGACAGATTTCCCGCACTCCATGCTCAACACCCTTTGGATCTCTCTGCTGGTGTCTGTGCTGCAGGTCATCTCCTGTACCTTTGTGGCCTACGGTTTCGCTCGTTACGAGTTCCCGCTGAAGAAATTCTGGTTCGCCTGCGTGGTGCTGCTGATCATCGTCCCTCCGACGACGATCCAGACCTCTCTGTACATGTACTTTGCGAGCTTTGATATCTTCGGCATCTTCAAGGCGCTGACAGGGAAGACCATCAACCTGCGTACCTCCATCATTCCCTACGCCATGATGAGCCTGACCTGTATGGGTCTGAAGAACGGTCTGTATATCTACATGCTCCGTCAGTACTTCAAGAACGTGCCGGACAGCCTGGAAGAGGCGGCGTTCGTGGACGGCTGCAGCACGATGCGTACCTTCACGCAGATCATGCTGCCCGACGCCATGCCCACCATCGCCAGCTGCTTCCTGTTCTCCTTCGTCTGGCAGTGGACGGATCTGTTCTACAGCCGTAACTTCCTCAGCGCCTATTCCCTGTATTCTGTCCAGCTGTCCTCCATCGTCTCCCGCATGAGCCGTTACTTCTCTGCGGACCAGACCAAAGCGGTCATCGTGCCCAACGGCCGTCAGCAGCAGCTGATCGCCATCGGCGTGCTGATCTGCTTCGTCCCGCTGATCATCCTCTACTGCTTTACGCAGAAGACCTTCGTTCAGTCCCTGGCGATGACCGGCAGCAAGGAATAAGTACAGGAAATATACAAAAACTACTTGTAATTTGGCTTCACTTGGTGTATAATAACATAGTCATTGTGACAGGGGTCACAAATAGTTTCGTTACTATATAAGCGTATTGCACAGAAGTGAATCGCTTATATGGAAAATAAAAAGGAGGAACCCATTATGAAGAAACTGGTTGCTCTGCTTCTGGCCGCTATGATGCTGTCCGGCATCGTGGCTCTGGCTGAAGCGCCCGAAGGCTACCCCGAAGTTGTGCCCGGC
This sequence comes from Clostridia bacterium, assembly GCA_017397765.1. Taxonomy (GTDB): domain Bacteria; phylum Bacillota; class Clostridia; order Christensenellales; family Aristaeellaceae; genus UBA11524. The sequence continues at coordinate 18,872 of JAFQIB010000005.1, read as the reverse complement.
ATCGACTTTGGCGGCGCCACCGTCACCATCTACGACTACTGGTCTGGCGAAGGCAAGCGTGCCGAGGAACCCACCGAGGAGCAGCAGGCTCAGTACGACTACCGCGACTGGCTGATGGAGACCTACAACGTCGTCATCGAGCAGAAGCAGGGCGGCGACTGGGGCACCTGTGCCGAAGAAATGATCAACTTCAACAACACCCCCGACGGCTCTCTGCGCGCCTACATCATCGAGCCCGGCAAGGTCGGCTCCCTGGTTGCCAACGGCGTGGCCGCTTCCTGGGGCGACTACGATTTCTCCGCTGAGAAGTGGAACACCTTCACCCTGAACGCCTGGAAGATCGGCGACGACGTCTACGGCGTGTCCACCGGTGCTACCGAGCCCCGCGGCTGCGTGTACTTCAACAAGCGCATCCTGGAAGAGGCCAACATCGACTGGAACACCATCTATGACATGCAGGCTGCTGGCACCTGGACCTGGGCTGCTTTCGAAGAGCTGCTGAAGGCCACCACCAAGGACGTTGACAACGACGATATCATCGATATCTACGGCGTTGGCGGCTCCGGCGACGACATGTACGTTCTGGCCGTGTTCGGCAACGGCGGCTCCTTCTTCGACTACGACGCCGAAGGCAAGCTGCAGCCCACCATGAACTCTCAAGCCACCATCGACGCGCTGAACTGGGGCAAGGGTATCCAGGACAAGTACTGGATGCACACTCCCGAAGGCGCTAACTGGGACTGGTACAAGGAAGCCTGGAAGCAGGGCAAGTTCGCCTTCTACATCTACCAGACCTACGGCGGCTACAACGACAACTCCGAAATGGCTGACATGGAAGACGAGTGGGGCTGCGTGGCCTTCCCCGTGCCCAACGAGGGTGACAACTACCTGCATGTTGCTTCCGAGAACACCACTCTGATCCCCAGCTGCTACACTGCTGAGGAAGTCCAGAAGATCGCCTTCATCTACGATATGTGGACCAACCCCACTCCCGGTTATGACGACGAGTTCGGCTGGATCGGCAACAAGTACAACTACACCGACGAGCGCGCTGTTGACGAGACCTACGCTATGCTGCGTGAAGGCTCTCACGCCACCGATAACAAGGTCGTGTACCTGGGCACCCAGAACGACGTGCTGGGCAACTCCCTGCTGTGGCAGCTGGCTGGCTCCGACGTGCAGACCCTGATCGACGCTGGTATGCCCGCTTGGCAGGCTGCTTGCGACGAGTTCAACGCGAAGTAATCGCAACAGACAGTTGATTATCTGTAAAATAATCATGACCGCTGTGGAAACACAGCGGTCATTTTTGTGTTGAACGGGTGTAGCGAAGACCGGTTTGCAATTGAGCTGACAGTGGAGAAAAAGCGCATGATGTGACAGAGCGCATGCGTAGAACAAAGGTACAGAAAAACTCCGGATACAGCCTGGCTGTGAACCGGAGTTTGTGTGCTGTGCAGCTCCCTTCAGGGCGCCGGTCTGAAGCTTATTGTACCTGCTTCAGGCTGGAGCCAAGCATATAGCCGACAACGCCCTGATAATCCACATAGCACCAGCCGTCAGACAGCTCGCCGAGGACGGTGACGGTACTGTAGTTGGGCACGAAGAGCAGCAGCTCGCCACCAGTAGAAGGGGTGCTGCGCAGGTTCAGGCCGTTTGCCCGGCTGTTGCGGACGGTATAGGGAATGCCGTAACGGGCGGGCTGGGTTGCGGTCAGATAATCCGCCGCCACATACCCCTCTGTCTGGCCGATGCGCACATAGGCCCAACCGGTGCGGGTATAGCTGATGACCGTCGCAGGCGTTCCCGTACTGAAGCGGCCAAGGGATTTGGCTGAGGAGCTGGCAGATTTGCGAAGATTGAGCCGGTCTGTTGCAGAACGGGTATTGATGAATACCTGCGTCTGGCTGTCTGTCAGCTGATTGGTCAGCGTGGGATTGTCGCTGTCCATGCCATAGCCGGAGGCGAAGGAACCGGAGAGCATGGTTTCAGCTATGTAGCCGGCCTCATCGTTCACCAGGATATGATACCAGCCGTCAGAACGGACGCCGAGCACGGTTACAGCCGTGCCGTGGGACAGCCAGCCCTGCTTGTATGAAGACGTCGAAGGCCCGGAGCGAAGTGTTGCGCCGCCGCCGGGATTGTTGACGGTGACCATGGGCAGCTCTGGTACAAAGGCAGCAGCCTCTGTTGTCAGATAGCGGATATCCATCCAGCCAAGAAGGGTATCAGCCAGCAGGACTTCTGCAAAGCCGTTTTCGACAGTACCGGTCAGCAAAAGCGGCGTGCCGGTAAAGTATTTGCCCAGGGAAGCTGCGGCGGTGGAAGGCGACTGGCGCAGATTCAGCCGGTAGCCTTCAGAAATGTTTTTCACCCAGGCAGGAGTTCCGGCTGCATAGGTGAGCGCAGGCGGCGGTGTGGGCGTTGCCTGCGGCGCAGACTGGAAGCAGGAACGAGGCAGATATCCGTAACGTACGCCGCCGTCGGTCTGGAAGCTGATGAAGCACCAGTCTGAGGAAATCTCAAGCACCTGAACGTTTAGTTCCTCGCCGGGCTGGATAAATCCGGCGATATTGGCCTTGATGCTCTTGGCTGCATAGACAAGACGCGGTTCATCCGACGCTTGCAGCGTATAGCCGGGTAAGGGTTCGGGCGTTGCATAAACCGGATCGGCTGCAGCAGCGGGGGTGCTGAACAAAGACAGGCAGAGCGCTGCAATTGGAAGCGTATATCTCTTCAATCCATCACATCCTTTGAATCCGTTCAAAAATACAACGAACAGGATGGATCAATTCTTGCATACTCTTCCTGTTTTGTCAAGGTGGGTTTTCCTGGTATATCAAAGGATGTAGCTGGTGATGCAGTCATACCAGTGTACATAGGTCTGACCGTTGACGATGATCTGCTCTTCGTTCGGCAGCATTTCCGACCATCGCTTGCCATAGTGGGCAAGGTGCCAGTCGTCAGCGTTGAAGCGCCGCCATAGCACGGTGCGGCCATTCCGGTCAATAAACTGCTCCGACAGCGTGCCGCTGCTATAGGCTTCATGCAATACAAGACAAACCGTATCAAAGGTTTTCCCATTGATTTGCACGGTATACCGGCCAACGACGTCGAGCAGCTCCTTTTGCCCCTGCAAGGTGGTGATCGTGTTGCCGTTGCGCGTCATGAGGCCCTTTGGCTTCAGTTCGACCTCATTGCCGCAGTTATCCGGCCCGAAGCCCCAGTTTGACAGGAAATCATCGCCGTCCAGATAGGTATAGGTTTGCTTGATGCCGTTTTGCGTGTGCGTTTCGGAGAGAATCCGGCAGTGCGTATCGGTGAGCTGGGCGATGAGCCCGCGCTGCACATAGCGTCGGTCATCGCCGGTCTGGTTTTGCTCCAGGGGATCGTGGGTGCTGATCTCAATTTCAACGCCTTCTGTGTGATGGATCATGGCCCGGCCTGTAACAGCCAGATCGTTTGATTCAGTTCGAAGCTTGTCGGGAAAGTCATACATGGCCCAGGAGAGCCTTTCGCCCAGCCGGGGAACGATAAACCAGCCCATCAGCTCCTCCCAGCGGCAGACAAAGGGCGGCTGATCAGAGGGCGTAATGGTGTAATCAGGCAGCTTGTCAGGCATGATGGTCTTCATCGTGGAAACTCCTTTCGGTTTGACAGGGTAGGCGGCCCGGAAACGCTCCCGCGCATGATGCAACCGGCTTTTGACCGTTCCCAGCGGAATGCCGAGCCGCAGCGCGATCTCCTGCTGCGGCAGCTCCTGCCAGTAGCACAGGCGAAGGATCTGCTGATCCTGCAAACTGAGCTTCTCCAGCGTATCCAGCACGAGGCTGTCTCCGGTGCGGGCAAAGCGCTGCGGAAGGACGGCAATCTGCTCTGCAGCGATCAGGGGAAGCTCAGGGCGTCTGTATTTTTTCCGGAAATAATCGGCGCATTTGTTTCGGGCGATCCCGATCAGCCACAGGCGGAAGCTTTCTTCGCTGCTGGGCTTGTGCGGGGCAGAAAAAGCAGCGGAGAACACCTCCTGGATCACATCCTCAGCGTCTGCAGCGCTGCTGATGCGAATATGTACATAGCGTTCGACGGCGCCGTGGTATGCTTGCCATCGCTGCTGCCATATGTCCATGAGGCTCCTCCTTTCCGGGCATGAAATGCATTTCACTCTGACAGTCGTATTTCGGTGGCCGAAAGGTTCATCTGATGACAGTATAACGGAAAAAAAACCGCCTGCGCAAGGGCGCAGACGGCTTGAATGAGAATCAGTCGAGGGAAGCTTCAAAGGCTTCAAAGAACTCGGGGCAGCTCCATACGCCGCAGCCCGCCAGATTATCGCCCTTCACGGCCAGCTGAAGCACCAGGCCGTTGTTCAGCTCGATCAGCAGAGCCTGCCGGGAGGAGATGCTGCCGCTGGATTCATAGGAGGCATAATCCAGCAGCGTCTCGGTCAGGGCCTGACAGGCGGCGGGATCGGTCACGGTACCGACGCCGCTGAGCTCCATGCCGATGACCTGGTTGGAGGCTGCCAGGGTATTGGCCAGCTTTTCCTTGCCGCGCAGGGCATTGCCGTTGAAGCTCACGCGCTGGAACAGGCGCATGCGTCCGTTGACCTCGGCGGCAACCAGTGCACCGGAGGGAGCGCCGCTGACCTCATACACCGCCGTGCCAAAGTCGGCGGCATTGGAGAGGACTGCGTCCGCGCCGGAGAGGGAAGGCTCGGTGGTGAACTCCTCAATCTCCGCAATCTGTGCGCCCAGCAGGGAGGCGTCAACGGTGTTGGGGTTGGTCAGCATCCGGTAATACTTGCCCTGGATACCGATCAGCGGGAAGGAACCGTTGTGCACCTCGGACCAGATGTTGCGGTAGCCGGGCTTGGCGGGGGAGGCGCTGATGGAGATATCGCCGCTGCGAAGATCTGCAGTCAGCACCCCGGCAGGCGCTTCCGTGGGCTGGCCCAGCGTAGCGGAATTGATCAGCGTTCCGGGCTGGGAATTGCCGCCGGGCAGCGCCACGAGCGCAATCACCAGCACCAGCGCACAGCAGCACAGTGCCGGGGCCCATTTGGGCAGTGCCGGAATCCCGTGCCCACGCTTTTTTGCTTCTGCGGCACGGTCAATGCGTGCCTTGAGGAACGGCGTGGCGTAGAGGCCGTCCAGGGCCTTGTCCGCATCGCTGGGCAGATCGCGCAGCATGGCTTCGATGTCCATGGGCTTTGTCTGCTTCATTGTTCCTCGCCTCCTTTCAAGAGCAATTCTTCAAGTTTTTTACGGGCGCGGGAAAGCCGGGAGGAGATGGTGCCCTCCGGCAATCCCATCATGTCTGAAATCTCGGAGATCCCATAGCCCTGATAATAATGCAGCAGGATGACTTCCTTGAACATGGCGGGCAGGTGGTTGATGGCGTTCATCATTTCCTGCTTTTCGCCGATCTGTGCGTACTCATCCGCTGCGGGGATGAGCTCAAAGACCGGGCTGCCCAGTACAACGCGCTTGAGCCAGGCGCCGCGCCACAGATCCCGGCAGCGGTTCATGGCGACCTTCAGCAGCCATGATTTCTCCTTTCCGGGCTGAAGCACCGGGTTGGTGGTCATCAGCCGGACGAACACATCCTGCACGACGTCCTCGGCCTTCTGGCGGTCTGCCAGGTAGAAATAACACATGCGAAGTACGTCTGTTGCGTACGATTCGTACAGCTGCCCGTAATAGGCGGAAAGATCCTGTGGCTCTTCCACCGCTGCAGCAGAATAGACCAACGCCTGTTCCACGTCGCCGGCCTCCTTTCGCTGAATTTCTCGATCATCCATATAACGAACCTGCCTTCCGGTTTCTTCCCGAAATTTTGTTAAGTTTTTCGGAAATTGTAATGAATTTTCAAAGAATTATGCTTCGATGCGGGCATGGCTTGCGCCGGTCTGATCCTTGGTGACGATGATCTTGCGGTCGATCCGCTCCCGGAGCTCCTGCACATGACTGATCACGCCGACCAGCCGGTGGTTTTCGCTCAGGGATTTCAGCGTTCCAATGGCAACGCGGAGCAGCTCTTCATCCAGAGAGCCGAAGCCCTCGTCCACAAAGAGAACCTCCAGATCAATGCCGCCCTCCTGGGATTGGATCTCGTCGGACATGCCCAGCGCAAGGGAGAGGCTGGCCAGGAAAGCTTCGCCGCCAGAAAGGGAAGCGACGCTGCGCTCGGTGTTGTTCACATAATCCCGGACGTTGAGCTCCAGACCGCTTTGGCTGCGCTTGTTGTCAGCGGAAGCGGCGCGTACAAGCTCATATTGCCCCCGGCTCATGATCCGCATCCGCCGGTTTGCATGCAGCAGGATGCGCTCAAAGTAGGCCATCTGGACGTAGGCCTCCAGCATGATTTTTTCCTGCCCCTCCAGGCGGCCGTTGGCGGTGCGGGCCAGCGCTGTCAGCCAGGACAGCCGCTGATCCTCCCGGACAAGCGCTTGCCGGGCAGCAGTGATCTGCGCCTGCAACTGCCGGTTTTGCCCCAGGCGGACGATCAGGGCTCGGCTTTGCCGGGTAAGCGTTTCCCGAAGCGCATCAAGCTGCAGGAGCTGGGCTTGCAGCGCTGACAGGCTGTATTCCGGGATCGAAGAAAGCTGGGTCTGGAAAGCCTCTGCCTGCCCCTGATGGGCTTTGGCGGCTTCAGAAGCGCTGCGCCAGGCCTGATCAGCATCGGCAGCTGCCTTATCCGCCCTGGCAGACTGCTGCCGGAGCTGCGAAACACGCTGCTGTGCGGATGCCCGATCGGGAAAAGATAGACGCTGGGAAGCGTTCCGGATCTGTGTTTCCAGTGCCTGTCTGGTCGCTTCCAGAGAAGCCATGGAGGTGGTGATTTCCTGTAGCTTCGTCAGATTGCCGTTCAGGTTGCCTTCAAGCACGGGAATCGCTTTGCTCAGCTGCGCATGGCGGTCAGCGCCACTGGATGCGGTGCGCTGCGCTTCGGACGCTGATTTCTTCTGTATGAAAAGCTCGCGCCGCTGTTCCTCCATTGCGCCGGGCAGCGCATCGGACAGCGCCTGTCCAAGACAGGACAGGGCTGCTTTGGAAACTGCATTTTCCCGCAGCTGAATATCGGAGGCTGCCACATCAAAGGCGCGGCGGGCTTCATGCTCCTGCTGACGGGCTGTATCCCGGGCAAGCTCCGCAGCTTCAACGTCTGCCTTGTTCACCGCTTCTGCCGGCAGCTCGGCGGGCCGGGGATGCTCCAGGCTGCCGCAGACCGGGCAGGGAAGCCCCGGCTGCAGCAGCTCCCGGGCCAGATGGCCTGCCTGATGGGCATACCACATGGCAGACAGGTTCTGATATGCAAGCTGTGCCCGGGTGGTGGCGGCTATTGCGTCCTGACAAAGGGCGGAGAGCTTGACCTGCTGCATGCGGGCGGTCAGCAGTGCGTCATGTTCAGTGTAGAGCGCCTGAAGATCAGCCAGCTTTCGTTCCACGGTTTCAAGGGCATGTTTTTGCCGCTCTGCTTCTGCGGCACATCCGGCAAGTGCCGCCTGTTCCTCCCTGCCGCGATGCAGCTCTGCCTCCTGCGCGGCGATCATCCGTCGCAGATCGGCAGTGGCCTGGAGCAGCTGCTTCTGCCGCGCATCCAGGGCGCGCAGCTCCTTCTGGGCGGCTTCGCGGCGATCGTATTCGGGCATCAGCGCTTCGATGGCTGCGGCTTCCTCCAGCTGCAGGGCAGCTTGTGCCTGCTGTGTACGGGCGCTCTGCAGGGCAGTCTCTGCAGCGGCGGAAAGGGACTGGGCCTGCTGAAGGGCAGCCTGGGACTGATTCAGCTGCCCAAGCAGCTGCTGCCGCTGCAATGCCTGACTTTGTTGGCCGAGGGCAATCCCGCGCTGTTGCTCCAGTTCAGCCAGATGAGCGGTCAGGGCTTTCTCGGCTGCTTCATCCTCGCAAATGATGGCGGAAAACAGTGCATCTGCTTCTGCGGGCGGAAGCGCATCCTCCGTCAGCGGCTTCAGGCAGTCAGCGCAGGCAGAATCCGGCGCACAGGCAATCAAACGAAGGGCGTCGCGGATGCTGCGGCGATGTTCATCGCACAGGCGCTTCTGCGCCGCTGCATCTTCTGCCAGCCGATCCTGCAGGCGGCCGTAATCGGCGGTGGAGAACAAATCGCGGAACAGGGCGATCCGCTTGTCCGTATCCGCCTTCAGCAGCTCCCGGAATTCGCCCTGTGCGATCATGGACACCTGCTTGAACTGCTCCCGGCTCAGCCCCAAAAGGCTGACAAGCCGGCTGTTGACGGTGCGGTCGGCAACGATCGTTCCATCGGGAAGCGTCAGCTCCGCAGTGGGGCGTTCCTCTACCAGTCCTTCGCCGCGAAGCTTCCGGCGCATATACGCAGGGCTGCGGCGGATGGTATAGACCTGATCGTGATGAGAAAAGGTGAGGGAAACATAGGTGGGCGCGGACGGATCGGCATACAGGCTGCGCAGCATTTTGTTGGAGCGCAGCATATCGGCCCGGGCTTCGCCGCCGCCGGAGGGGCTGTCGTACAGGGCGTAGGAAATCGCGTCGAAAATGGTGGTCTTGCCTGCGCCGGTGTCGCCGCAGATGAGGTACAGCCCATTTTCGCCAAGACGCGTGAAATCCAGCTCCTGTGTTCCTGCATAGGAGCCAAAGGCACTCAGAATCAGCTTCAGTGGTCTCATGCCTTGTCCTCCCAGATTTCCCGGATCAGCTGATCCACATAATCGGATTGCTCAGGCGTCATGTCTGCATGGTTCATGGTCTGGAAAAACTCCGCAAAGAGGCTGGCGGGCGTATGTTTTTTCACATCTGCAGCTGCGGAGAAATCCGCTTCATGCCGGGTACGCGCATTGTCCCAGTCCAGATGGGTCAGGTAAGGATAGACCTGGCGCAGCCGGTTCAGGACGTCCGGCACCGGCTGGTCATCGGTGAGGATCACATGGGTGTAGGCGTTCCTGTCTGCCTGCCGGATTGCCTCCGTGCCGGTGACTTCATCAAAGCTGCCGCGCACCTCCACCAGGGGCCTTGGCTGAGGGATGGGAATCTCCCGGATGGAAAGGGAGCGATCTCCGGCAAGCTCGACCATGGTGACGGACTTGACGGCGTTTGCTTCATAAAAATCATAGGCCATGGGCGTGCCGCAGTAGCGGATGCGCTCGCTGCCCACGTTCTGCGCCTGATGCAGATGGCCCAGCGCCACATAATCAAAGGGGGCGAAGAGATGGGCGTCCACCATGTCAATGCCGCCGACATACACGTCCGCCGTTGCCAGCTGGGCCATGGCGGATTCGCTGACCTTGCCGCCGGATACGAACTGATGGGCAACCAGCACATTGCGGCGGCTGGGATCGAGCTTCAGATGGGCAAGGGCGCAGCGGAGGGCTTCATTGGTGTTCTCCAGCGTCTCATCAGGGAACCAGGGACGGACGTAGGCAGGCTTCAGATAGGGCACGAGCCAGATATCCACCGGGCCGTTCGCATCTGCCAGCGTGATGGGCGTGACGGTTCCCCGATAGACGGGGGAGATATGCAGACCGCCCCTTTCCAGCGGCTCGGACAGGAAGGCCAGCCGCTCGGCGGAATCGTGATTGCCGCTGATGACAAACACCCTGGCGATCCGGCTGAGCGCCGCCAGAAAGGTATCCAGCATCTGCGTGGCATAGACCGGCGGAATGCTTCGGTCGTACACGTCCCCGGCGATGAGGATGGCGTCCGGCTTTTCCTCTCCGGCGATCCGGCACAGCGACTGCAGCATCTCTGTCTGTTCCGCCTGCAGGGAATACCTGTGCAGCGAAACGCCCAGATGCAGATCGGCCAGATGCATCAGCTTCATGGTATCATCCTTTCCTGTGTGTTCAAGCTCTATTATCGCCGATTGCAGGGGTTTCGTCAAGCGGGCAATCCGTTGACTGCCGGCAGGGAATTGCAGGGAGAATATGCTGCTGCCCTTGACGAAAGGCAGCATTTTGGCCTATACTATACAGACCACTTGGATAAAGGAGTCGGATGTATGCGCAAGGGTGAGGAAAAACGCCAGGTGCTGCTGAATGCGGCGGAGAAGCTGTTCTGCGAGCGGGGCTACGAGGCTGCCAGCGTGCAGGACATTCTCGACGCTGAGCATATCTCCAAGGGCGGCTTTTACCATCATTTTGCCAGCAAGGAAGAGGTGCTGAAGGCCCTGTGCGACCGCCGGGCGGTCCGGGCAGCGGAGGACGCGCAGAATGCGCTGAAGGCTGCCGATACGCCCGTGGCCCGCATCAACGCACTCCTGTATGCTTTTATGCCGCTGCGGCGCGGGGAGGCTGATTTCGTCAGGCTGCTGCTGCCTGGGATTGACAAGCCGGAGGGCCGCGCCATCGCCATGACCTACCAGGATGCGCTCAAGGAAACCTTCCTGCCGCTGCTGGAGGCGGAGGTCGCCGCCGCTGCTGCTGCCGGGGTCGTTTACCCGCCGGCAAAGGGGATGGAAGCGGTGATTCTGCACACGGTGAATCACTGCTGGATGGAAATTGCCGCTGCGCTGGCCAGTGCGCCGCAGGGCAGCCGGGTGGAGACAACCTCGCTGCTGCATCTGCTGGAGAAGTATCGCCGTGCGGTGGAGGTGCTGCTGGATGCTCCCTACGGCTCGGTGGAGATCCTCCGGGTGGAGGAATGGGACGAAGTGCTCGGCGCGATACAACGATAAAAATGCCGCACAGGAGACTGCTTGGCGCAGCCTGTGCGGCTTTCATTTTGTTTTCAGGAGCGGAAGTTATCGGGATTTCCGACCATGTCCGCGGCTCTGCGGCCCTTCCTCCCGGCCGTGGCGGCGGGGCTTCTGAGGATTCTTGTCCGCATGGCGGATGGCCTTGCGCTCATGGGCGGGATTGTCCCGTCTGCTGCTGCCCGGCTTGCTGCGCTGGGGCTCCCGTTCCGGCGGCACCAGGCATTCCCGGCTTCGGCCGATCAGATCCTCCCGGCCGGCCAGCCGGAGCGCCTTGCGCACCAGTTCGTGATTCCGCGGATTGCCGAACTGCATCAGCGCCCGCTGCATGGCCTTGTCCTCCGGAGAGCGGGCAACGAAGACGGGTTTCATCGTCCGGGGATCAAGCCCGGTATAGAACATACAGGTGGACAGCGTGCCGGGGGTGGGGTAGAAGTCCTGCACCTGATCAGGCTGGAAGCCGATATCCCGCAGATAGCAGGCCAGCTCGATGGCGGCGTTCAGATCGCTGCCGGGATGGCTGGACATCAGGTAGGGGATCAGGTACTGCTTCTTGCCCAGCTTCTCGTTGACCTGGGCATACCGCTGGCAGAAGGCGTCGTAGAGCTCCCGCCGGGGCTTGCCCATCCTGTCCAGCACATAGGAGCAGACATGCTCCGGTGCAACCTTCAGCTGGCCGGATACATGATGCTCGCAGAATTCCTTCAGGAAGGAGGTGTCCCGGTCTGCCATGATATAATCATAGCGCAGTCCGGAGCGGACGAATACCTTCTTGACCTTTGGCAGCTCCCGCAGCTGCCGCAGCAGGGACATGAACTCCCTGTGATCGACCTCCAGGTTTTTGCAGGGTTTAGGGAAAAGACACTGCCGCTGCCTGCAGGTGCCGACCTTCAGCTGATTCTGGCAGGCGGGCTTGCGGAAGTTGGCCGTCGGGCCGCCGACGTCGTGGATATAGCCCTTGAAGTTGGGCAGCTTTGTCAGCATCCGGGCTTCCTCAACGATGGACTCCGGACTGCGGCTCTGGATGATGCGGCCCTGATGGAAGGTGATGGCGCAGAAGCTGCAGGAACCAAAGCAGCCGCGGGTGGAGGAGAGGGAAAACTCAACCTCCTGCAGGGCAGGGACGCCGCCCTCCTTTTGATACATGGGATGCCAGGTTCGCGTATAGGGCAGTGCATAGACTGCGTCCAGCTCCTCGCGGGACAGGGGCAGGGCAGGCTGGTTTTGGATCAGATAGCGATCCTTATCCTGCTGCTGGCAGAGGCGCTTGCCCCGGATGGGGTCCTGCTCGTCGTACTGCAGGGTGAAAGCTTCACAATATTTTTTGCGGTCAGCGATGACCTCCTGATGGCTGGGCAGCTGCAAACAGGTGGGATCGGCGGTTTTGGACATATAGCAGATGCCGCGGATCCTGGGCAGCTCAGCAGGATTCATGCCGTCTGCAACCCAGTTGGCGCATTCGATGATGCTCTTTTCTCCCATGCCGTACATCAGCAGCGTCGCTCCGGAATCCACCAGCACGCTGTGGCGCACCTTGTCATCCCAGTAATCATAATGGCTGAAGCGGCGGAGGCTGGCCTCCACGCCGCCGATAAGGATCGGCACGTCCCGGTAAGCCTGACGGATGCGGTTGCAGTATACGATCGTCGCCCGGTCGGGCCGCATACCGGCTTTTCCGCCGGGGGCATAGGAATCGTCATGCCGGCGTTTCCTGGCTACCGTATAGTGGTTGACCATGCTGTCAATGACGCCGGAGGACACCAGGAAGCCCAGCCGGGGCCGGCCGAACTGCTTGAAGGCGGATTCATCCTGCCAGGGCGGGAGGCAGAGCATGGCGACGCGATAGCCGGCCTGCTCCAGCACGCGGCTGATGATGGCATGCCCGAAGGAGGGGTGGTCCACATAGGCGTCTCCGCAGACGTAGACGAAGTCGGGCGCGTCCCAGCCCCGTGCCCGGCATTCCGCCATTGTCACGGGGAGAAAAGTCGTGTTCATGTTTCATACTCCTTTATGAAGGGTATGCAGATATTGTAGATGATTGGCGCTGCAAAGTCAAGGCGCAGGAGCCCAGCAGGGAAAATCCCTCTGTACAAAACAGTCCCTTCCATGCTACAATAGAAAAAACAGACCGTTTTATGAAAGGAGCGATTCCTATGATCCCGACGCCCCATATCACCGCAAAGGCCGGCGATTTTGCCCGTACCGTGCTGATGCCCGGCGATCCCCTGCGGGCAAAGTATATCGCAGACAATTACCTTGAGGACGCCGTGCTGGTCAACAACACCCGCGGTGTGCAGGGTCATACTGGCTTTTACAAGGGCAAGCGGGTGTCCGTCATGGCCAGCGGCATGGGCATGCCCTCCATCGGTATCTATTCCTATGAGCTGTTCAATTTCTACGATGTGGACAATATCATCCGCGTGGGCAGCGCAGGCATGCTGTCGGAGAAGCTGCAGGTGCGGGATATCGTGGCCGGCATGAGCGCGTATACCAATTCCAGCTTTGGGGAACAGTATGGCTTCCAGGGCCATCTGGCGCCCTGCTGCTCCTGGGAGCTGCTCAAGGCTGCCATGGAGGCCGGCGAAAAGCTGGGGGCGCACATCGTGCCTGGCGCGCTGTACTCCTCGGACGTATTCTATGACGAGCGTCCGCAGGGAAAGATTCTGCAGGGTCTTGGCGTGCTGGCGGTGGAAATGGAAGCGGCAGCGCTGTATCTCAATGCGGCAAGAGCCGGCAAGAACGCCCTGTCCATCTGCACCATCTCCGACAATCCCTTCACCGGCGAGGGGCTGAGCGCAGAGGAGCGGCAGAACTCCTTCACCCAGATGATGGAGATTGCCCTTGAAATCGCCTGAACGGGAGGAACGGCATGACCAGGCTGATACTTGATTCCGATAAGCTCCGCATGCGCATCTGCGGCGGCATTCATTGCGCTGCAGGAGGCGGCGGACAGCCGCTGGAGACGGCCTTTCAAAGGGCGCTGGAGGCATATGGCGCTGCGGACAAGGTGGAAATCTTCCGGGCCCACTGCCTCGGTGAATGCGCAGAGGGCCCCTGTGTACGCATTGGCACGGAGCGGTATTATCATGTGGAAAAGGCAGATGCAGACCGGATTGTCCGGGAAGCGGTGCTGCCAAAGCTGTGAAGCTGAAAAGTGCGGACGAGCTCAGCATCGTCCGCCTTTTTCATTCCCGTAGCGCTTCCCGAAGACGTTTTCTGATGGCGTTCTCCCTGCGGCTGACCTGCATCTGACTCATGCCGAGCCGCTGCCCTGCCTGCGATTGCGTCATCCCGAGCCTGTGCCGCAGCAGAATCAGCTGACGATCCTTTGCGGGTAAACGGGCAAGCAGATCCCGCAGCTCCAGCCTGCGCTGAAAGTCCTCCGGATCGCTCAGCAGCGCATAAAGCGGCGTTCCGCCGGGGCTGGGTGCATCGCAGGAGACAACGGAGAGATCATCCATGTGCAGCATCAGCTCTGCAGCGTCCATATGCAAGGTTTCGGCGAGCTCGGTGACGGTGGGCTCTCTGCAAAGGCGCACCCGAAGCTTATCCACTTCTTGCCGGATACGCCTGCGCAAAGCTGTTTCCGTCCGCGGAATATGCAAGGGGGCATCCCTGCGGTGCAGCATCCGCATTTCTCCGAGGATGAGGGCGGCTGCGTAGGTGGAGAAGGCGGTGCCGCGGGCAGGGTCGAAGTCTTTGAGCGCCTTCATCAGACCGATCACGCCCTGCTGGTATAGTTCTTCACGATGCGTGCTGCCGGTCGGATAGCGCTTCACCATCGCTCCCACCAGCGGCAGATGCTTTTCCGCCAGCGCCTGCATAGCTTCGGGGCCGGTCTGACGGGCTTCAAGCAGCTCTTCTGCGAAGGCGCTGCTCAATGCCTCGCCTCCGGGGCGATGCGTTTGCACATGCGCACGGTGGTTCCGCTGCCAGGGGTGGAGGTCACGTTGACCTCATCCATGAAGGTCTGCATGACGGCAAAGCCCATGCCGCTGCGCTCCTGCTCGGGATGGGTGGTATAAAAGGGCTCCATGGCCTGTGCCACATTGGAGATGCCCCGTCCCTGATCTGTAACCTCGACGGAAAGCACCGTACCGTCTATGACCGCACGGAGCGTCACCATACCCCGCGTGCCTTCGTAGCCATGGACAATGGCATTTGTGACCGCTTCAGAGACAGCGGTCTTGATATCGGCGATTTCGGATACCGTGGGTGACATCTGCACCGCGAAGGCAGCAATGACCACCCGGGCAAAGCTTTCGTTTTCCGGGACGCTGAGGAAGACCGTCTCCATTTCATTGTGCCTGTTCATTGCGCTGCCTCCTGATGGTCAAGCTGATGGATAACTCTGTCCATGCCGGACATGTGGAAGATGCGGGCGATATGCGGGGACATGTGGATCACGCCCACCTGACCGCCCCGGTCCCGCATCTGACGGTATCGGCCCAGGATCACGCCGATGCCCGATGAATCCATAAATTGCAGCACGGAAAAATCCAGGATCAGCCAGCGAATGCTTTGATCCGATATGAGCCTGTCAAGCTCCCGGCGGACGCTCTGGGCGCAGTAATGATCCAGCTCGCCTGCCAGCCGCACGACCAGCCTGCTGCCGTCGCGGTATGATTGCAGCATAAGAAAAACCTCCTGTGACAGATATTCACGGGAGGTTTATTCATGAAAGACACAGGGATTCCCTGCGGAGAAAGGGCACTCCCTTTGTCGAATCGGCGGAACCGTTCGACAGCACAGTGCGAAGCTTGTCGGGTTTCAGCTGGTCTTCCATTTCATCATCAGCACGCCGGCAGCCATCAGGCCGACGCCGACATATTTCTGCCATGTAAAGGGCGTACGCTCCGCACCCAGCCATCCGAATGCGTCAATCAGGGCAGCGACGGTCAGTTGGGCCAGCAAAATGGCGGAGATGGCAACCGTCGGAGAAAGCCCCTTGATGGAGAGCATGACCGTCACCGTGATGATCGGCGCAATCACGCCGCCCAGCCAGGTATACCAGGGCGACTGGCCGATCAGGCGGATATTCCCCTTACCAAAGAACCAGGCGATCAGCAGCGCCAGCACAAAGCCAACGCCCTGTACCAGTGCATTGGTCTCCAATACGCCCACCTTGTCGCCCAGACGCGTGTTCATCACGCCCTGGATGCTCATTGCCGCGCCGGCGATCAGCGCACAGAAAAAGCCCAGCATCGCGCATTCCTCCTTTGCGGATAGTATGGCGCACTGCCAGGCGTTTATTCAGGGCAGAAAGTCTTTTTCCTTCGGGAGATTCCGGGCGACGGCTGCGTCGATCCGATCGTGAATGGCCTGCATTTTTTCGTCCAGGGCGGCAATGTCCTCGCCGACCTGCTGCAGCTCACTGCAGATCTCCTCCGGAACGGCCCCGTCCGCCTTATAGCGCAGGGAATGCTCCAGCGAGGCCCAGAAATCCATGGCGATGGTACGGATCTGCACCTCCACCGGCACCATGATGCGGCCCTCCTGCAGGAAAACGGGAATCTCCACAATCAGGTGGAGGCTGCGGTAGCCGTTGGGCTTGGGGTGACGGATGTAGTCCCGTTTGTGAACCAGCTTCACGTCGTCCTGGGAGGTCAGCAGCTCTGCTACGGTATACACGTCCTGCACATAGGAACAGATGACGCGGATACCGGCAATGTCATAGAGGTTTTCCACAGCGCTTTCCATGCTGACGGCAAACTGCTTGCGCTGCAGCTTTTCCATCATGCTCTGGATGGATTTCAGCCGGGACTGCATGTGATGGATGGGGTTGCGGCGATGCCGCATCTGGAACTCGTCGTCCAGGATCTCCAGCTTCGTCTGGATCTCGCGCATCGCGGCGGAATAGCGGCATTGGATGGCAAAGAAATCGTCCACCATCCGCTGGAATTCTGCACTCATCCGGTGCATCTGCTTTTCGTCAGCCATGCTTCAGTGCCTCCGTTGGGGAATTGGTCGTTTCTGTGTGGTGATGACGGGGCGGGCTGATGGGAAGCTCCACCCGGAAGGTAGAGCCTTCGTGGAGGGCGGAGCGGACGCTGATGCTGCCGCCCATCATATCCACGATGCGCTTGACCAGGCTCAGCCCCAGACCAACGCCCTCCTGCCTGCGGCTCTTGTCCGCCTGATAGAACTTGTCGAAGATTCGCTGCTGTGTTTCCTCCGTCATGCCGCAGCCGTGATCCTTGATTTCCACAACGGCGTTTCCATCGCGGCAGATGCGAACCTCAATGTCGCTGCCGTCGGGGGAAAACTTGATGGCGTTCTGCAGCAGATTGACCCAGACTTGATTGAGCAGCTCTTGATCGGAGGTGATGCGGATCTCCTCCAGCTCCAGCTGCCAGCCGATGTCCTTGGCGCTCCAGGAGGGCTCCAGCCGCAGGATGACCTGCCGCAGCTGCTCGTCCAGGGAGAAGGTGGTCAGGCTGGCCAGGGCCGTCTGCTGCTCCAGGGCAGAAAGTCGCAAAAGCGTTTCGGAAAGCCGGGACAAGCGGTCGGATTCCTGCGCGATCAGGCGGATGTATTCCGCCTTCTGCTCCTCGGTGACGCCTGGCATCTGCAGCATCTTGGCAAAGCCGCGGATGGAGGCGATGGGCGTTTTGAACTCATGGGAAATGCTGCTGATAAAGTCCTTCTGCAGATAGGCGGTGGAGCCGAGGGCTTCTGTCATATCGTTGAAGGAGCGCATCAGCTCGCCCATTTCGCCGGGCTGATTGTCCGGCAATCGGACGGTGAAATCTCCCTCCTGCACCCGTTCGTGAGCGCGGGTAAGCACCTGAACGGGCTTGGAAAGATAGAAGGATGCTACCGTAGTCATCAGCACGAAAACTGCCAGGTAGGATAGCGACGCAGAGATGACGCGGAAAAAGGCCACCACGAACAGGGAGCGGCGATACAGGGAGGAAATCCGGACGATGCCATCCTCCAGCTGCACATAGGTGATGGGCGTATCTGTCACGTCATCCAGCACGGACATGACCCGCCGGGCGTTGTTTTCCTGCAGAAATTCCTCCGGAAGCTCGGGGGACGCTGCAGTGACAAGCTCCACATGGGTGTCCTCCACGTCATCAAGCATGCCGACCATGGTTGTGGTTGACAGCTCGGTGCGGCTATCCATTTCCAGCAGATAGACTGCCAGCGCCTGCTGCTGCAGCTGCAGCTCGCTCTGCACGTTGGCATGGCTGATAACATAGGCAAACAGCAGGGAAATCACTGCGGCAAAGGCCGCACTGAGATACAGCGCCATCATCATTCTGCTGCGGAAGGTATAGGGCTGAAAATAGCGCTTAAGCATCGTTCCTGACCGCCTTATAGCCCAGGCCGCGGACTGTCACGAGGGAGAAATCCGGGAACACCTCGCACTTTTCGCGCAGCCGTTTGATATGCACGTCCACCGTGCGCTCGTCGCTGTCGGAATCCATGCCCCAGATTTCATCCATCAGCTGGCGGCGGGTGAAGATCTGCATCGGGCTGGAGAGCAGCTTGAACAGCAGGAAAAACTCCTTCTTGGGCAGCGTCAGCAGAATATCGCCCCGCCGCACGGTCAGGCTGTCATAATCAAGTACGGTCTCACCGATGGTGATGCGGTGGCTGGTCATGGCCCGGCTGCGGCGCAGCAGCGCCTGCACATGCAGCAGCAGCTCGTCCAGATCCACGGGCTTGGTCAGATAATCGTCTGCACCGGCGGTAAAACCGGTTCGCTTGTCCTCGATGGAGTCCCGGGCGGTGACCAGCATGATGGGCAGCAGGGGATAGGCGCTGCGCAGCTCCTCCGTCAGCTCCCAGCCGTCCATGACGGGCATCATCACGTCCGCAATCACCATGTCCGGCATTACCTTTTCGATTGCGTCCAGCGCCTCCTGACCGTTGGCGGCGGGCAGCGTGCGATAGCCGTTCATGCCCAAAAAGGCGCACATCATGCGCTGCAGCGTCAGATCGTCCTCTACAACCAGAATGGTAAACATCTATATCCAGCTCCTTTGTATTTCCATTATAGCATAAACAGGCGCATCCTACAAGGCAAGTATAGGATGCGCCTCAGCGTATCGACAAAGTGCTATAGGCACTTTGTCGAGGTTTTGCACTCACTCACTGGTCACTCGGCCATCACCGGGACAAGCCCGGCGCTGGCTATGCTCGGCAAATGCAAGCATTTGCTCTCGCTAGTCGGCGCGAGC
>JAFQIB010000055.1 GCA_017397765.1 Clostridia bacterium | reverse complement strand
GTAGGACGACATGATACCCTCCTGTAGTGTGTTTGTGTGGTAGCTACATTCTATCACGAGGGTGCTATGTCGTTCTACTCTTTTTTCATTGTTGCACTTCACATGATAACCTGTCCAGCTCCCTCCCGGAGGGAGCCTTTGAGTCGTCTTCCTTGCTGCAATTCAGAGCAAGCCGCAGAAAAACGGATAAGCAACGGCATAGACCGAGGCTCCCTCCGGGAGGGAGCTGGATTCGTAAGCGGATGGAACATCCGCGAGCGAAGACTGAGGGAGAACGCGTAAATTGCTATACTCACCTAACCTCATAGAAAACGCAATCTCCCCTGCAAACCAAAATCTCACCTTATGACAAACGCCCGATCCTTTTCCGGAAGCTCCCCGGCTTCTGCAATATATCTTTACACCCGCATATGCAGCTCGTATTTTTCCCGCAGCGCCAGGATCTTCTGCATCACCGGAGAAGCATGATGCGCATCCAGCGCGGCTTGATCCATCCAGTGATCGATCAGCAGCACCGTGCTTTCATCCTCCATGGGGAAGAAATATTCATATTTCAGATTGCCCTTCTCCGCCCGGATCTCCTCCACAATGCCGCTGGCAGTCATTTCGGCTGCGAATCTCCGGGCATGATCCTTTTCTCCTGTGTAGTAAATATTAATCAGCACTGCCATCCCGATTCCTCCGTTCATGAAAAGAAACATGCCGCGGTCATACGCTGTACCGCGGCATGTGAAATTTTTTACAGGCTCTTCAGATACGCCGCGACCTCATCACACTTGCAGTTGGGGTAGAAATAGGCTGCAAAATGCTCGCCGGAGATGGTCTCCTTCAGGAAGGTCTGGTCAATGTCATGCAGAATGTCGATCAGCTTGCGATGGGTGATCTTCTTGACCTCGTCCAGGATCTTCTTGTTGCGCTGCTCGGGGATCACGCGCTCCTTGGGGTAGCCCTGACCGTGACCAAAGCCAAACAGCTGCTGGAAGATCATTTCCAGCTTCAGTTCCGCGCCCCAGCCGAAATCCTTCGCAAAGGGCAGCGCCACGCAGTTGCCATCGTTGATGTGGGCAAACATATAGCCGTCGGAAGGATCACAGAGGTGGCCGCAGAGCACGCCGGGGAAGGCATTGCAGGCCAACATGGCGCCCTCGCCCGTGCCGCAGCCGGTCACCACATAATCCGCCGCGCCGGTTTCCAGCAGGATGCAGGCCAGCAGACCGATCTTGACGTAGGTGAGCTGGCAGGCGTCGTCAGCGGTATACATGCCGTAATTGACGACCTCATGGCCCATGGGCTCGACAACCTTCTTCAGAGAAGCTTCGATCATGGCATTCTTGGCGGCCTGGGAGTTTTCATTGATCAGCGCAATACGCATATGGAACATCCTTTCTGCTTGTGATTGCATGGTTGATAAAATCATGGTATCATATTCTCCGGAGAAAATCAACTGCTGCATCCGGGGCAGATGCTTCATAAAATCGGATGATATTCACCGCTATGCAGGGCGGTCAAGCCCTCCAGATGCTGATGAAAGCATGTGGACAAGCAGAGAAAAATATTTTCCACACCGGCCAAATGCTATGGCTGTCCGGTATTTCGCCATCCACAGGCGAATTATCCACAGCCTGTGGGTATGTGGATATTCTCCCGGATTCCTTCTATTTTGGCAAGCATCGCCGAGCTCTGATGTCGCTTTTTCAACAAAAATATGCAGCGTATTCACTTTTTTCAGGCAGGAATCCGCTTCCTTTGCCGCGAATATATAAGGGAGTGGAATTTCTCCACAGGGATGTGGATGAATCCCCTTCCTGTTCCACAGTTTATCCAAAGCTTGAACCGCAGCAAATTCAAGGTTTGGAAGGGCTTTTCCACAATGTCCACAAGCCCTTCTCCTACTGCGATATTATCATATATCTGCTACAGCTGTTCTCTTTTTTGAGACGGATGCATACAGTCAGGGAGCAGTCTCTCCCATGGGCTGTTGAGCAGATGGCAATCAGATTGGAGGTACCCCTATGCAGTTTACCGTGAATGTTCAGGAGCTTCTGGAAGGCCTGAATACAGTCACCCGTGCGCTGGCAGCCCGTCCGCCCAAGCAGATCCTGGAGGGTGTGCTGATCGAGGCGGATGAAAACGGCATTGTGCTGACCTGCTCTGACGGCAGCCTGACCATTGAAAGCACGCTGGCTGCCGATGTGCGCGAGGAAGGCCGCGCTGTGCTGCCCGGTAAGCTCTTCACCGAGCTGTGCCGCAAGCTGCCCGGCGGCGAGGTCACCATCAAGGTGAGCGACAATTATACCGCGTCCATCCGCTGCATGTCCTTCAAGTCCAATCTGGCCGGCATGAATCCCATGGAATATCCGGAGATGGCTTCTGTTGACGCCGGCTCCCTGGTCAAGATCCCCCAGAAGCAGCTGAAGGAAATGATCTCCCGCGTGGTCTTCGCCATCGCGACCGATGAGAGCCGTCAGATCCTGACCGGCTGTCTGCTGGAGGTCAGCAGGGAGGAAGCGCGTCTGGTGGCGCTGGACGGCTTCCGCCTGGCTATCCAGAAGGTGGTGCAGCCCTTTGAATTGCCCGAGGGTACGGAGACCCTCAAGGCAGTCGTGCCCGGCCGGGTGCTCAATGAGCTTTCCAAGATCCTGGCGGATGAGGATGAATTCTGCTCCATGCTGATCGACAAGACCCGCATGCAGGCGAACTTCGGCAGCACCCGCCTGTCCACGGTGCTGCTGGCCGGCGAGTACATCGATTACCGCCGCATCCTGCCCCTGTCCTTCAAGACGGTGGTGAAAGCGGACCGCGTCGGCGTGCAGAACGCCATTGACCGTGCCTCCCTCATGGCCCGCGAAGGCAAGAACAATCTGATCCGCATGTCCATGAACGGCAGCACGCTGTCCATCACCTCCAATGCCGAGCTGGGCGATGTGCTGGAGGAGCTGGACGCCCAGCTCTCCGGTGATCCCATTGAGATCGCCTTCAATGCCAAGTACATCACCGACGTGATCCGAAATATCACCGATGATGAATTGTGCATGCACTTCAACTCCAACGTCAGCCCCTGCGTGGTCAGCCCCATCGACGGCGAGCAGTACCTGTATCTGATCCTGCCGGTGCGTGTGTTCAGCTAAAAAACAATATATTTTAAGAACGGGATACAGGATGAAATAAACCTGTATCCCGTTCTGATAACATCAGTATTATGATTATACAAACATTAAAGTTAAAGGACTTTCGGAATTACCGGGAGCTGGAGATGACGCCCCATCCCGGGGTGAATATCCTCTTCGGACAGAATGGCTCGGGCAAAACGAATCTGCTCGAAGCCATCCATTACTGTGCCCTGGGCCGCAGCCATCGCACCTCGCAGGATAAGGAAGTGGTCGCAAAGGGCGCAGAGATGGCGGCGGTGGGCGTGCAGCTGCAAAAGAGCAGTGTCCGCATGGATATCCAGGTGAAGCTGACGCCGAACGACGGCAAGAAGAAATCGGTGTTTGTGGATCGGAAGCGGGCGGCCCGGCTCAGCGATCTGATGGGACATGTGCAGTGCGTCATCTTTTCCCCGGAGGATCTGATGCTGGTCAAGGAGGGCCCTTCCATCCGCCGCCGGTATCTGGATATGATGCTCTCCCAGCTCAGCACGGCTTACTTCACCGCGCTGCAGCAGTATCAGAAGGCGCTGGATCAGCGAAATGCGCTGCTGCGGGAGGCAAAAAAGGGTATCCGGCTCGATGCAGCCATGATGGACGCCTTTGAGGAGGTCATGGCAGACCAGTGTGCAGTGATCATTCCGCTGCGCAGGAGAATGGTGGCCCATACGGGCTTTATCGCCGGAGAAAAGTACGCTGCCATCAGTGGCCGGGAAAACGAAGCCTTCATGATGGCCTACGAATGCTGTGTGCCTGAGGGGGAGGACGTGATCGCTTATGCCCGGGAGGAGCTCAGGGACAGCCGGCAGGAGGACGTCTTCCGCGGCTCCACCAGCTTCGGCATTCATCGGGAGGATATTGCGCTGACGCTCAAGGGCCGGGAGATGAAGGTCTTCGCCTCCCAGGGGCAGATCCGTACGGCGGCGCTGAGCATGAAGCTGGCTCAGCTGGAGGTTTTCCGGGGCGAGACGGGCGAGGCGCCCATCCTGCTGCTGGATGATGTGATGAGCGAGCTGGACATGACGCGACGCACCCGGCTGCTGGAGGAGATCAGCGGCGTGCAGACCTTCATCACCTGTACGGACGAAAGCGACCTGGAGGGCTGCCGGGAAAGGCGCAGCTATCAGGTCAGCATGGATGATGCGGGCTTCGGCCATGTGCAGGAGGCTTCCGCTGGCGCGAAGGTCAGTACAGAAGATGATTTGATGGATGATTTCGATTTTGATTGATTGTTTCACATGAAACACCTTCAGGCTCTTTTGACGGCAACAGTCTGTCAAAAGAGCTGTTTTTTATGATGATATATGCATCTGTTTTTTTATGAGCGTTAACCCGATTCCATGTATGGCATGGATTTGAGAAGGTCAGAACGCGATATTTTGAAAAAATCCGGTAAAATCAAGGATATCAGCAGTTAAATAATAATAAAAATATAAATAATAAATAATTTGTGAAATCAAGCTCAGTTTCTTGCGAAATACTTTCCGAATTTGCGGGAATGTGGTACAATGAGAGGACGGAAAGGAGTGGATGCGCATGCCGAAGTGGACAGAGCAGCAGCAGCTGGCGATTGATGCAAGGAATCATACGATCCTTGTCAGCGCGGCAGCGGGATCTGGTAAAACTGCGGTCCTGGTGGAAAGGATCGTGCAGCTGATCCGCAGCGGTTATCATCTGGATCGTATGCTGATCGTGACCTTCACCAAGGCGGCAGCAGCGGAAATGCGACAGCGTCTCAACAGGCGGCTGATCCACGAAGCAGCGAGTGATCCGAAAAGCTTCAGTCAGGCCCTGGACGAGCTGGAGTCCACGGAGATCTCCACCATTCACGCCTTTTGTCAGAAGGTGCTGCGCAATCATTTCCAGGCGGTCGGGATTGACCCCATGGTACGCCCCTGCGATGATCAGATGAAGACCTCGCTCTTTGAAGCTGCCTGGCTGGACGCCTTCAATGCCCTGCTGGAAGAACGGCAGGACGAGGATTTTGTTGAGCTGGCTTATGCCTGGGATCAGAAGCGGCTGCAGGAAATGACGGCCTCGCTGTATGACTTCCTGATGTCTCTGCCAAATCCCTTTGACTGGCTGGAGCAAGCTGTCAATCGGGTGAATGTGAAGCCCTATGATGAACATCCCTGGTATTTGCTGCTGGTGCGGCACATCAAGGTACAGCTGCAGGGCATTGCCTCCATCATTGAAGCAATGAAGCGGATGTTTTCTGAGCCAAATGCGGTCAAAGACCGGTGGGAAACGCTCATTGCAGACGAAATGGCCTGTGAAAAATTGTTTCACGTGGAACATTTGACGGCGCCGGCATTGTTGGATGTGCTGACAGGCTTCTCCCTTGGCCGGGCAAAGAGTATTCGCGGGCTGTCGGATGAGGAAAAAAAGTGGAGCGAGCGCATCGCTGAACAGCGAAAGAAGATCAATTCCATCGTCAAGGAAGCGGTCGAGGTGCTGTCGCTCAATGAAGAAAAGACCGGCATGGAGCTGCAAATGATCCAGCGGCATCTGCGCGGTTTGGCAGCGCTGACCCGCAGAACCCATGCGCTGTTTCTGGAGAAAAAGGCGGAAAAGCATCTGATCGATTTTTCCGATATGGAGCAGTTCACGCTGCAGGTGCTGTCCATGCCGGAGCTGAAGCAGCAGCTGCAGGGAGAATATGACCATATTTTTGTGGATGAATGCCAGGATGTGAGTCAGGTGCAGGATGCGATCCTGCAATCGATCCATGACGAT
The DNA here is from genome assembly GCA_017397765.1 of Clostridia bacterium. GTDB lineage: Bacteria > Bacillota > Clostridia > Christensenellales > Aristaeellaceae > UBA11524. The sequence continues at coordinate 9,584 of JAFQIB010000055.1, read as the reverse complement.
AAGAACATCCTGTTCATGGTCGGCGACGTGAAGCAGTCCATTTATCGCTTCCGCAAGGCCGATCCGACGCTGTTCATGGAGCGCCTTCGGACATATTCGGATGCGGAGGACGCGCTGTGCAGGCGAATCATCCTGCAAAAGAATTTCCGCAGCCGGGCAAATGTGCTGGAAGCAACGAATCAGATCTTCCGCAGCGCCATGCGCCCCGGGGTGACGGAGCTGACCTATGATCCGGTTGACGAGCTGATCTGCGGGCGGGAGACGGAAAATGATCCGCCGGTGGAAATGCATCTGATCGACGTATCTGTCGATGAGGATGGCGAAGCGGTTGAAGCGCTGGAAGCAGAAGCGGCAGCGGTGATCCATCGGGTGCAGGAGCTGCTCCAGGAAACCTTTGATGATGGCAAGGAGGTCCGACACTATACCTATCGGGATATGGTGATCCTCCTTGCTGCCGCATCCACCACGGCGCCCAGGCTGGTGGAGCTGCTGGGGCGGGCAGGCATTCCCGTATTTTATGACGGTGCGGCCTCCTTCTTTGAGCTGCCGGAGATCAAATCCTTCCGCTCACTGCTCAGCGTGATTGATAATCCGATGCAGGACATTCCGCTCCTGGCGACGCTGAAGATGCCGCCCTTTGCTTTCCAGGACAGTGATCTGGCGAGAATCAGAGCGGCGAAAACAGGCAAGAATGTTCCCTTCCATGAAGCCTTTGCTGAAATGGCGAATGGACACGGGGTACTCCCGGAAAGGTGTACCAGTGTCCAAAAGCAGCTGAAGGATTGGAAATTCCTTACGGAGGCCCGCAGGCTGTCGGATTTCATCTGGCAGGTGATGCAGGAAAGCGGATTCTATGCAGCGGTGGGCGCAATGCCCAAGGGTGAGCTGCGTCAGGCAAACCTGCGCATGCTCTATCAGCGGGCGCAGACTTTTGAGCAGGAGGGCGGAGAAACGCTGGCGGATTTCCTGCGCCTGACCGAGGAACAGTCTGCAGCGGATGACAAAATGTCCGCCAAGATGCTGGGCGAAAATGAAAATCTGCTGCGCATCATGACCATGCATAAGTCAAAGGGACTGGAATTCCCGGTGGTATTCCTGATGCAGATGAGCGGCGGGCTGCATAAGCCCTTCCGCGGGGAGCTGCTGATGCATACCCAGCTGGGGGTAGCTATGCCCTATGTCAACCGGGCGCTGCGCATCAAGAGAAAGACCATGGCGGACGCCGCCTTCAGGGTGCAGCGGGAGCTGGACGAAAAGGCGGAACGGGCTCGGCTGCTGTATGTGGCGATGACCCGTGCCAGGGAACGGCTGATTATGGTTGGCTGCTGCAAGGACGGACAACGGGACGCCTGGTCGCTGCCGAAAAGCGACTATGCGGTCTGGTCTGCCAGGTCCATGACGGACTGGATCATGCAGGGTGTTCATCAACCTGTCAACACAATATCCACAGGTTTTCCACAGGACGGAAAGCCATGGAATATCCGGGCTGCGGGTCACGGAAGCGCTATTGCTGTGGATAAAATGGAGGAAGTCCAGGGCTTTGAGGATCAGCTTGTACAGCTCCTGGCAGCGCCTGCTGAAAGGGCGTTCCCTCTGTGGCAGCTGCGAGAGGCGCCTCAGGCTGCACCGATCAAAACCTCTGTCAGCGCCATTGCAAAAAAGGCGGCGACGGGCGACCGGATGCCCCTCTCCGACGCGGAGGAGGACGCGGAAACAAAGCGCATGGAGGAGGAAATCGTTTCGCCCCTGCGCATGTCGGAGCTGCCTGCGAAGCCCGCCTTCATGGAAGAAAAGCAGCTCACCGGCGCTGACCGGGGCACGCTGATGCACCGGGCGCTGTCGCTGATGCCGCTGGACAAAATGCGGGGCGCAGCAAATCTGTACGCAGCAGTCAAGCAATCTGTGCACGACATGGCAGAGCGGGAGATTTTCACCTATCAGGAGATCATGCAGCTCTATCTGCGCGGCATTGCGGATTTCTATGAAAGCGAGCTGGGCAAAAGGCTGCTGGACAGCCCGCAGGTGCGCCGGGAGTGGGCCTTCAATCTGCTGATGGATCAGGAAAAGGGCACCATCCTTCAGGGCGTGATTGACTGCGCGTTCCTGGAGGGGGACGAATGGGTGCTGGTGGACTACAAGACGGATCGGATTGAGGATGAAGCCGCATTTATCGAAAGGTATGCCCTTCAGATGAGCTGGTACGCCAGGGCGCTGGAAAGTATCACCGGCAAACGGGTGAAGGAAAAGTGCCTGTACAGCATCAGCAAGGCGAAGGTGTTTCAGCTATAAAGGAGTGTTTCACGTGAAACAAAGACGGATGGACTATCATTTGCACACCACCCATTCCATGGACGGCAGGCAGTCTGTTGAAGCGCTGTGTCGCTCCATGGCGGAAATGGGGGTCGAGGAAATCTGCCTGACGGAGCATATCGAGCCGGGCCATCCGGACAAATCGCTGGATATTCCGCCGGTCTGGCCGGTGTATCTGGATGAAATCCGTCAGATGCGGAAAAAATATCCCCAGCTGGTGATCCGTGCCGGCGTGGAGATCGGAGATAATCCGCTGCTTCGGGATCAGATCAAAGCAGAGCTGGATAAGCTGCCCCTGGATTTTCGTCTCTTGTCCCTGCATCTGGTCAACGGCGTGGACCCCTATGAAAAGGAGTTGTATTTTGCCGGCAAGACGCGGGATCAGGCTTACCGGGAATATGCGGAGGCCAAGGCGGAATCCATCCTGGCCTGGACGGATTTCGACAGCATTGCCCATATCGGCTATGCGGCAAAATTCAGCGCCTTCACCGGCCCGGAGCAGGCGCTGGTGTATGCGGATGCGCCGGACGTGTTCGACGCCATCCTCCGCCATATCATCCGTCTGGGCAAATGCCTGGAGGTCAATACCAGCGGCTTCGCGTCCACCGGGGACACCTTTGCCCATTCCACTATCATCCGCCGATATATCGAGCTGGGCGGTGAAAACTTCACCTTCGGTTCGGATAGCCACGACGTCACCCGGAATTACGACGGCATCGAGCGGGCGAAGGAGATGGTCAGAGCCCTGGGCGGCAAGTATCAGGCCAGCTTTGAAAAACGAAAAATGACCCTGTGGCGGATCTGATCAAAGTGGAGATCTCGGTCGGAAAATGTCGGAAAATGGGTTTCAAGTGGGAATGGATGATAAAAATCCTGTGTTTTTCTGAAAAATCAGGGAATTTCATGTGCATGAACAGCCCAATTATTTGACAAATGGGGAAAATCATGGCATAATACAGTGGATCGGATCAAAGCGGGTCCGGCGACGAAAAAAATACGAAAACAAGAGAAGGAACAAGCTTCACGGTACTTCGGAGGTGCTCATTGATGAGCAAGAACATGACGGTCACATATTATCACCACAGCGGCTTTTCCGTTGCAAGCGGAGACGTGCTGCTGGTGTTTGACTATTGGCGCGGAAAGGCCAACAAATTCCCGGAAGCGCTGGGCGTCACGCCTGAAATTCTTGCAAGATATAATGAAGTATACGTCTTTATCACGCATGAGCATGAAGATCATTATGACGGCGTTGTGTACACCTGGGATCAGTATGCACCGGTGACCTACCTGATTGCCGACTGCCTGCCTGAGAAGGCCCGCGGCCACCGGATGAAGAAGGGGGACGAGCTGACCCTCTCCGACCGGGTGCAGGTGAAGGCCTACGGCTCTACGGATTCCGGCGTCTCCTTCCTGGTGACGCTGGACGGGATGCGCTTCTTCCATGCCGGCGATCTGAATTTCTGGCACTGGCGGGAGGTCTGCAATTCCAGGCAGATCCAGGAGGCGGACGAGGATTTCCGCGGCGAAGTGAAGGAGATCCAGGGCGAGGAGATCGACGTGGCCTTTTTCCCGGTAGATCCCCGGATGGGCATGCTCTTTGACGCCGGTGCGAATTACTTCATCCTCACCGTAAAGCCCAGGCTCCTGCTGCCGATGCACTTCTGGGGCCGCAGCGACGTGATTGTGGAATTTGCCCGCAGAAACCGTACACGTGAAACAGAGATCGTTGCCTTGACCAATCCCGGCCAGGCCATCGCCCTGGACATTGAGGACGACGGCTTCATGAACATCAGCCTGCTGTCCGCACCTGCAGTGCCGGCGGCGAATGGCAGCAGCCAGGCCGTCAGCCTGGAGGGCTACGAGGGCGCCGATCCCTTCCATGAGACGGATCTGCCCATTGAATTATAAGGAAAAGAAGGCTGCATTTCTGCTGCAGATGTTTCTACTTGACATCCGCGGTGAGGTGTCGTATCATGATAGTCAGCGGGCAAGCAAACCGACCCGCAGAAAGAGGGATATATATGATCCATAAGGATATGACCGTCGGTGAAGTGCTGCGTTCCTGTGCGGAAGAAGCCTTTGAAGACGTTGTGCGTGTGTTCAACAACATGGGCATGCATTGCCTGTTCTGCCCCCACTCCGTCGGCGAGACGCTGGAAGAGGCGGCCATGGTGCATGGCAATGATGTGAATACCCTCGTTGAGCAGCTCAACGAAGTGTTCATCGAGAAGTGATCGACAAAAGAGCGCCTTCTTCCGCTGTGTGACGGAGGGAGGCGCTTTTTGCACAAAGGCCGGGAAAGCCTTGATTTCAGCGGGCTGCAGGCCTTTGATCCCGATGAAAAGCCATGCACATGGGATGTGGATAATCCTGTGGATATTGTGGACAAATATATAGAAGTATATCCATTATCCTGTGGATACTGTGGATAACTCTGTGGATAAGTGGGGATAAACGACGGTTTTCCGTGGATAAGTGTGGCATAGCTGTGAATAGAGGTGCAAAAAGATGGTTGTACGGAATGAAGGTCAGGCCCTGTGCGTGGCGGTGGAAATGGAGCGCCGCGCTATCCGGGTCTATGAGCGGGCGCTGATGCTGACGGACGATACGCAGGTTGCCTCGGGCATCCGGGAGATCCTGGCGGACGAGCAGGAGCACCTGCGCCGCTTCAGCGAGATGCGCAAGCTCTATGCCGTGCCCGAGGAGGAGGAGAAGCTGCTGATCTCCTCCATGGCGGCGGAGGTGCTGTTCACCGGCGGCGTGATGGAGATGAAGCGGGAGCAGGCGCTGACGACCCTGCTGGGGCTGTACCGCTATGCGGCGGACAGCGAGGCCGGCGCGGTGGAGACCTACGGCAATTTTGCCGCAAAGTGCAGCGATGCGGGCGTCCGGGATGTGTTCATGTCTATCGTGCATGAGGAAAGCGAGCATCTGACGGAGCTGCTGGAAAAGGTAAAGGCGCTGGAGGCGGCAAAATGACCGCCCATCAGCCTTGACAAATTGCTGTCAAAGGCATACAATAGGGGTGCCTGGACTGCAAAGGGAGTTCCCCTGCACAGCATCAGGCGATTTGATCAGATCATTACGCTCCTGACACAAAGGAATCCCCTGCGTGAAAGGTACGTCTGCATAGGCCGCTTTGCTGCGGTTTTGTTGCCGTGCCTGTTCAGGGTACGGTGATTTTTATTGGAGGTGAAAGCATGGAGACCCGGGTCGCTGTGATGAGCATCATTGTGGAAAACATGGAGAGCGCGGAGATGATCAACGCCATTCTTCACACCTACGGCGCTTATATCATTGGCCGGATGGGCCTGCCCTACCGGCAGAAGAAGATCAGCATTATCTCGATCGCCCTGGATGCGCCGCAGAATGTGACGTCGGCCATTGCAGGCAAGATCGGCGCGCTGGCGGGCGTCAGCGTCAAAACGGCCTATTCCAGCGTGATCACTTCTCAGGATGCGTAATTAAAAATGTAAAGGAGTTGTCCAAGATGAAAAAGCTGATGATTTTGCTCACTGCCCTGCTGCTGCTGGTGTCCTGCACTGCCTGCGCCCAGACGCCTGTGATGAAGGTGTCCTCTCCTGCCGGCGCGCCCGGCCTGGCGCTGGCCACCCTGGCGGTCACCAATCCTGAGAATTATACCTTTGTGGCCGCGGAGACCATCTCCGCGGAGTTTGCCGGCCAGCATGCGGACTTTATCGTCGCGCCCATCAATGCCGGCGCCAAGCTGTTCAAGATGGGCAAGTCCACCTATCAGCTGGCGGCGGTGGTGAGCTGGGGCAACCTGTTCATCGCCTCCCAGCGGGAGAATTTCACCCTGGAGGACCTGAACGGCGCGGTGGTCACCCTCTTCGGCGAGAGCACCATCAATGCCTCCGTGACCAATTATGCCATGACCGCCAACGGCTATACCCCTGCCGCGGTGGAGTACCTGGCCAGCGCGGCCAACACCCAGAGCCTGCTGCTCTCCGATGCGGAGGCCATCGTCGTGACGGCCGAGCCTGCGCTGACGGCGGCAAAGATGAAGAACGATAAGATCACCGCCTATTCCGTCAACGAGCTGTACAAGGCTGCCACCGGCTATGACGGCTACACCCAGGCGGGCCTGTTCGTGAAGGCGGAGACGGCGGCAAATCAGCCCGAGGCGGTGGAAGCCTTCCTCCTCCAGGTGCAGGAGGCCTGCGACAAGAACACCACGGACATTGCGGCGGTGGCCGAGGCAGCCGTCACCCTGGAGCTGCTGCCCAATCAGATGGTGGCCACGAACGCCATTCCCGGCTGCGCGATCCGCTTCATGCGCGCCCAGGAAGCCCGCGAGCAGGTCGAGATCACCGCGAATGTGGATCTGACCCAGTTCGGCGGCGCGGTCCCTGCGGATGAATTCTATTATGGCGCGCAGTAAGACAAGGGAGCTGCTGACCTTCTGCCTGGGGATCGTGCTGATTGGCGCGCTGCTCCAGGCAGCGGGGACGCTCAAGGGGGACCGGCTGGTTTTCCCCGGGGTGGATGAGATCCTGCGGGCCTTTTTCCGCCTGATCACAACGGGCAAGACCTATGCCCTCATCTGGACGACGCTGAAGCACCTGATCGTCTCCATGGCTGTCTCGACGGGCATCGGTATCGCCCTTGGCATCGCCCAGGGCCTGCTCCCCTTCCTCCGGCATCTGCTCCGGCCGCTGATGATCTTCCTGCGGTCGCTGCCGATGATCATCCTGATCGTCATCATCATGGTCGTGACGGACTATGAGCGGGTGCCGGTGATCGCCTCGTCGATCATTCTGATCCCCATGATCTCTGAGGCCGCCTGCGAGGGCTGCCTGCGGATCGATCGGGAGCTGATCGACGTATACCGGATGAATGCCAATTTCAACTTCCGGGTGCTGCTTCAGGTATATCTGCCGCTGATGGCGGGCTACCTCAAGCAGGCGTATATCAATGCCGCCGGCATGGGCGTGAAGCTGGCTGTATCCACCGAATACCTGGTGCAGACGAAGAACTCCCTGGGCAAGGCGGTGCACAGCAGCGGCTACTTCAACGAGTATCAGGATATCTACGCCTATGCGCTGATCATGATCCTGCTGGTGCTTCTGATCAGTGAAGCGCCGGTCTGGCTGCTTCGCCGGGCCGCAGGCAGGACGGATCAGCAGCAGTGAAGCACGCCGCGCACGCGGGATAGATTCATGTGTTGATTGTACGCATCTGCGTATAGAAAAAAAACAGCATGCATTTGCAAACCGGCTTTGCGCGGGGCAGCAGGTGCATGCTGTTCTATTTCATAGGCTGAGATCAGCTGGGATTTGGCGGGGACAATGTCTGGCACTATGCAGCATGACCTGCATGCAGTTCGCGCGTTCTCCCCCTGTCCAATCCCGGTTTTCATTCCTGTTTGTTAACACCGACGCATCAAACCACAAGCGTCCGGCAGGATGAATCCGCAGCAGACGCCTCTGTGCATGGCGGTCTGCGCAATCAAATCCCCTGCGATATTTTCCCGTCCGGCAGGATTTCGCCTGCAAACCGCGAATCTTCTCCGGGCGATCAATATACAAGTGAGGATATTATATGGCACAGACCCGCGACATGACCACCGGCAGCCCAACAAAGCACCTGATCCTTTTCACATTGCCCATCATTGCGGGCAATGCCTTCCAGCAGCTGTATTCGCTGGTAGACTCCTTTGTCGTGGGCCAGGTGAGCGTGGATGCGCTGACTGCAGTAGCCTCGGCAGGCTGGTTGGACTGGCTGGTGCTGTCGCTGGCGATGGGCCTGGCCCAGGGCTTCGGCATTCAGGTGGCCCAGTCCTTCGGAGCAGGAGATTACAAGGAGCTCCACCGGGCCGTGGGCCAGAGCCTGATCCTCTCCGGGATCACCATTGTCGCCGTGGAGCTTCTGGCCCAGGTGTTCCTCTGGCCGGTGCTGGTTCTGATGGACATGCCGGCCCAGACCATCCGCATGACGGAAAGCTATTTGCGCATCATCTTTGCCGGGCTCCCGCTGGTAATGGGGTTCAACCTTTTTGCCGGCTTTTTGCGCTCGGTGGGCAACAGCACGGTACCCCTCGTTGCCATGATCTGCGCGGCCCTGACCAATATGGCGCTGGACGTGCTCTTCGTCATGGGCTTTGACATGGGCGTGCAGGGTGCGGCGCTGGCCACTATTTCCGGGCAGGCGCTGAGCTGTCTGATCTGTCTGATCGCCGTGCTCCGGCTGCCGGTGATGCACATTGCCGGTACAGATCTGCGCTGGGACGGAAGAATGTGCGCCCGGCTGATGAAGCTGGGGCTGCCCATCGCCTTCCAGAACCTGATTATCTCCGTGGGCGGCCTGGTGCTGCAGAAGGTGGTCAACGGCTTCCGCTACGCCTTTGTAGCCGGCTTCAACGCCACAAATCGCCTCTTTGGCCTGTTTGAGCTGGCTGGGATCTCCCTGGGCACGGCAGTGGGCACCTTTGCCGGACAGAATCTGGGCGCAGGCCGGCTCGACCGCGTCCGGCTGGGACAGCGCAGGGCAGCCCAGCTCAGCGTGCTGCTGGGATTGCTGGTCGGCGGGCTGATGATCCTCTTCGGCAAGCCGCTGCTTTCCCTCTTCATCACCGACAGCGACCCGGACAAGGTGGCGCAGACCCTGGCTGTGGCCTATGAATACATGGTGGTGATGAGCCTGGGCTTGTCGATGCTGTATCTGCTTTTCACCTACCGCACGACCCTGCAGGGGCTGGGCGATACGATGATCCCCATGGTGTCCGGCTTTGTGGAGCTGGTGATGCGCATTGTCTGCGCCGTTGCTTTGCCGCTGCTGCTGAATGAATGGGGCATTTATGTATCGGAGATCGCCGCCTGGATTGGCGCAGCATGTCTGCTGATCTGGGGCTATTACCGCCGGGTCCGTCTGCTGGAAGGCAAATTGCAGCAGAAAACGGCAGTCTGAGGCTGGCAGAGAGATGATCAGAACAGGGGAAATTTTTGCAGCAGGCCGGAAGGGGCTTGTTGCTTTTTTATTGCTGTGGACGGATGAGGGAGGAAAACTGGAATTTGTAAGGGGGAAAAGATGTTGGCAACAGGGATCTTTGCGGATGGTGTGTACAGTAGCTCGCGCGGGCTCCCTCAGTCTTCGCTCGCGGATGTTCCATTCGCTCGCGAATCCAGCTGTCCAAGTCGCAATCACAGATTGCTCCCCGCTTTGGCTAACAACAGTATCGGCCATCACCGAGACAAGCTCGGCGCTGGCTACGCTTGCTCAATGCAAGCAATGAGCTGCGCTAGTCGGGCTATGCC
>JAFQIB010000004.1 GCA_017397765.1 Clostridia bacterium | reverse complement strand
CGCTCTTCTATGGTAAGATGATGGTAGTTCATACAGTTCTCCTTTCGGTATTCTGGTGTGTGGTAACTCTATTATACCAGAGATCTGTATGAACTTCTTTTATTTCCTATTGTGTTGCACTTGATAGTATAATTCACCGGCTAAAAAAGCACATTCTAATGAGAATGTGTGTAGAAAATGTCGAAAAAATCGTCAGATTGTGCAAAAATATATTGACAAGCACTGAAATCTGTGCTACTGTTTTGCCGTAAGCTCATATAACGTTTCACGAACGTCGTCCGAGCTCCGGCACAGGTTGGTGACCCGGCCATGACGCAGCTGCGTCGGGAGCAAGGATATCCCCGCATTTTCCAACAAATGAATACGAACCTGAAGGAGGTCCTCCGGATGAGCAAGGGCACATCCGCCGCTGCCTCTGTGGCGATGCCGCCGGTACGCCGCGGCAAGTCGCTGGGCAGACGAATCCTTGAACACTGGCAGCTGTACCTGCTGCTGCTGGTTCCCATCGTCATTACCGTCATTTACAAATACATCCCCATGTACGGCGTGCAGATCGCCTTCCGCGATTTCAAGGCGAGCCGCGGCTTCCTCGGGAGCGAGTGGGTGGGTTGGGACTGGTTTGAGCGGTTCTTCACCGCGCCGACCTTCAGCCGCATGATCCGCAACACGGTGCTGCTGAGTTTCTTCAGCCTGCTGTGGAGCTTCCCCATCCCGATCATGCTGGCGCTGGCGATGAACCAGATGCGCTTCAAGCGCTACCGCCGGGTGGTGCAGACGGTGCTGTACGCGCCCCACTTCATTTCCATCATGGTCGTGTGCGGCATGATCCGCATCTTCCTCAGTCCCTCGGGCGGTCTGCTGAACCTGCTGCTGGGCACGAAGATCGACTTTCTCACCGAAGCCTCGGCCTTCCGTACGATCTACATTGTCTCCGGCATCTGGCAGGAAGCGGGCTGGGGCACCATCGTGTACCTTGCGACGCTCTCCACCGTGGATCCGGCGCTGTACGAGGCGGCAAAGATCGACGGTGCGTCCATGTTCCAGCGTATCGTCCACATCGATTTCCCTGCTCTGGTGCCCATGGCCGTGCTGATGCTCATCATGAGCGCCGGCAGCCTGATGAACGTGGGCTTTGAAAAGGTCTGGCTGCTGCAGACGGATCTGAACAAGGCCACCAGCGACGTCATCGCGGTGTACGTCTACCAGCAGGGCATCGAAAACGCCAAGTACAGCTACGCCACGGCTGTCGGTCTGTTCAATACGGTGATTAACATTGCACTGCTGTTCATCGTGAACACGATCGCCAAGAAGGCCGCGGACGTCAGCTTCGTGTAAGGAGGGCAGCGAGATGCAGGTCAAAGAAAAGAAGCTTCGCAGCCTGTCCGACAAGACAAGCGACATCATTCTCGTTGTTTTCTGCACGGTCATCATGCTGATCGTCGCCTACCCGCTGTATTACGTGCTCGTCGCATCCTTCTCCGATCCCTACGACGTGTACGCCGGCAAGACCTTCCTGCTGCCCAGCCAGTTCACCCTCAAGGGCTATACCTCCGTCTTTGCCGACCAGCGCATCTTCTCCGGCTACCTCAACTCCATCAAGTACACCATCATCGGCACGGTCTACTCCGTGGTGCTCATCTTCTGCACGGCCTATCCGCTGAGCAAGAGGTCGCTCCCCGGCCGCAAGTGGATCAGCATCTTCTTCATCATCACGATGTATTTCGGCGGCGGTCTGGTGCCGACCTATCTGGTGGTCAAGAACACGGGCCTGCTGAACAACATGTGGGCGCTGTTCCTACCCGGCGGCGTGGCAGTGGGCAACGTGATCATCGTGCGCAACTTCTTCGAGAACAGCCTCCCCGGCGAGCTGCTGGAGGCGGCGGAGATCGACGGCGCATCCCACCTGCGCACGTTCCTGAGCATCGTGATCCCGCTGAGCCGGTCGATCATGGCGGTCATGGTGGTTTTCTCCATGGTGGCCTACTGGAACGACTGGTTCACTGCCCTGATCTACCTCAAGGCTGACCAGGCGCCCCTGCCCCTGGTGCTGCGCAACATCCTCATTCGTTCCTCCGCCTCTGCCAGCCAGGCCAGCACCATTTCCGGCGGCTATGCAGAGCTCAACAAGGTGACTGAAATGATCAAGTTTGCCTCCATCATCGTGGCGGCCGCACCCATGCTCATCATTTACCCCTTCGTGCAGAAGTACTTTGAGCAGGGCTTCATGACCGGTGCGGTGAAGGGCTGACGAACCATCAAGAAAGGAAGAGATACTATGAAGCGCAACTGGAAAAAGATCCTGAGCCTGATGCTGTGCCTGTGCGCCGTGTGCGTGCTGATGACCAGCTGCTCCTCCTCCGGCAAGAACGACAAAAAGTCCGACGGCCCCCAGAAGGACTTCTACATCATGGGCGGCATGAGCGCCCTGTCTGCAGGCTACGACAGCAATGTCGTGCTGAATGAGCTGGCCCAGAAGGCCGGCATCAACATCGAATGGGATACCATGAGCGACTCCCTCGCCGAGCAGGTGAACATCCGCATTGCGGGCGAGCAGTACCCTGACGCGTTCATGGGCGTGGGCTTCAGCAACTACGACATCGCCACCTATGGCGCTGACGGCGTGTTCATCGACCTGACGCCCTACCTGAACAAGGATGTCATGCCCAATTTGACCAAGATCCTGGAGGAAAACCCCGACATCCGCTCTGCCATCACCATGTCTGACGGCAAGATCTACGGCCTGCCCGCCGCCGAGCAGATGGGCACCGCCGGTATCGGCCTCAAGGACGATTACAGCATCTACACCATTCCCCAGTTCTCCATGATCAACAAGGCATGGCTGGACAAGCTGGGCCTGGAGGTTCCCACCACGCTGGATGAGCTGAAGGTCTGCCTGCAGGCGTTCAAGGACAATGACATGTCCGCCACCTTCTACGGCAATGCGCCCGGCTCTACCATCCCCATGTCCACCGGCTTTGACCAGTGGTGCTGGGGCCAGAATGTGTTCTATGCGGGCTTTGGCTTCACCAACTGGCCCAATGACGTGTGCAACGACCTGCTGCTGGGCGATGACGGCAAGGTGTCCTTCGTCTGTGCGACGGACAACTACCGCAAGGCTGTCACCTACTTCCATGACTGGTATGCCAATGGCCTGATGGACATCGAGATGTTCTCTCAGGACACCAACCAGCTGATCGCCAAGTGCTCCCAGGGTCAGGTCGGCGTGGCCACCTGGTGGTACATCGAGGAGGTCATGGGTGACAAGTCCGGCGACTATGTGTTCCTGCCCATCCTGTCCGGCCCCGACGGCACCTACAACGTCACCGTCCGTGACGGCGGCGCGGTCAACTCCGGCAACCTCAACATCACCTCTGCCTGCTCCAACCCCGAAGCGCTGTTGAAGTTCTACGACATGTGGTACGATGGCGAGGTCGTCATGCAGCTGCAGTACGGCCCCAAGGGCGTGTTCTTCACCGAGCAGGACGAGAAGGGCATGTGGATCTCCATCACCGACGCCCAGGCCCGTGAAAAGTACGGCAAGTCCGCGGGCGAGCTCAAGGGTGTGCATGAGGTGTACGGCCCCAAGCTGATCCTGAGCAAGTACTACAACGAGAACTTCTACATGGAGGATCGCGCGATCGTCCGTCTGGAGGATCTGTACTACAAGTGGATGCAGCCCTATGTCAAGTCCACCACCACTTACCCCATCGACTGCGTGTACACCCAGGAAGAGCTGGACGTGATCGACCGCTACAAGGCGGACTTCGAGAGCGCCGTCTCCGAGCAGGAGGGTCTGTGGCTCAAGAACGGCGGCCCCACCGATGAGGAGTGGAACGCCTATGTGGAGATGCTGACCAAGAACTGCGGCATGGAGAAGCTGCTGGCTGCGTACCAGAGCGCCTATGACCGTTACAGCGGCAAGTAATCCCTGCGGCAGCCGTGTCCCGGTGATGCGGCTGCCCTTTTCAAATCATACGCAGAAAGGAGTGCTCCGGATATGAGCACCATCCTGCAGAAGGCCCGGGAATATGAACAGAAGTACCGGGTCTACATCACGCCCGAGGAACGCCCCGGCTATCATCTGACCCCGCAGGTCGGCTGGATGAATGATCCCAACGGCTTCTCCTTCTACGGCGGAGAGTATCACCTGTTCTACCAGTACCACCCCTATTCCACCGAATGGGGCCCCATGCACTGGGGACACGCCGTCAGCACCGACTTGCTGCGCTGGAAATACCTTCCGGCAGCCATCGCCCCAGATACCGAGATCGATCAGGTGGGATGCTTCTCCGGCTCGGCCATCGAGCTGCCGGACGGCCGCCAGCTGCTGATGTATACCGGCGTCCGCCAGGGCCGCAACGAGGACGGCACCCGCCGTGATCAGCAGACCCAGTGCCTGGCGGTGGGCAACGGGCTGAACTACGTCAAATATACCGCCAATCCCGTGCTGGATGACAAGGACCTGCCGGAAGGCTTCACCACCGCAGACTTCCGCGATCCCAAGCTCTGGCGTGAGGAAGACGGCAGCTACGCCTGCGTTGTCGGCGCACGCACGGAGGACGGCAGCGGCGCGATCCTGCTTTTCACCAGCCCTGATGGCTTCCAGTGGAAGTACGAGAACATCCTTGACCGCAGCTACAACGAGTACGGCCGCATGTGGGAATGTCCGGACTTCTTCCCCCTGGACGGCAAGCAGCTGCTGATCACCAGCCCGCAGGACATGAGCCCGCTGGGGTTGGAATTCCATAACGGCAACAACACCATGGCGCTCATCGGCAGCTATGACCGTAACACGCACCGTTTTGAGCGGGAACAGGTACAGGCCATCGACTACGGCCTGGAGTTCTACGCGCCCCAGACGATGCTGACCCCCGACGGCCGCCGGGTGATGATCGGCTGGCTTCAGAACTGGGACACCTGCTCTGCCCAGCCGCCGAATGCCAAGTGGTTTGGCCAGACCAGTACGCCCCGCGAGCTGTCTCTGAAGGATGGCCGGCTGATCCAGGTGCCCGTGCGCGAGATTGAAGCGCTTCATGGTCGCCGCGTTGCCTATCAGGATGTGACGGTGCAGGAGGAAGTTTCCCTCAAGGGCGTGTATGGCCGCATGGTCGATATGACCGTGACCCTGCGCCCGGCGGACGTCGACGGCTTCCAGCAATTCACCATCAAGGTGGCCAAGGGAAGCCAGCACTACACCAACATCACCTTCTTCCCCAAGGCCTCCGTGCTGCGGGTGAACCGGGCTCACTCCGGCCTGGCCCGTGACATCATCCACGAGCGCGACTGCCTTGTCCGCCAGCAGAATGGCGAGATCAGGCTGCGCATCCTGCTGGATCGCTTCAGCCTGGAGATCTTCGTCAATGGCGGCGAACAGGCCATGTCCACAGCGATCTACACGCCTCAGACTGCAGATGGCATCAGCTTCGAAGCCGACCGTTCGGTCATCATGTCTGTGGAGAAATTCGACATAATTGCGGAATAAAACGACGCCCGGCTGATCATCAGCCGGGCGCAGCTTGTCCCAAAAGGTCACGTTCAGCGGCCTTTGGGGACAAGCTGAACCCGCCATGAAGCAGAAATTCTGCCTCATGGCGGGTATTTCGTTTACCGTTCAGGTGAATCTTTGTGATGGTTGGGGGCAGAATGCGTTTTCTTTTCAGCGCGCTGGAGAAACCCCCGAATGGATGCAGGCTGCGTCGATTCGCCAAGCCATGCGGCAACATCCTGCTGACTTTCCCGTGCCAGCTGTGCATTGTAGTGCTTTCCATATGCCTGCTGCAACCGTGCAGCAGCTGTCGCAGCGGCATCGGTGCGTATTTTTTGCTGGCCTTCTGCTTCTGCCTGACTTTGCAGCTGCTTGTACTGCTGCAGGGCTTCATCCAGCTCAACCGAATACTGCTCCTTCTGCTCATCCAGCTTGTGCAAGCTGGCCTCCATGGCGGTGATTTCGTTCTGCACCGCCTTGACGCCAGCGTCATCCGCACAGCCGAGATCCAGCAGAAGGTTTTCTTTTTCGGAGCGCAGCTCTTCGATTTCTTCTGTGAGCGTCGTGAGCTGCCGGGATAGGTCGTGCTGCTTGATGAGGTTCAGCTTGGAGGTGTTCTTCTGCTCTGCCATCAGGGCCTTGCGAACTTTGGCTTTCTGCCTGATCTGCTGCGTAAGCTCGTTGTACCGCTTCAGCCTCGGCTGAGTTGCCTGAATTGTCGCGGTGCGTTTATCCATACCCCTGAGGATGACCTTAATCTGATAGCAGATCACGATCAGCTTCTCGCGCAGCTTAGTCAGCTGGTCGGTGATGGACGATGCTGCATCGGCGACAAGCTCAGTCAGCATGGCGACCAAATCCTTCAGCTCCCGCAGCAGCGCATTGTCGGCCTTGATCTGCCGGTTCAGCTCACACCGGTCGGAGATGATGCCTTTCTTCTCCATCGCACGGGCAGCAATTCCTTCATGGATAGTGGGCTGTTCATCCAGTCCGCGTTCGGCATGGCTGCGGTGGTCAACACGTTCAGCAGAACCCACTCGTTCCAGATGCAGATTGACGATGTCCGCCCATGCGCTGCGCCAGAGGATCAGCTGGCTTTCACTGTTCCAGCGCTCGGTGATGGGATTCTGTCTGCCGTAGGTGGTGCTTTTCGGATGCTTGGAGGCACGCTTTAATCCCTGTGTTTCGCCGTCAGCTGTGGTCATGTACACCTTCTTTTTACCGACCAGGTAAGGGTACTGCTTCTCCCAGCCCTTGTCTTGCGCATGGAGAAATTCGGCTGCTGTGAAGCCCCGTTCCTCATCGCCGCGGATGCACAGATACTCCTTTTCCGTTTTGTACTGCCACTTTCCATGCTCGTCCAGCGGACGGATCGTCAGCAGGATATGGGCATGGGGATTGTGGCCGGGCGGATCAGGATCGTGGATACCCACATCAGCGCACATGCCGTCCGCTACGAATTGCTGTTGGATATACTCTGTCACCAGGGCGATCTGCTGATCCCGGTTCAACTCACGCGGCAAGGCTACCACGAATTCCCGTGCAAGGCGGCTGTCCTTGCTCTTTTCTGCATCCTCCACAGCGTTCCAAAGGGCAGCGCGTTCCTGCCACTCGGCGGGTGCATTCTCCGGCAGAAACACCCGCTCCCACATCAAACCTTTCTTGCGTGTGTAGTCATGGTGGACGCCGTCGTACTCGTTTGTCACGCTGGAGCAGCTCATATAGGCTGACGCTGCCACGGCTGACCGGCCTTTGCCTCGGCTCACGACCTTTGCTTGCATGTGATAGATGGCCATCGGTGTTCACCTCCTTCGTCGTCGCCCGGCCTCGTCGTGCCCGCAAGCTGCCGGTGGCAGGTTGCATCATGCCGCAGATGTGCTGCCGGTGGCAGGACAGCAAGGCGCAGGGTGGGATGGTATATGGGGATATGACAGCACGGCCTGTCGCTCTCCACAGAGAGCGAAACTTCCCCTCGGAGAGCGCACGGCCCCGTCAGGGGAGACCACCGCCCTTCGGGTGGTGAGTCAGTGCGCCCTTCGGGGATAAAAAGAAGCGGAAGCATTCCGGTTGCCCGGAACGCCTCCTTTGTCGGTTGCATCGTTACTCGGTTCTCATCGTACTCCACAGGTACTCCTCCAGTTCGTCGGTGGTCATGGTTCGTGCCTGGGGAAAAGCCTTTTCGAGGATCGCTCCGGTCTGGATCAGTCGGCGGGTTCGTGCCTTCCGTTCCTTGTCCCGGTCGCGCATCTGGGCTTCCTCCAGTCGATGCCGTGCCTGAATCAGTTTCTTTTCATGTTCAGTCATGTTCGTTTTCCTTTCTGGTATCAAAAGAGCGGCCATCCGGTACCATGGTGATACCAGATGGCCGCAGGGTTGGTATTGCGTTGTTGGTTGGTGTTGGAGCTGGTATCAGGCGCGGCCCTGACTGGTATTGCTGCAATACCAATCAGGGGCAGTGCT
The DNA here is from genome assembly GCA_017397765.1 of Clostridia bacterium. Lineage (GTDB taxonomy): Bacteria > Bacillota > Clostridia > Christensenellales > Aristaeellaceae > UBA11524. The sequence goes on along the minus strand of JAFQIB010000004.1, from coordinate 151 downwards.
GGTATCAGAAGATGTCAGCGTAGTCCAGCGCCATGGACAGATCGTCGTCTGCTGGTGCCGGTTCGGATTGCATGGGTGCGGACGGCGGCACTGCTGTCATGGGCACAGGTGCAAACCGCAGAGCGTTGCAGATCGTGCGCTCAATCCGTTG
>JAFQIB010000054.1 GCA_017397765.1 Clostridia bacterium | reverse complement strand
GTAGGACGACATGATACCCTCCTGTAGTGTGTTTGTGTGGTAGCTACATTCTATCACGAGGGTGCTATGTCGTTCTACTCTTTTTTCATTGTTGCACTTCACATGATAACCTGTCCAGCTCCCTCCCGGAGGGAGCCTTTGGGCCGTTTTCCTTGCTGCAATTCAGAGCAAGCAGCAGAAACAGGGACAAGCAGCGGCATAGACCGAGGCTCCCTCCGGGAGGGAGCTGGATTCATGAGAGGCTTGTAAAGCCTCGAATGAAGACTGAGGGAGCACGCGCAAGTTGCATACTCACCAAGCCGCATAGAAAACGCAATCTCCCCCACAAATCCCAATTTGTTGAGCAAACGCAAGCGGATTCCTTCCTCTCAGGTGGGTGCAATTCTACGCACTGTACCAGCGCATTGCCTTTGGGAACCACATAAGCAAACGAGCATCCGGCATATTCGTCGGATGCTCGTTTTTTCGTTATTGGATGAATTGTTCTTTACGAATCCTCCCACCGGCGGGAAGGATTCCTGATGGTACGCGATCTCAGCTGTTGAAACTCGTTTCGTCCAGCTTGCCCTCGCTCTTGGCGACAGCCACGGCGGCCACAGAATCGCCCACGCAGTTGAGGCTGGTCACCAGCATCTCGATGGGGCGGTTGATGGCCAGGATCAGCGCGTAGCCCATCATCGCAGCCTCGCCGGTGAAGCCGACGCCGGACAGGATGGTGAACAGGATGACCGCGCCTGCACCGGGCGCCGCAGGAGTACCCACGCTGGCGATCAGCGCCAGCACCATGATGACGATCAGAGAGGGGATGGTCACCTCATAGCCGCCCACGCCGGCCAGGAACAGGGTCGCCACAACCTGCATGATGGCAGTGCCGTCCATGTTGACAGTCATGCCCAGGGGCAGCACGAAGGAGGCAATCTGGTTGTCAACACCCAGGTCCTTCACGTTGGTATCGGTGTTCAGGGGCAGGGTTGCTGCGCTGGAGGAGGTGGAGAAGCCGAACACGATGACCTTGAAGATCTTCTTGATAAAGGTGAAGGGGTTTACCTTGGCCGCAATGGCAATGTAGAGCGGATAGCCGATGAACAGGTACACCAGCATCAGCGTCACAGTCAGCACCACATAGGCGGCGGCGGGCTTGAGGTAGTTGATGCCGTAGGTGGCAAAGGTGCGGCTGAGCAGCATGAAGACCGCAACAGGGCCGAACTTGTTGACCACGAAGCTGAGGAAGGTCACCACAACCTCGCTCAGCTCCTTGCACAGCTTGCTGATGGTGCAGGAGGAATCATAGCCCAGCTTGTTCAGGCTCAGGCCAATGACGATGGCCAGGAAGATCAGGGACAGCACTGCGTTGTTCACCCCGAAGGTGGACACGATGTTGCTGGGGACGATGTTGAGGATCACGTTCAGCGGATTGGCGCCAACGGAGCCGTTCGCCCCAGAGAGGCCCTCGATGGTGGTGTTGAAGATGCCGGCGTTAAAGCAGAGCAGCGCCACAGCACCCGCCAGTACCAGCGCCACCGTGGTGGTCAGCAGGAACCAGCCGAAGGTCTTCAGGGACACACGGCCCAGGGTGGCAGCATCGCGGATGGTGCCGATCGCCATGACGATGGAGGTAAACACCATCGGCACAATGACCAGCTGCAGCGCCTTGACGAAGAGCTGACCGCAGATGTAGAACAGGCCGATCGCATTCTCAGCGCCCTTGGCGGTGATGTCCTGGAAGAGCAGATTGTTGATGGTGGTCCAGGCGGCGGAATCCGCCCCCAGTGTCTCGCGGAGCAGCATGAAGCCAAGGCCCACGCCGATGCCCGCGACCATGGCAATCAGCATCTTGGCCGCCAGCCGGTTGCTGTTGTTTTTCATCGTTTCATCCTCCTGTGTTCATGTCAGAGTGAAAAAAGCCCAAATCTTCGGCATTATATCAGAAATATCAGCAAATATCAATCCCCTTTCCCAAGCCAAATCAAATAATCGCCATATTCCTTTGCCCTTCCGGTGTTTTGTCCCGCTTCTCAGCCTTGACGAAGGCTGCCGAAGGGCCTATAATGGAAGGGTATAGGGTATCCTGATTGAAGCTTTTACGGAAAGGAAGTCCGGATATGAAGAAGTTTTTCAAAGGCCTTGGCCTTGCCGTGCTGCTGTTGCTGCTGGTATGGCTGGTGTGCTTCCTCCTGCCCCGCCCGCAGAATTTCGCGCTGACCAATCCCATGCGCAAGGCCGGCGAGCTGCCCATCCTCATTGCCCACGGCGGCGGCAACCGGGAGTTCCCGGACAATACCCTGGAAGCCTTCTACAATGCCTACAGCGTTGATCCCCGTGCAATGATGGAGACCGATGTGTCCATCACCAAAGATGGCGTGGTCATCCTCAGCCACGACGTGCGCCTGGACCGCAAGACAAACGTCACCGGCGAGATTGCCGATTGGAATTATGCCGACCTGATCGCCCAGAAGGTCGATTTCGGCTACACCAACCAGACCAAATCCCAGAAGCGGGTGGAGGGCAGCGAGCTGGTGCGCTTCACCACCGAGGACGGCAGGAACGTCACCCCTCTGGATGTCACCTACCCCGAGGGCGTCAATCCCCGCGACAACGAGGTCTTCCTCGCCACCACCCTGGAGGAGCTGATCACCGCCTTCCCGGAGAACGCCATCAACGTGGAGATCAAGCAGTCCGGCGAGCTGGGCATGAAGTGCCTGCAGGAGATCCTGCGCCTGCTGGAAAAGCACAACGCCTGGAACCGGGTGGTGCTGGCCTCCTTCCACGCCGAGCTCTATAACGAGTATCTGCGCCTTCAGAAGGCAGGCGAGGTACCGGAGACCTTCATGTGCTCCCCCGGCACCGACGGTGCAACGAAGTTTGTCGTGATGCACCTGCTGGGCCTGGACGTGTTCTTCCGGGACGCCATGTGCGCCTTCCAGCTGCCCACGGAGGAAATCGGCATCGATCTGGCCACGGAATACCTGGTGGACACCGCCCACAAGCACAATCTGGCTGTGCACTACTGGACGATCAACGACAGGGATGAAATGCGTATGCTGATCGACATCGGTGCAGACGGCATCATGACCGACTATCCCCACCGTCTGGCCGAGGTGTATGCGGAGTACGCCAAGGCGGAATAAGCGCACAGAGTTTCCTGCAAGGGAAGCGCCCGTCTGTAAAGTGCGCCTGTGCCTTTCCGCATCAATACGCAGCGGTTGACCGGATGGCGCCGCTGCGTTATTTATTTGGTTTATCAATTTTTGCAAATGTTTTTTATAATCCGCTTGCGCTTTTGTTTTTCTTGCTTTATAATCAGCATAGTAAGTCCCATCTTCCTGCAAGGAAACTCATGATTGGGAGGTTATCCAATGAAGGAGATCAATATCTACGCATTTGCCGACGAAGCGTCCGGCCAGATCGACAGGCAGATTGCCGCCATGCAGCGCAATGGCCTGAACGGCCTGGAGATCCGGGGCGTGGACGGGCAGAACATTGCTGACATTTCTGTGGATAAGGCCCGCGAGGTCCGGCGCAAGCTGGATGACGCCGGCCTCACCATGTGGTCCATGGGCTCGCCCATCGGTAAGATCGGCATTGAGAGCGACGGGTTTGCCGCCCACCTGGATAAGCTCCGCCATGTGCTGACCCTGGCGGATGTGCTGGGCGCGAAGAATCTGCGCATGTTCTCCTTCTTCGTGCCGGAGGGCAAGGCGGCAGACTACCGCGGCAAGGTGATGGATCAGGTTGGCCAGATGGTGGAGGCCGCCCGCGGCAGCGGCGTTGTGCTCTGCCACGAGAACGAAAAGGGCATCTACGGCGATATGGCCGACCGCTGCCATGAGCTGCTGACCGCCTTCCCGGAGCTGGCCGGCGTGTTCGATCCCGCCAACTTCATCCAGTGCGGTCAGGACACCCTGGCAGGCTGGGCGCTGCTGAAGGATCGTATCCGCTATCTGCACATCAAGGATGCGCTGCAAAGCGGCAAGGTGGTTCCGGCCGGCAAGGGCATTGGCAACGTGAAGGCCATTCTGGATGAATTCCGCGCCATGGGCGGTTGCGCTGTCTCCATCGAGCCCCACCTGAGCGTGTTTGACGGCCTGAAGGATCTGGAGCAGGCGGGCAACCGCACGGAAGTGGATGCGTTCAGCTACCCCAGCAGCGATGCAGCTTTTGATGCGGCCTGCGATGCGCTGAAGGCGCTGCTGTAAGAAGGAGGATATGACCATGGAAAAGATCCGTCTTGGTATCATTGGTATCGGCAACATGGGCAGCGGCCATGCCTGCCGCGTGGTGGACGGGGAATGCCCCGATTTTGTGCTGACCGCCGTGGCGGATATCAATCCCGCCCGCAAGGCCTGGGCTGCCAGCCGGCTGGGCGAGAGCGTCGCCTTCTTCGACACCGCCGAAGCCATGCTGGACAGCGGCCTCATCGACGCCTGCATCGTCGCCACGCCCCACTATGACCATCCCCGGCTTGCCATTGCGTGCATGGAGCGCTCCATCCATGTGATGGTGGAAAAGCCCGCCGGCGTATACACCGGTCAGGTGCGGGAAATGATGGCCGTGGCCGACCGGCATCCGGAGGTGAAGTTCGGCCTGATGTTCAACCAGCGCACCAACCATGTCTACCGCAAGGCCCGGGAGCTGGTGCAGAGCGGCAAGTACGGCCGTATCCGCCGCACCAACTGGATCATCACCGACTGGTATCGCACCCAGTATTACTATGACTCCGGCGCCTGGCGCGCCACCTGGGCGGGCGAGGGCGGCGGCGTGCTGCTGAACCAGTGCCCCCATCAGCTGGATCTGTGGCAGTGGATCTGCGGCATGCCCGTGAAGGTGCAGACCCACATGAAGTTCGGCAAGTGGCACGATATTGAAGTGGAAGACGATGTGACCACCTATGTGGAATATGCCGATGGCGCAACGGGTGTGTTTGTCACCTCCACCGGTGACGCCCACGGCACCAACCGCTTCGAGATCATGATGGACAAGGCCAAGCTGGTGGTAACCTACGGCGGCGTCGAGCTGAAGGAGTTTGACGTTTCCGAGCCCGAATGGACTGCCTCCTGCAAGGAAGGCTTTGCCACCATGCCCGCCCGGGACGTCCAGGTGGAGACCGACGGCAAGAACGAGCAGCACAACGGCGTCCTCAATGCCTGGGGCGGCGCGATCCTCCGGGGCGAGCCCATGATCGCCGACGGCCGCGAGGGCATCAACGGCCTGATGCTGTCCAACGCCATGCACCTCTCCGCCTTCCTGGGCAAGGAAGTGGCGCTGCCCATTGACGAAGACCTGTTCTACGAGGAGCTGAAGAAACGCATCGCCACCTCCCGCCACAAGGAAAACACCGTGGAGGCCGTTGTGGCTGATCTGAGCAACACCTTCAGCGGTTCCAAGTAATCACCCGGCAGGCCCTGACACACATACGTCGGGGGCTGCCGTTTTTTTCTGCAGTCCGCAGGGTTGAAATCGGAGGCCTCCTGTGCTACAATGTGGCGAAAGCAACTTTTGCAATCCTCGGCATGGTCAGCCCTGCAACTGCCGCCGTATCAGCAAGTTTCACAATCTGCGCCAATACTTTCTAAGGAGCAGCCGCATGAAAGACCACCCCATCTGGCGTTTTGACAATCAGATGCCCGCAGGCCGGGAGTTTGAGATCTATCACGCCACGAACACCACCCCCCAGCCCACCATTTATCAGAGCCATCACTATTATGAGCTTTACTTTATCCTGCGCGGCGCCATCCGGGTCATTGTGGAGGATCTGGACGTTCACCCAGTGCTGGGGGAAGCGCTGATTTACCCGCCGCAATGCATGCACCGGGTCATGCATACCGATCCCACGCAGCCCTATGAGCGGTTCTACATCTATCTGTCCAGGGACTTCCTTGCTTCCATCAGCACGGAGGAGTACAGCTTCGTAGAAGCGCTGGACCGGCTGACCCAGGGGAAACGCTATTGCCTGCGTCCCGGCGAGGAGGCGGTGCTGAAGCTTGTCCCCATGGCAGACGAGATCATTGAGGCGGCAAAGGATCAGTCTCCGGCAGGAAGGCTGGCAAACCGCTGCCGGATGGTCATCTATCTGCTCCATCTGCTGCAGCTGCTGGAAAAAAGCACAGCGCCCGCCGCAGAAACGCCCGCATCCCGCATGAGTGATCTGATCGGCTATATCAATCAGAACGCCGCCCGCGAGCTGTCGCTGGATCATCTGGAGGAAGTGTTTTGCATCAGCAAATATGCCCTGCTGCACGAGTTCAAGGATCACACCGGCATGTCCATCTATCAATACGTGCTGACCCGGCGCATCCTTCTCGCCCAGCAGCTGCTTCAGCAGGGCGTCAAGCCCCGGCAGGCCTGTATGCAAAGCGGTTTTACGGATTACACCAGCTTTTACCGCGCCTTCAAAGCCCGCACAGGGAAATCTCCGGCGCAATACGGCAGGTCAACGCCGGAATAAGCTGCGCCTCCGGCCTGCCCGCGCCCGTTTCCAGCTGTTCCCTTGCCCCGTGAGGCTGTCATGACGTCATCCCAGCAGAAGGAGGCCCTGCCATGCTATACCTCAGCCGTTTCACCTTCCCCAGCCAGGAGCGGGAATCCTGCTACTTCCACGGGCCGCAGCGGCAGTGCTACAACACCAACTACCCCTTCGGCGTCATTGCCCGCTTTGATCCCACGGTGATCGAGTGCGAGCCCGTCACCATCCTCTACGGCGGCAACGGCACAGGCAAGTCCACCGCGCTCAACGTCATCGCGGAGAAGCTGTCCCTGCAGCGGGACGCCCGGTATAACCGCTCCACTTTCTTTGAGGGCTATGTCGGATTGTGCGATGCGGAGCTCCGTCGGGAGATCCCCGCCCAGAGCCGCATCATCACCTCTGACGACGTATTTGACTACATGCTCAACCTGCGTGCCCTCAACGAAGGTATCGACGAAAGGCGCGAGGTCATCTTCAGGGAATACCTGGAGGACAACGACAAGACAAACCCCTTCCGTTTCCGCACGATGGAGGATTATGACCGCCTCAAGCGCGTCAACCTCGCCCGCCGCACCACCCAGAGCATGTATGTCAAAAAGCGGCTGATGGGCAATGTCCGGGAGCAGTCCAACGGCGAGAGTGCGTCATTCTACTTTACCAGCCGCATCCAGGACGGCGGCTTGTACCTGCTGGACGAGCCGGAAAACAGCCTCTCCCCCGCCCGGCAGACAGAGCTTTTGCAATTCCTGGAGGATTCCGCCCGGTTCTACGACTGCCAGTTCATCATCGCCACCCACTCGCCCTTCCTGCTGTCCATGCGGGGCGCGCGGATCTACGACATGGAGGCAGACCCCGTCTGCCGCCGCAAATGGACGCAGCTGCCCGCCGTGCGGGCTTATCACGACTTTTTCCGCCTGCATGAATCCGATTTCCGCGAATAGCCCCTCTGCCTGCCATACATGCAGTGATTTGTCAAACCAAGTGCAACACATTATGAAGTTCAAGATCCCAAAGGAATTGAGGTGACTGGAAATTGAGCACCTTACGAGGCCTGGCGTTGATCAACGCCAGGTTTCGTTTTAGTGTAACGGGACTGACTCTGGAAAGATTTCTGCCTTTAGGATAGAATTCCCGCAGCAAGCCGTTACTGTTTTCAT
>JAFQIB010000053.1 GCA_017397765.1 Clostridia bacterium | reverse complement strand
GAGAAGAAAACCTTTAGTTTCAGCCGAAAGATCGGCAATACCCTTTACCGGGCGAATATCCACTGTTCGTCCAAGAGCACCGAGTCCATTGAGGAAAAACTGATGCGACTGGTCCGGCATGATATGCTGGACATTTTCGGCGGATGTGGTATAATGACTGTACCACAAACGAGCCGTCAGTCTGAAAGGAGCCAATATGGCTATCAAGCAGGCTGACCAGCGGATCACCGCACTGTACGAAAGACTCTCCCGTGACGACGAGCTCGCTGGGGACAGCAATTCGATTGTCAATCAAAAAAGTTACCTCCAAAGCTATGCTGACCAGCATGGCTTTTCAAACTGCGTTCATTACACCGATGACGGCTGGTCAGGCGGCAATTTCGACCGTCCGGCATGGAAACAGCTGGTGGAAGACATTGAAGCAGGCAAGGTCGCCACAGTTCTTGTCAAGGACATGAGCCGTATTGGCCGCGACTATCTGCAAACGGGCTATTTCACGGAGGTGCTGTTCCGGCAGCATGAGGTACGGTTCATCGCCATTGCCAATAATGTGGACAGTGATAATCCCAACAGCAACGAGTTTACGCCGTTCATGAACATTATGAATGAGTGGTATCTCCGCGACCAGTCCCGGAAGATGCGCACAGCTATCCGCATCAAGGGTACATCTGGCAAGCCCACCGGTAATCACGCACCATATGGATACAAGAAAGACCCGGAAGATAAGGATCATTGGCTCATTGACGAAGAGGCCGCAGCCGTCGTCCGGCGTATCTTCCATCTGTCCATCGAGGGATATGGGCCATCTGAAATTGCAACGATTCTCACAAAAGATAAAGTTGAGAGTCCCGGTTATTACCTCGCCCAACGCAATCGCGGTACAATGCAGCATCGCATTGATCCAGAACGCAAATATGACTGGTATGGCGGTACCGTGCTGGTGATGCTTGGTAAGCAGGAGTACATGGGGCATACGGTCAATTTCCGCTCGCACAAGCCGTCGTACAAGAGCAAAAAGATCAAGTGGAACGATCCGTCCGAGTGGGTTATCTACGAGAATACCCACGAACCCATCGTTGATCCGGAAACCTGGCAGCTGGCACAGCACAAGAAAGGCACGAAGACGCGAATCGACACGACAGGCCTTGCCAATCCTCTGACAGGTTTCGTCTACTGCGCCGATTGCGGAGAGAAGATGTATAACTCCCGGCATCGCCGGAATCCCAATGATGATTCGGGAGGTCTGGATGCAGACAGCTACAACTGCTCAACGTATTCCAGGACACGCAGTCGGGAAACCAAAGTATGCTGTAACCATTACATCAGCACCAAGGCAATACGCACCCTGCTGCTGGATGCCATCCGTACGATCTGCCAGCGTGCTGTTGCTGATCCGGAAGCCTTCGCCAGGCAGATGCGCGCCGAAGCGCAGATCCAGCATGACGCTGCCGCCAAGGAGCTGAAGAAGAACCTTGCCAGGGATCGGAAACGTTGCACGGAGCTGGATGCGCTGTTTCAGAAGCTGTATGAGTCCTACGCCACGGGCAAGATCACGGAGAAGCGTTTCGAGATGATGGCTGCCAACTACGAAGCTGAACAGGCTGAGCTGGAGCAGCGCATTGCAGACGGCCAGCAGGAGCTGGACAAATACAGGCAGGACGAAGTCCGTATCGACAAATTCCTTGAGCTGACGAAGAAGTACACGGACTTCACGGAACTGACTACGCCCATGATCAAAGAGTTTGTGGAGAAAATCGTCGTTCATGCTCCGGATCGCAGCAGCGGTCAGCGCATCCAGCAGGTGGATATTTACCTCAACTACATCGGCAAGTATGATATTCCCGATGAAGTGGAGGAGCTGACTCCGGAGGAACAGGCTGCGCAGGACGAACTGGAAGCCAAGCGCGCCGGTTACCGGAAGAAGTATCAGCGTCGCAAGGCGCTGAAGGCGCAGCGTGATGCCGAAGCTGCCCACATAACCGATCAGGAAACAGACGCAACTGCATAACCCGAAAGGCGATCTGCACTCCCATGCAGGTCGTCTTTCGCATGCCCGGAACTTCGCGCCAACTTGGCGCGAAGTCTGCAAACCCAATAAAATCAAGGCTTCCAACTTCGTGCCAACTTGGCACGAAGTCCCTGCACCCAATTTAGAAAGGAAAATTGAAATGATGAACATGAAAAACAAGCCCGTTGTCATTGGCATCGACCATGGCTATGGCAACATGAAAACCGCCCACTGCTGCTTCCGAACCGGCATCATGCCCATTGACGGAAATGAGCCTGTGTTCAGCAGCGACATCCTGACCTACGACGGTAAGTCCTATGTGATCGGTCAGGACCACAAGGAATTTACCGCCGACAAAATGCTGGATCAGGATTACTATCTCCTGACGCTGGCAGCTATCGCCCGTGAGCTGCACATCCGCAACCTGACCACTGCCCGTGTGGTGCTGGCAGTCGGCCTGCCGCTGACCTGGGTATCCGCGCAGAAAGAGAGCTTCCGGGTATACCTCATGCAGCATGAAACCGCCGACTTCACTTTCCGTGAGGTGGCATATCATGTGGAGTTTGCCGGCTGCGAGGTGTTCCCCCAGGGCTTCTCCGCTGTGGCTGCTCAGCTCCGTGACTTCTCCGGCATCAATATGCTCTGTGACATCGGCAACGGCACCATGAACGTGATGTATATCAACGACCGCAAGCCCATCCCGCAGCGTTGCTTCACGGAGAAGTACGGCGTCCACCAGTGCGTGCTGGCCGTCCGGGAGAACCTGATGCGCACCTGCGGCGTGACCATTGATGAAGCCATGATCGAGCGCATCCTGCGCACTGGCAAAGCCGAGGTCGGCGAGAAGTACATGGCTGTCATCCGGCAAACCGCTGAAGAGTACATTGGCGGCATCTTCCGCAAGCTGCGTGAGCATGAGTACAATCCCGATCTGGTGAAGCTGTACGTCATGGGCGGCGGCAGCTGCATGGTGCAACAGTTCGGCAAATACGACCCGGCTCGCGTGAGCTTCAACCACGACATCTGCGCCACCGCCAAGGGCTACGAGCTGCTGGCAACGGAGCGTCTGCGGAAGGCCGGTGAGCTGTGATGAAGCGCATCTTCACCACAACGCTGCGGCTGGACATGACCGATGAGGAAGACCGTCTGGCGTGGTCGCACCTTCAACAGATGGACAAGAAGCAGTACCGGTCCTACAGCAAGGCAATTGTGGCAGCGGTCAACGACTATTTCGGACGGCAGGAGCAGCTGGCAGCAGACCCGTATCTGGAAACCCGTGAGAAAGAAGATGCTTTTCTGCAGCGGATTGAGAACACGATCTGCAACGCTCTGCGGTTTGCACCTGTGTCAATGGCAGCAGTGCAGCCGTCCACGCCCATGCAAACCGAACCGGCACCAGCAGACGACGATCTGTCCATGGCGCTGGACTTCGCAGACAGCTTCTGATACCAGCATTGCCCCTGATTGGTATTGCTGTAATACCAGTCAGGGCCGCGCCTGATACCAGCGCCATCACCAACCAACAACGCAATACCAACCCTGCGGCCATCTGGTATCACCCCGGTACCGGATGGCCGCTCTTTTGATACCAGAAAGGAAAACGAACATGACTGAACACGAAAAGAAACTGATCCAGGCACGGCACCGCTTGGAGGAAGCCCAGATGCGCGACCGGGACAAGGAACGGAAGGCACGAACCCACCGACTGATCCAGACTGGAGCGATCCTCGAAAAGGTCTTTCCCCAGGCACGAACTATGACCACTGACGAACTGGAGGAATACCTGTGCAGTACGCTGAAAACCGAGTAACCAGGCAACCGACAAAGGAGGCGTTCCGGGCAACCGGAATGCTTCCGCTTCCTTTTATCCCCGAAGGGCGCACTGACTCACCACCCGAAGGGCGGTGGTCTCCCCTGACGGGGCCGTGCGCTCTCCGAGGGGGTATTTCGTGTCTACGGACACGACCAAAGTGCTTTCCGTTCGCCCTTTGGAAACCTTCGGTCGCTCTCCTCACAGAGAGCGACAGGCCGTGCTGTCATGTCCCCATATGCCATCCCACCCTGCGCCTTGCTGTCCTGCCACCGGCAGCACATCTGCGGCATGACGCAACCTGCCACTGGCAGCTTGCGGGCACGACGGGGGCAGGCGACGACGAAGGAGGTGAACGCAAGTGGCCATCTATCACATGCAGGCAAAGGTCGTGAGCCGGGGCAAGGGTCGTTCTGCCGTGGCAGCGTCAGCCTATATGAGCTGCTCCAGCGTGACCAACGAGTATGACGGCGTCCATCATGACTACACACGAAAGAAAGGTCTGGTGTGGGAGCAGGTGTTTCTGCCCGAAAATGCGCCCACCGAGTGGCAGGATCGCGCCATCCTCTGGAACGCCGTGGAGGACGCTGAAAAGAGCAAGGACAGCCGCCTTGCACGGGAGTTTGTGGTAGCCCTGCCGCGTGAGCTGAACCCGGATCAGCAGATCACCCTGCTGACGGAGTACATCCAGCAGCAGTTTGTGGCGGACGGCATGTGTGCCGATGTGGGCATCCATGATCCTGATCCGCCCGGCCATAATCCCCATGCCCATATTCTGCTGACGATACGCCCGCTGGATGCCCATGGCAAGTGGCAGTACAAAACAGAGAAGGAGTATCTGTGCATCTGTGGCGACGAGGAGCGCGGCTTCACAGCTTCCGAATTTCTCCATGCGCAGGACGAAGGCTGGCAGAAGCAGTACCCCTATCTGATCGGCAAGAAGAAGGTGTACATGACCACAGCTGACGGCAAAGCACAGGGCTTGAAGCGTGCCTCCAAGCATCCGAAAAGCACCACCTACGGCAGGCAGAACCCCATCGCCGAACGGTGGAACAGCGAAAGCCAACTGATCCTCTGGCGCAGCGCATGGGCGGATATTATCAATCTGTATCTGGAACGTATCGGCTCAACTGAACGTGTTGACCACCGCAGCCATGCCGAGCGCGGACTGGATGAACAGCCCACCATCCATGAGGGTGTTGCTGCCCGTGCGATGGAGAAGAAGGGCATGATCTCCGACCGCTGCGAGCTGAACCGGCAGATCAAAGCTGACAATGCGCTTTTGCGGGAACTGAAGGACCTGGTCGCAATGCTGACAGAGCTTGTAGCCGATGCGGCCACCTCCATCACCGACCAACTGATCAAGCTGCGTGAAAAGCTGATCGTGATCTGTTATCAGATAAAGGTCATCATCAGGAGTATGGATAAGCGCGCCGCAACAATTCAGGCCACTCAGCCGAAGCTGAAGCGGTACAACGAGCTTACACAGCAGATCAGGCAGAAAGTCAAAGCTCGCAAGGCCTTGGTGGCAGAGCAGAAGAACACCTCCAAGCTGAATCTCATCAAGCAGCACGACCTATCCCGGCAGATCACGACACTCACAGAAGAAATCGAAGAGCTGCACTCCGAAAAAGAAAACCTTCTGCTGGATCTCGGCTGTGCGGATGACGCTGGCGTCAAGGCAGTACAGAGTGAAGTCACCGCCATGGAGGCCAGCTTGCACAAGCTGGACGAGCAGAAGGAACAGTATTCAGCTGAGTTGGATGAAACCTTGCAGCAGTACAAGCAGCTGCAAAGTCAGGCAGAAGCAGAAGATCAGCAAAAGATACGCAACGATGCCGCTGCGGCAGCTGCTGCACGGTTGCAGCAGGCATATGGGAAGCACTACAATACGCAGTTGGCACGGGAAAGCCAGCAGGATGTTGCTGCATGGCTCGGCGGATCGACGCAGCCTGCATCCATTCGGGAGTTTCTCCAGCGCGCCGAGCAGAAAACTCATTCTGCCCCCAGGCATTATAAAGATACACCCGAACTATAAAAGAATAACCCGCCATGAGGCAGACTTCTCTGCTTCATGGCGGGCTTTTTTGCGTTAACAGGTCAATTTGTCTCTATGATCTGCCGTCATGATGATAGTCAGTCCGGCGATGCTCAGAAGCATCAGGGCTGGTTACCTGGGTATATCGCGGACTTATTCGCTTGCCAGGTTAGCACCGCATGTACCGCAGAAAGCGCTGCCCTGCACAACGACTGCGCCGCACTGCGGACACATGATGCCGCTTCTGCTCCGCCTTCTGTGAACGGCAGCAGACTCCTGTACCTGTCCGGCATAGGCGCTATCATACGTCTGCTGTGTTTGCGGTGCAGCATATGGCTGGTACTGCTGCTGGTACTGCTGCGCCATTCCGCCATTGTAGGGTGGGTATGTCGGCTGCGTCTGGTACGGTTGAGCATTCTGCTGAACCGGCTGATACGGTGCGTTGTAAGCTTGCTGCTGCGCACCAATCCCCTGATCGGCGTAGCCGTACTGGTTCATCCCTGCGTTTTCATAGGCGGGCTGCTGGGGCGCTTCTTTCTGCCCCTCCTCCCACAGCTTCTTGAAATCAGAGGAGATCCCGCTGAGCATCCCATACAGGTCAAAGGTGATCTGCGTGTTCTGGGCGGCAGTCATGTAGGAAGTCATGGTCTGGCAGAGGATGTAGCTGTCCACCAGGGCGAACTTGACCGTCCAGGCAATCAGCAGCGCCAGCAGGAACGCTGCCAGCGGACTCCATCCCAGGAGCTTAAAGATCAGACCCACCGGCACGAACGCAGCCAGCACGATGCCCGCCAGCAGCAGAAGCACCTTGAGCATGGTGACGGCAGAGCTTTTCAGCAGCTTTCCGATGTTCTGCGCGTAGATCACCACGCCGTCACAGGCGCTGTGGAATGCGCCCTGATCCTTGCGATAGACCGTGTATCCCAGACAGCATTCGTCGATGTACCCCAGCGACAGCTCCACATAGAACTTGGCAAGACCGCCGATGGCATCCATGCCGGGGATGAAGCTCAGCGCGTTTTCCAGCTGGCCGATCTTCCGCTGGATTTGCTTCACGGCTCCTGTCACCAGCTTATCCACCGCAAAGTAGATATTCGCCGTGGCAAAGCGCTCCTGTACGCTCTTCTTGCCGAACTGCACCTGATTGGCCGGTACCTGACCGGTGGTCACGGCTTCCGCCAGCACCGCCACATGACCGGCTTTGACCAGATAGCCGAAATAGTGCATGATGGCAAAGCGGATGACGCCAATCGCGCCCAGCCAGATCAGAAGGCACACCAGCATACCGCCTTCGCCAAACAGCCAGCCCAGACCCATCAGGATCGCCAGCAGCACGACGGAGATCAGCACCGTCGCGCCGCCCAGCGCCAGCTTCGCCATACAGAAGGGCATGGTTTTTTTGAAAAGATCACCGGGTTTCATTGCGTCAAACCTCCTTTGTGCGGGTCGGTTGGGTTACAGCTTGAACAGATCCTGCCAGCCCGTCATCTTCTTGGGCTCTGGCTTCACATAGTCAAAACCGCCATGAGGTTCGCCGGTCATAAAGCCGATGCTGGCCGTATCGGGGTCGCCCTCAAAGCAATGTTCGGTATCCACATGGTACACCACACCGTTGATGCGCTGGTACAGGTGTTCCATGCTGGGGTACATGCCCGCAGGCCGGAAGCCGCACTGCGTCAGGTACTGCCTGTACTGCGCCACAGCGTTCTGTGCCGCCATGTGATTGCCGTCAAAGCTGGCCGAGAAAATATACTCGCCTTCGTTATAGCTTTCAATGCAGAAGTTTCTGCCGCCGAAGCACCACTTGGGGTAGCAGGACAGCTTTTCATCCCACTGGGCCATTGCTTCTGCGTCCTTGGCGGCGCTGGCTTCCTCTTCTGCAACGGCGTGGGGCAGCTTGGTTCCGCAGTCCTGACAAAATCTCATGCCAAGGCCGTTCTGTCTGCCGCATTGCGGACACACCGCGCCCTGCGCCAGCGTTTCCTCCGGCAGCCTTGTGCCGCAGCTGGGGCAGAAGGTTTGATCGGCAGAGGCGGGCTTATTGCAGCCAGGGCAAACCTTGATGTTCTGGCTCATCTGCGTGGCGTAGCCCTGCAGCCTTTGTTCCAGCCCTGCCAGCGGGTTGATGCCTGTCCCCCAGGAGGACTGCTGGGGCTGTTGAACGGTGGGGTTCATCTGCTGCCCCGGCTGCTGGTTTGCAGCAGGGGCGACCGCATCGGAAATGACTTTGCCCACGACTTTTCCAAGTTCCTGTCCAATTCCTTTGAGCAGCGATTTTTTCAGAAAACTCATCGTATCCCTCCTATGCGTTATTCTGTTCTCTTGCGGGCGATGACGGTCAGGTTCTCGCCGGAATCAGCAGGAACAATCCCGCCGTATCGGTTTCAAAGATCAGCTTGCCGTCCTCGTAAGTAAAGGCAATTTCTGTCCAAGTTTCCGTGCGTTCAGTCGTTTCGGTTGCGGGGACGACATCCACGCGAACCAGTTTAAATTCGGTATACTTCTCTGCATCCAGCGTCAGCGTGATGGAAACAGCACCCTTGAAGGGTTCGATCTTTCCGGCATATTCATACGCCGCAGTAAAGGCGTACAGCGCACCATCGAAGGGAACTTCCATGCCGCGCACGATCTGTTCGCCACGGGGCAGCGCGTTCCTGTCAACTGCCTTGATAACAGCATCCATAACCGCCGCAAAGGGTGTGTCTCCGTGATCGCCGCACACGGGGCAGATGGTCAGGATCGCTTCGGTTTCGCCACTTGTGATGGTAATTTCAAACGGCGTACATTCAGTGGTTCCCACATAATTGCAGCCGTATCGCTTGGATGCTCTGACCATCCGCCAGCTTGTCGCCGCAGCCGAGGCAGTGGGTGTCACCGGTGTAGCCCTCGGTGAATTCGCCCGCGTCCACCTGATTGCGAATCTCCGTACCGCCGGTGTGGTTGGTCTTGTCCACATCGCCGGAGGTAGCTTTGCAGTCAGGGCATGTGGCCGGGGTGGTGCAGGTGGCGGTGGAATAGTCGTGCGGGGCCCTGTCAACAACGAATTTGCAGCCTTCGCACAGTTTGATGTGACGCGTGTTATCATGCTCATAAGGCGCCCAGTTAGTTGTGGCATTGCCGCCATGATTGTCGACGTCAACATACGCTTGATCGCATGTTGTACAGATGGCCGAAACATTACAGGTAGGATTGCCGCCGGTGTGTGCCTCAAATTCGTAATGATTCCTTGGATCCCGCGTGCAGCGGCGTCCATGACCGTGATCCTTGTCAGAACCCATGGAGTACCACTCGTCCCAATCATGGTTATCCGGGTCAACCTCGCCGTAGGGCAGGTTGCAGCCATCGCAAATGGCCTTGTCCGTGCAGGTGGCTGTGCCACCGGTGTGAGCACCTCCGTCAACTGCTTCACACTGGTAATTGGTGCAGCTCCTCACATGACTGGGACCTGTGCCAGAACGCCAACTTCCCCAGCTGTGCGCCGTGTTTCTGGTGATCCATTGCTCACACTTGCTGCAATATCTATCATATGTGCAGTCCTTCAACGCAAATTCATGCTGGCAGTCGTCTGCACTTGCCGCGCCCATCGCGCACAGCAGCACCATCACCAACACCAACAAACAAACAGCTTCTTCATTCCATACACCTTCCTTCATGTTGTTTTGCCCTGTTTGCCGGGTGGCGCTATTCCAGCAGCCGCACACCCTCGTGGAAGCACACGCCGATCATGTCGCCCGGGTTCTGCCGCCGCAGGTGGCTGCACGCGCCGCAGGATTCGCCGGGGGTGGAGGCGTGGGGACAGCCCTCGTGGATGACATTGCGCCACGGTCGCCCGGAGGGGGTGTGGCGCGGCTCGTCGCTGAAGTAGGGGAAGTCCCCCAGCCACACCTTCCATTCCGCGTCGTAGCGGAATTCCACCTCAAGCCTGTCGCCATCGATCTGGAAGGTGCGTTTCTCCTTTTTCGTCATTCCGTCGCCCTCCTTTTTACTGATCTCTGATTATATTATCTCATGCCCTTTCCGGGTTGGGTAGAGTAATTCAGGAGGTAAAAAACTGCAAATTTGCACCTTTTTTCACTTTTTTGGTTCGCTCGCGCGAACTCGGCGAATTTCCCATAAAAAAGAAAGGCCTGCAAAAGCGCAGACCTTCCTGCAAATCAGTTATCAAGTCAGCATGAATTTCCCCAGCTCCCCGCGGCTGCTCACGCCCAGTTTCACAAAGATATCCGAAATGCGGTTGGACACCGTCCGCTCCGATACCTGCAAGTACGCCGCGATCTCCTTGGCCTGCCAGCCCCGGGAGTAGAGCATGGCAATGGTGAACTCAGTGGTGGTGAGGTTGTCCGCCACATCATGCCCGGTTTCCGGGTTGTGGATCTTTCGCCAGCTTGCGCTGAATGCGTAGGTGATGGCGATGATCCGCTCAAAAGCGGCGGGGTCGTTCTTCTTGAAATACACCTCGATCAAGCCTTGCAGCAGCCCATGATGCTCGCCGAAGGCTTCGATCAGATCGTCCGGCTGGGCGATCTTCCACGCCTCGTCGATATGCTGCCGCGCCTCGTCCATGCGCTTCATGTTTGCCAGCGCCATCGCCGCAACGATGTGCAGATTCACCGTGGCAATGGGGTACATTTCTGGGCTGAGTGCCAATGAAAGCTCCGCCGTGGTCAGGCACTTTTCGTAATTCTTCTCCAGATACGCCTTATACGCCAGAATGTAGCAGGCATACAGCTTCATGCCGCCGGGGAGATGCTTCAAATATCCCTCCAGCGGAGGAATCTTCCCCGTGGGCAGATGCAGAAGCACAGAAGCCGTAGTCGCCGTAAACACACCCATGGCATGAAAGCGCACCGGCGAATCGGCATGGAAACCAGCCGTGACCTGTTCCTGAAGCCTGCCCATGGCGAACCGCGCCAGATGCGCGTGACCTCTGCCCAAATTGGCGAAGGTGCAAAGCAGGCTTGCCGAGTAGCGCAGCGCGGGATCGTGGCTGTCCAGATAGGGCTCAGCCGTCATGGCGCATTTGTCGGCCTGTCCGCTGAACAAGTAATACTCAGCCAGCGCGATCTGCCGGTCATCCGCATCGGGCATGGCGTTGATATATTCCATCACCCGTCCAACGGGATATGCGCTGTTCATCAGCGGCATCGCCTGCCGGAAAGGTGTGATCTGGTACACGTCCGGGATGCCGTTTCCTGCGGCCTTCTGCTCTTTCAGCATGGCGGGATCGTAGTCGGATGGAATCAGCCATGTGCGGCTATGACGCTTTGCGCCGGGAATCTTACCCGCTGCGGCCTGCTTCTGGATGGCGCGGACAGTCACGCCAAGGCGTACTGCGGCCTCCTGCACGGTTTCAAATTCGGTCTTCTGCATTCGTGATCACCTGCCTTCATCCCGTATTATACTTGTAATGCAGGGGAATTTGCAAGAGAACACGAATGCTGTATGAAGGGTTGGTTGAGTTTGCTGAAAGAAGAGTAATTTATCCTTGACAAATCACATTCCACTTTGTCGAGGTTTTGCACTCACTCACTGGTCGAACGACAAGTCGTTCTCCCGGCCGTTCGTTCGTGTAAGGAAGCTTTTCCTAACGGAAAAGCGCGAAAATCGCCGCGCATGTCGCCGATTTTCGATCTAAAGTCGAAGGGCTTGCGAGCCCTC
>JAFQIB010000052.1 GCA_017397765.1 Clostridia bacterium | reverse complement strand
GAGGGCTCGCAAGCCCTTCGACTTTAGATCGAAAATCGGCGACATGCGCGGCGATTTTCGCGCTTTTCCGTTAGGAAAAGCTTCCTTACACGAACGAACGGCCGGGAGAACGACTTGTCGTTCGACCAGTGAGTGAGTGCATAACCTCGACAAAGTGCCTAAAGCACTTTGTCGATACGCTGAGCGCAGGGATGCATGCCGTCCCTGCGCTTTTTTTATGCTGTTCCGCTGACCCTGACCGACACCGTCCAACGGAGTTTCCGGCAGGTCTCCGGCCAGTTCATTGCATGCCAGTCCGCCATATCATGAGCCTGCAGGATGGCTTTTCTGCCCAGTCCCAGCACATCGCAGCCCGCTTCCGAAAGCCGTCCGAGCAGCAGGATGCATCGGTTTGCCAGCGCCGCTTCAAGCCCTTTAGGCGTAAGCGATGCAGCAAGGCTATGCAGCGTCAGCGTGACCTCCGCCTGGCGCAGGTCATCAGATAGGCTGACTTTTATCGATGCATCCCGCACCTGTGCGCTGCCCTCCGGCAGCATCAGCTGCAGGCTGTCCGCATCGCCCCGGAGCAGGGACAGCAGCACCGTTTCCTCCTGCGTAAGGGCAGGGCCGGCTGTGCCTGCCTGCGTGAGCGGCACGCCCCCCGCAAGGCTGACAGCACCGTCCTCCAGCGTCAGCTTCATCAGCACCGGCGTCTGCCGCTCCCCCATGCGCAGAAGATCCGATACCGATGCGGACAGGATCAGCCCCTGCTCCATCCGGCTTTCCAGCAGGACGTCCAGCGATTTGGAAAGCCTTGCCCCAGCCGCAGGCTTGAGTGCTTCCATCAGCTTCTTGCCCGGGACCTCCGTCATGGCAACCTGACATTGGGGACGCAGCGCCATTCCGTCTGACAGGGTCGTCAGCACAGTAAAAACCTCCCCTGCCGTCCCCAGGCTTTGGGAGAGGGCCAGCAGCCGGAGCTGGGACAGCTGAAGCCGCATGGGCGCTTCAGCCTCCATTGCCGCCAGCGCACCGGGCAGCGTTTCGCCCTTTCCGCTCACCGTCAGGTAGCCCCCGCCGGTCTGATAGGTCGGGATGCGCGCGTGCGTCTGCCAGGACGCCCCTTCCTTCTCCACGCAGAGCACCACCGCAAAGGCTCGTTCCTCTGCCGGCAGCGCGGTGCAGGAAGCGCACAAGCATAGCAGCGGCAGAAGCAGCAGCAGACGTTTCATATCCGGTTCCTCCTGATCAGCGCCGATAGCAATCCAAGCAGGCCAAGCCCCAGCAGGGGCGCAAGCAGCCAAGGTTCTATCCGGCCCAGCAGCCGCCACAGCAATGGGATATCCGCCGTCTGTGTCAGAAACAGGGCTGCCAGCAGCGCATGGGGCAGCCATGCCGGAGCAGACCGCCATGGCAGCAGCAGCTGTGCCGTCGCCAGCTGCACGGCCGCGCCAATGGACAGAAAGAAGCTCAGCATCAGCAAGCTCAGTGTCAGCACCCTGAGCGCATTGCCGGTATATCTTGCGGGCAGCAGCAGGCACTCAGCCAGCTCCTGCGACTGCACAAGCCGCTCATGCGGAACCGTCAGCGTCAGCAGCAGCACTGCCCCCAGCGCCAGAAATACAGGCAGAATCCCGCTGCGCAATCTGCGCTCGCCTGCCGTTGGCGGCACCGTCAGCAGCAGCGCCAGCGGCCAGCCCAGGCTCATTCCGGCGCTCAGCGCTGATTGCACAGAAGCCTCGCCCTCGCCATGCAGGGGGAATGCACTGTCCAGATGAACCGACGGCAGCACCGCTGCAATCAGCACAAGGAAAGCCGCCAGCAGCCCCCAGCGCATCAGAAAGGCAGCGCGGGCCAGGCCCTCCCGATGCAGGCTGAAGAGCAGAAACACGCCCGTCAGCACCGCCAGGCTGAACTGGGTCCCTCGCGTGCCTACACCCTCGGTAAACAGCGTGATCAGCGCAGTGACTGAGGATATGCCCTCCACCGTCAGCAGCACGATCAGCGAGAGGGAGAGTATCACAGCCCCCAGCCGTCCGCCGCAGGCACGGGCTGCCTCAGCGAGCGTGCTGCATTGGGTCAGGTGCAGGATCAGCCGCAGCAGCGCCGCAGTCAGCAATCCCGGCAGCAGGCAGATGAGCGCCGTCCACCAGGCAGCCGCGCCGCACAAGGGCAAGATCCGCGTTATCACCGTCCGCCACACGGAGACAGCGCACAGCAGCCGGATCAGCGTCAGCCGGGCGCATTGCTCTGCCTGCCGGCGTACGGCCATCGGATTGGTCATCGTTCCCTCCTGTCCCAGCGGCGCATGGGGCCGCCGATCCGCAGCCGGTCATCCGCCGCCGCCAGCCAGGTACGCCAGCGCTGCAGCCAGACCGGCCCGCGGACAAGGCCGTCCGGGTTATGGGCACGGGGCGGGGAAAGCGGCGCAGCATAGGGGCTGCCCAGGCTTGTCAGACTGCAAAGACGCACCGTCCCGGCAGCCAGAAACAGCACCATCCCATACACGCCAAATACGCAGCCGGCCAGCACCATCAGCAGCTGTCCGATCCGGAGCGCAATCCCCAGCGAATAATCCGGCACCGCATAGCTGCCCAGGCTTGCCACGGCCACCACGATCAGCAGCAGCGGATGCACCAGATGGGCCTCCACCGCCGCCTGCCCCAGGATCAGTCCGCTGACCGTCCCCAGGGTCGAGCCCACCACGGAGGGCACGCGGGTCGCCGCCTCCCCGATCAGGTTGAACATCACCAGCATCGCTATCGCCTCCACCGGGATGGAAAAGGGCACGGAAGCCTGGCTTTCCAGGATAGAAGTCAGCAGCGTCACCGGCAGCGCCTCCGGGTGGAAGGTGACGAAGGCCACAAAGAGCCCCGGCAGCAGCAGCGCGCAGAGCAGTCCCAGCAAGCGGATCAGCCGCATGAAGGTGCCGTACTGGAACCGGGCCGATGCGTCGTCCGGCGTGTGGAGCAGATGCCAGATGCTGGCCGGGAGAACCAGCGCCTGGCTGGAGCCGTCCAGCAGCAGCACGATCTGCCCCTCCAGCAGCATGGAGGCAGCCCGGTCAGGGCGCTCGGTCAGGATGCACTGGGGCAAGAGCGCATAGGGCCTGTCCTCCAGCAGCTGCTGCAGCGCCCCGACGGACAGCACATGATCCGTCCGGACGCCTGCCAGCCGTTCCTTCACCCGCTGCAGACTGCTTTGGTCTGCCACGCCCTTCAGATACATCACGCACAGTCCCCGGGGGTACTGAAGGCCCACCGTCTGCATTTCCCCGATCAGATCGGGCGTGGGCAGGATACGGCGGATCAGGGTGATGCAGTCGCGCAGGGATTCATTGAAGCCCTCATGCGGGCCCAGGACGACCTGCTCGGTCATGGGCGGCGCGATCCCCCGGCGGACAAACATCCGCACATCAAAGCCCTGCGCGCTGTCCATGCCGTCCACAAAGACCACCGCACGCCCCGTGAGCACCTGCGACACAGCCTCCTCCATGGTATTGGCGGCCAGCATATCCGCATTGCAAACCGTTTTCTTCAGGCCATCCGCAACATCACCGGGCAGCGGCGCATCCCGCAGGGCCGTCAGGGGCGCAAGCACATAATGCTGCAGAAAATCAATGGAGCAAAGGCCTTCGGCGTAATAAAGGGAAGCCTCCCTGCCATACACCTGCAGGTGGCGGACATGCATATCCGGGTTGATCCTGCGGTGCAGCGCGGCATCCATCGCTTCCCGGCTGCATCTGATCGATGAGGTGATTGGCTGCGGCATGCTGCGCCTCCGTTCCTTCAATGCAAAGAAAGAAGAACTGCGGCTGTATTCAGTCGCAGCCCTTCCCCTCAGGTTTCCGGCCAGCTTACCAGCGGCACTTGTAGCTGTTGCACTGGCTCTCGTCGGCCTTGCCGTTGCAGCAGTTCTGCTTGGGCGCGACCTGAATGTCGGTCAGCTGGCACATGCCGTCCTTGGCATGATGCTGGCAGCTTTCCACAGAGCAATGGATGGACTGGTTGTTCTTCAAAGACATCGCGGAAACCTCCCCATGTTTTGTCGCCCATCGAGGGGCGCAGAGGTATTTTGCCCGGATCTGCGCTTGCGATTCAGGCAAAAATATGGTATGCTTGCATCGGCCGCAGGCGTTGGACTTCCTTTCCGGCAGCCACGGCAAAAAGAATATTTGCAGGAGGCGCTTTTATGTTCAAAAAGCTGCTGAGCACCCGTTCCCTGTGCGTGAGTGCGGTTATCGCCGCATTGTATGCCGCCCTGACCCTGCTGCTGGCCCCGATCTCCTACGGCAGTATTCAGCTGCGCATTTCCGAAGCGATGACGCTGCTGCCCATGCTCATGCCCCAGGCCATCCCCGGCCTCTTTGTGGGCTGCCTGATCGCCAACCTTTACACCGGCATGCTGACCGATATCCTCTTTGGCTCCCTTGCAACGCTGCTGGCGGCCATCGGGACGTATCTGCTGCGGAAAAAGCCGCTCCTGGCTGCTGCCTGTCCCGTCGTTGCCAATGCGGTGATCGTCGGACTGGTGCTGGCCCTGTCCGCAAATCTCCCCATCCCGCTGACCATGCTGCAGGTAGCCTTGGGCGAGATCGGCGCGGTTGTTCTTGGCTTCATTCTGCTCTCTGCCCTCAAGCGCGCCCGGATCGATCTGACAAAGACGATCTGATCCCGCGCCATCAGGAGTCTGTCCCGGTGACAGGCTCCTTTTTCGTGGAAAAAAGCGGGCTTTCCGGAGGAAAATTTACAATTATACATTCCCATTTCCGGGTATATGTGCTATAATAGAAAGTGGAATGTTATGCTGTCAGGCTTATGCCCTTGTCCGGCTGACCTTCCAGCGACTGATGATCCTTCAGGAGGAACCCCTGATGCAAGATACACCCCTGATCCTTGCCTCCGCATCTCCCCGCCGTCGGGAGCTGCTCGGCCTGACCGGCCTGTCCTTCACCGTGGATGCGCCCGATGTGGACGAAAGCTGCGCCCTGCCGCCGCGGGAGGCCGTCAAGGAGCTGTCCCGCAGGAAGGCGCTGGCAGCGGCTGCCCTCCACCCCGGCTGCGTGATCCTGGCTGCTGATACCCTGGTGTCCGTGGACGAGCAGGCCCTGGGCAAGCCCCGGGATGCGGAGGACGCCTTCCGCATGCTGCACAGCCTCTCCGGCCGCTGGCATCAGGTATACACCGGCGTCAGCGTGGTGGATGCAAAGGGCCAGCTGCACTGCGAGGCAGACGTGACGGACGTGCACTTCGAGCCCATGACCGACGACGCCATCCGCCGTTACATCGCCACGAATGAGCCGATGGACAAGGCAGGCTCGTATGCTGTGCAGGGCATTGCCGGGCTGTGGATCGACGAACTCCGCGGCAGCCATACCAATGTGATCGGCCTGCCGATGGCCCTGACCCGCCGGATGCTGGAGGCATGCGGCCTGCTGTAAGCAATCCCCTGCCGCAACGGCAGACGATCTGAACATAAAGGATGAAAGCATATGCATTTTTTTGCTCCCGATATCGGTATTGACCTTGGCTCCTCCAACACCCTGGTCTATGTGAAGAAGCGCGGCATCGTCATCAGCGAGCCGACGCTGGTGGTGGTATCCGGCACGAACCGCCGGCAGGTGCAGTCCGTGGGCGACGAAGCCCGGATGGTGCTGGGCCGCCTCAACGACTCCAAGACGGTCATCCGCCCCATCCGCAACGGCGCCATCGCCGATTTTGACATGACCGCCCTGCTGCTGAAGTACTTCATCCGCAAGGCCATCGGCGTTTCCAATGTGGTCAAGCCCAAGGTGGTCATTTCCGTCCCCGCGGGCCTGGATGACGTAAACCGCAAGGCCATCACCGAAGCCGTCCGCCTCGCCGGCGTGAAGAAGGTCTATCTGGTGGAGAAGCCCTTTGCTGCGGCGCTGGGCTCCAATCTGCCGGTGTATGATCCCATCGGCTCCATGGTGGTGGATATCGGCGGCGGCACCACGGACGCAGCCGTTGTTTCCCTGGGCGGCCTGGTGGTGAGCCAGTCCATCCCCGTGGGTGGCGCGAAGATGGACGAAGCCATCATCAACCATATCAAGCGCGAGTTCAATATGCTCATCGGCGACCGGACCGCCGAGGACGTGAAGATCGACCTGGCCTCCGCCATGCCTGTGAACGAGAACCGTTCCGTGCGCATCCGCGGCCGGGATCTGCTCTCCCCCCAGGCCATGGATATCGAGTACACTGCCCGTCAGGCCTATATGGCGGTGCATGAGCCCTGCCGCGCCATCGTGGCAGCCATCCGCTGGGTGCTGGAGCGTACGCCGCCGGAGCTGGCAGCGGATATCATGCGCACCGGCATTCACCTGACTGGCCGCGTCGCGCAGCTCTATGCGATGGATCAGTTCATCGCCACCGAGCTGGGTATCCCGGTGCTCATCGCCAAGGAGCCCGGCGACTGTACGGCCCTGGGCCTGGGCTACATCGTTGAGAACATGCCCATGCTGCAGGAGCAGGGCCATATGCCCGCCCAGGCCTGATGCCGGCGCATATCCAGCCATTTGATATCAGCAGCCCAGAGGGGTCTCCGGCTGCTGCCCATTCCCTTGATGATATGAGGTGACCTGTTATGGCCAAACGCCAGGATTCCAAAGACATCAAGCGCAGGAATCCCTTCCTGCCTGATCCGGACGAGTATTATTTTGACGATGATCTGGACAGCGTGACCCGCAACCTGCCCACGGAGGAGGAGTATCTCCCCAAGGAAGAAGCTGCGGAGGAGCCCGCCGAGGAGCCGCTGACCGAGGGACTCAACCGGATCGGCGTGCGCATGATCGGCATGAAGCCCGCCGCCGAAGAGCCCGAGGATGACGCCTCGGATTTCACCCCCGCCTATGATCTGGATGACGATGACGATCTGACCGCGCCCCGCCGCACCGCCCGGCCCGTGCAGCCCGCCGAAGAAGCAGACGAGCCTGCATCCGCAGAGGCGGCGCCCGTCACCCGGAACCGTACCCGCAAGCAGCAGCGGCATCTGCAGAATGAAGCGGAGAAGAAGCCCCAGCGCAATACGCTGCGCATCGTCCTGATGGCCGGTCTGACCCTGGTGCTGCTGCTGGTGATCGGCATGATGCTGCTTTCCCGCACCATGATGCCCGACAATGCCTTCCTGCAGCTGCCGGAAAAGGCGGTTTCCGGCGCCATGGGCCCCCTGCAGGGGCTCTTTACCGGGATCGTGGAGAACTTTGCGGATTATTTCCGCAAGGTCAAGATGCGCGAAAACCTGGAGCAGGCCTACGTCGATCTGTACAACCAGAACGAGGAATTGTACATCCTGGCCGCCATGGCCCAGGAATACTCCGACCGGCTGGCCATGTACGAGGATATTGAAGAGGAGATGCAGGACAATATCGGCATGAACCCGATCCGCTGTCAGGTCATCGGCCGTGAGCAGGGCAACTACTTCTCCACCTTCACCATCAACCGCGGTTCCCGGGACGGCATCGAGCCCTATATGGCCGTCACCATCTCCGGCGCACTCATCGGCTTCACCGAGGAGGTCTATGACGCCACCTCCACCGTGCGTACCATCATCGACTCCAACGCCTCCATTTCCGGCCTGATCCAGTCCAGCCGCGATCAGGGCATCGTCTCGGGTACCCTGGGCATCAACGGCGAGCCGCTGTGCCGCATGTACTACCTGCCCGACGATCACCTGCCCCGCCCCGGCGACATCGTGGTCACCTCCGGTATCGGCATGTCCTTCCCCAAGGGCATCCCGATCGGCACCGTGCGTGAATCCACCCGCGGCATGGAGAGCAACAAGCAGTTCATCGTCGTGGAGCCCTCGGCGGACTTCCAGCACATCGAGTATGTGATCGTCTACCGCTACAAGCCCGCCGCCTCTGCCGTGGAAGGCCGTACCAATACCGCAACCTACAACGAGTACGTCCCCACGGTGACGGCGCGCCCCTATCCGACGCTGCGCATCGGTACGACGCTGAAGTTCGGCGAGACCGCTACGCCGGCGCCCACCGCCTCGGCCACGCCGTCTCCCACGCCGTCTCCCACCCCCTCGCCGACCCCCAAGCCCACCCCGACGCCCATGACCTCCACCGGGCCGGTGCTGGAGTATCAGTCTTCTCTCCTGGGCCCCACGCCCTCGCCCACCCCGTCGCCCACGCCCTCTCCCACGCCGGTCATCACCGTCGATCCGGATCACTTCATCTGGGAAGAGGAGGAGTAAACCGTGCGACAGACGTTCATGCGGCAGGTGAAGCTGCTGCTGGTGATCCTGCTGGGGTATCTGGCCCATGTGTCGATCATGCCCTATATCAGCATCGGCGGCGTATCGCCCAGCCTGCTGCTGGCTGTAACCGCCATTGTCACCGTCGGCTACGGCCTGATCCACGGCCTGTGGATCGGTATGTTCTACGGCATTGTGATGGAGATCATGCTGCCTACCGTGCAGATGCTGAACCTGCTGTTCTACCCCGTATCGGCGCTGCTTTGCGGCGTGTTCTTTGCGGACCGTTCCGCTGCCCAGCTGCAGTATGCCCGCTCCATCGGCAAGCGCGGCCGCAACATCAGCCCCCTGATCCGTACCGTGCTGTGCGCGGCGGTCAACACGCTGATCTATGAGGCCATCAACCTGGTCTACATGTACCTCAGCGGCGCTGAACTGTCCTCCGTGCTGATCCAGCGCGCGCTGACCGACGTGGTGATGACCTCAGCCCTGACGCTGATCATCATGCTTCCCGTCCGTAAGTTCCTCGGCTTCCGCAAGGTCGAGGACGCCCCGGCTGCACAGATGCGCTTTGACCGCCGTCCTGCCCGGGATTGATCCCCCTCTGTCAGCTCCATCATCCGCCCGGTTATTTCTGACCCCGGGCGCAAGAAAGGAGGGCATTCATGAGCAATGTCACCCAGCGTGATCCCCATGCAGGGATCAACTGGCGCTATATCGCCTTCATCGTCATCCTGCTGGCCATGTTCGGTTATCTGGTCAGCGGTCTGATCAGGCTCCAGCTGGTCAACAGCGAGGAGTACAAGGAGAAGGCGGAATCCACCCGTACGAAGAACATCGTGTTGCGCGGCAAGCGCGGCAACATCACCGATGCGGACTCCGTCATCCTCGCAAAAGACGAGCTGGTGTACAACATCACCTTCTACAAGGACGGCTCCAACGTCAAGAAGAGCGATTATTACGAGTACTCCCAGTCCATTATCAGCACCATTGAGATCATCGAGCGCAACGGCGGCCAGCTGGCCTTTGAATACGACATCGAACGGGACGAAGAGACCGGCGAATGGATCTTCAACTTTGGCTCCGGCGTGTCCGAAAGCGTGCTGGAGACCCGCGAACGCCAGTGGCGCTCCAACAACTACGTCCCCGAATCCTCCTACCCCACCGCCGAGGACTGCCTGCAGCGCCTCAAGCGGAAATACCGCCTTGCCCAGAGTGAGGAGGAGATTGCCGCCTTCAAGGAGATCGAGGCAGATGACAGCACCCAGGGCGATTTCATCCTCCTGGAGGAAGCCACGATGCTCAAGGTCATGGCGGTGTATGCGGAGATGCAGATGAACCTGTTCAACTCGCTCCCCATCCCCATCGCTGAGGACGTGGCCTATGAAACCACCATTGAGGTGGAAACCAAATCCATGATGCTGCCCGGCATGGGCGTTGAAATCGCCACCAAGCGCGTCTATCCCAAGCACACGCTGGCAGCGCAGATCATCGGCTATGTGGGCAAGATTCCAAGCCGGACCAAATGGCTGGAGCTGCAGGCCGAGGGCTACAGCTACAACGACGTGATCGGCCGCGACGGCATCGAGTATTCGATGGAATCCTGGCTGACCGCCTCCTCCAACCGCACCCAGGGCGTGCGCGTGGTGGAACGCAACAACCTGTCCACCGTCGTGCGCGAGCTGGATTACACCGAGCCGGAGGACGGCAACAACGTCAAGCTGACCATCCGCTCTGCGTATCAGCAGCAGGCCGAGCGCGCCATCACCAACAATGTCGAGCAGATCCGCAACAAGCAGGAGGCCCTCATGGTGGACTCCTCCTGGCTGGAGGACAACCGTACCGACATTGCCAAGCGCAACTGGGAGCAGTACCCCCTGGAGCTGGCCGAGCACGGCGTCATGGTCGTGCTGGACATGAAGGACCGGGCGCTGGCCATGGCCAACTTCCCCACCTACGACCTGAACGCGCTGGTCGGCGGCAATGCCGAAGCCCGCGCCATCCTGGCGGATGACCGCAACCTGATGCTCAACTACGCCATCGGCTCCCGCGCCACCCCCGGCTCCATCTTCAAGATGGTCACCGGCTTCGGCGCGCTGGCAGAGGGCGAGCTGGGGCCCAAGGAGCGCTTCACCGACATGGGCTACTACACCAAGTACAACTCCGACGAATCCACCGCCCCCAAGTGCTGGATCTCCGAGGGCCAGCGCTACAAGCACAACGCCCAGACCATCACCGACGCCATCCAGAACTCCTGCAACTTCTTCTTCTACGAGATGGGTGACCGTCTGGGCGAGGATCGTCTGTACCGCTATGCTTCCCTCTTCGGCCTGACGAGCCTGACGGGCATCGACCTGCCCGGCGAGGTGCGCAGCGTCGTGGGCAGCCAGAGCACCCTGTATGACCCCACCAAGGCCCTGGGCGAAGCATATCAGGATACCTCGATGCCCATCATCGTCTACAACTCCCTCAAGACCCATCTGCGGACGCAGGGCGCCAAGCGCGGCCTCACCTATGATGACGAGCGCCTCTCCGTCTGCGCCAAGCGCCTGATGGATATGGCCATCAACTATCCCCAGAACGACTGGGTAGCCCAGATGCGCATCATCCTCATGGAAGAGCTGGGTATGACCAAAACGATGGTTTATCTGAACGAGGTCATTCAGGACGCCTACATCTATCTGAACGATATCAAATGGGGCGGACAGCAGACCATCCTGACCGCCATCGGCCAATCCGTCACCACCATCACCCCCATTGCCGCAGCCCGCTATGTTGCGGCAGTCGCCAACGGCGGCTATATCTACAACGTATCCATCATCGATTCCATCATCAGCCCGGAGGGTGAGATCCTCTCCCAACGCGAGCCTACCCTGGTCAACAAGCTGGATGATCCCAACGGCTACATGGCCCTCATCCAGCAGGGCATGGCGGGCGTTACCGACGATACCGGTACTGCAGCCAGCTACTTCCGCAGCTACAAGAACGTGCAGGACGTCATCGCCGCAAAGACGGGAACCGCGCAGGTCACCTCCATTGACCTGGAGAACAACGCCTGGTTCGTCTGCTTTGCACCGCGGCAGAATCCGCAGATTGCCATCTGTGTGTTCGTGCCCCACGGCTATTCCGGCGGTATGGCTTCCATAGCGGCCCGCGACTTCATCGACTGGTATCTGGATCAGACCGAGCTGCGCACGACGGATTACGTCCTGCCCGCCGGCAATTCCCTGGCCCCCTGATTTCCTGATGCGCTGCCCTGCACGCCGCTTGCAAGCGGCCCGGGGCGGCAGCCCTACACAAGCCCTGCAAAGGAGACGTTTATGAGTACCGCATGGATCATCACATCCGGCAAAGGCGGCGTTGGCAAAAGCACCTTCACCGCCTGCATTGCCCTGACTATGGCCCGGGAAGGCCGCAAGGTCTGCATCGTGGACGGCGACGTGGGATTGCGGGATCAGGACGCTTTGCTGGGGCTTGAAAACCGGATTGTCTTTGATCTGCTGGACGTGGCCGAAGGCCACTGCCGCCTGGAGCAGGCGCTGATCAGCCCGGAGAACGAGCCCCGGCTGAGCCTGCTGCCTGCCAGCCAGTTTGCCCGCGCCAAGGAGCTTCGGCCCGGCGCTTTCCGGCGCATCCTGGTGCGGCTCAAGCAGCTTTATGACGTGGTGCTGATCGACAGCCCCGCCGGTATCGAACGGAGCCTGCGCGGACTGCTCAATGAGGAGATCAACGAGTGCCTCATCCTCAGCACGCCCGACGACGTCTGCATCCGCAATGCCGAGCGCACCGCCGGCGTGCTGGAGCAAAAGGGCATGCCCCGTCCCCGGCTGGTCGTCAACCGCCTGGACGAAGCGCTGATCCGCGGGGGCGAAATGTACGCCGCCGCCACCGTCGCAGCGACCCTGGACCTGGAGCTGCTGGGCGAGATCCCGGATGATTCCTTCGTCTACCGGGCTACGCTGACCCATCAATCCCTGATGGACATCGACTGCGAGGCCCGCAGCGCCCTCCACCGGATTGCCCACCGCATGCTGGACGTACCGGGCACAGCTCCGCTGCCTGGCTACGGCACCGGCACGCTCCCCTGGTATCGTCGCCTTTTCCAACCTATCCTCAAGGAGGTCAAGCGCATTGATCGCTGATAACAGACGCGCACGGGCGCATATCGACGTACCGCTGATCCTGCTGATCAGCGCCATGTCCGTCTTTGGTGTGCTGGCTGTGTGCGTGGCGACCTACTCCACCGACTCAACAGCGGAGACCTGGCTCGCCCATATTGTGGAATCCAGCTACGCCATGCGTCAGTGCTTCTTCCTGATGCTGGCGCCCATCATCGTGGTCGTCATCCTGAATATCCCCTTCCACATCATGCGCCGCTTCACGCGCCTGGTGTACTACGCTGCCTCCGGCCTGGTGCTGTTCACCCTGGTCACCAACGGCGCCGAGGGCGTGAAGGCCTGGACTGACGTTATCTGGGGCTACACCATTCAGCCCTCCGAATTCATCAAGCTGGCCATGATCCTCATGCTTGCCCAGGAGCTTGCCAAGGACGAGCGGCCCATGAGCACCATCCGGGAATTTGTCCGCATCATGATGCTGATCCTTGTTCCCGGCGTGATCATCCTTGCCTCCGGCGAAACCGGTTCCCTGATCGTGATCGTGTTCCTGGCGGCGGTGATGATGTTCTTCTCCAACGTGAACATGAAGCTGATCCTGACGCTGGCTGCCATCGTCGTGCTGCTGATCCTGGCGGTATACGGCTTCGTTGTGGCCACCGGTGTGGAGGATTACCGTATCAACCGCATCCTGGCCTTCCTGAACCCCGAGCTGTCGCCGCTGGACGACGCCTATCAGATGCGCCAGAGCCAGATCGCCATCGGCTCCGGCGGCCTGAAGGGCATCGGTCAGTTTGTGGACGGCGCCATCAGCCAGCTCAACTATGTGCCCGCTGACTGGACGGATTTCATCTACTCCACCATCGGCGAGGCCTGGGGCTTCCTGGGCTGCCTGCTGGTGCTGGTACTCTACCTGCTGATCCTGCTGCGCATGCTGTATCTGGCCCGATTCACCTACGACAAATTCGGCATGCTGATCATCATCGGCGTGATGGCCATGCTGCTGTTCCACGTCTTTGAGAACATTGGCATGACGCTGGGCCTGATGCCCATCACAGGCATTCCCCTGCCCTTCCTCAGCTA
Organism: Clostridia bacterium; assembly: GCA_017397765.1. Classification (GTDB taxonomy): domain Bacteria; phylum Bacillota; class Clostridia; order Christensenellales; family Aristaeellaceae; genus UBA11524. The sequence continues at coordinate 3,270 of JAFQIB010000052.1, read as the reverse complement.
CGGCGGTTCCAACATGACCACCAACATGGGCGGCGTTGCGCTGGTGCTCAACGTCACCAAGAACCGCAGCCTTTCCTCCGCCATTTCCGCTCCCCAGACCGGCACGACTACTGCCCGCTATATCCGGCGCAGATAAATACAAAGGAGATCGCTTATGCCGCCTTCTGTACGCTTTACGAAAGAAGCAGTGCTCAATGCTGCTTATCAGCTGGTCCGCCGGGAGGGCCCCAGCTCCCTTAACGCCCGCGCTGTTGCCCGGGAGCTCGGCGGTTCCACGCAGCCCATCTTCCGCCTGTTTTCCGGCATGGATGAGCTGAAGGCTGCCGTTGTTGAGTTGGCGCTCAACACCTGGAGAAACAGCCTGCGTCTGCGGTTGCAGGACAGCGCCTTCCCCTATCTGTCCATCGGCATGTCCTTCCTTGTCTTTGCAAGGGACGAATCCGAGCTGTTCAAGCTGGTCTTTATGCGGGATCGCGTCAGCGACGGCTCCTGTACCGACTTCAATCTTGACTGGGGCATCCCGGTAATCAACGACACCATCAAGGTTGATGCCGATACAGCCCGCAAGCTGTATGAACGCAACTGGCTTTTCTGCTACGGTCTGGCCGTCATGATCGCCACCAAGTTCATTCCCTGCATTGATGAATGCCAGATGCGGACCATGCTGGTCGAATGCATGCAGGCCAGCGCCGAGCATCTGGGCGTTTCCCTGCCCACGATCGACCAGTGCAAGGATATCTGATCGTTTGAAGGTTCTGCGCAGACACGGGATACTTCCCTGCTGGGAGAATGTAGACAGACAGTGGCATACCCCGACAGAAATACTGCGAGCATCCAGCAACACACCGGATGCTCGTTTTTGTATGTATCATTCGAGTTGCCGCATCCACATGCATTGTACGAGGACATTGCGCAGCTTAAGGCTGCTCTTACATTGAATGGAATCTTCTTTGGGGCGACAAATTGGGATTTGGCATTCCGACAAACTGGAATTGGCAGGGAGATGGAGGATTGCCGCTAACAGCCTCATCCGTCACGGCTTGCGCCGTGCCACCTTCCCCTGGCGGGAAGGTTGTTAAGGAACAATTTATCCTGCAACGAACAAACGAGCATCCGTGTTTGGATGCTCGTTTGTTTATGTAGTCCTCAAACGCAATGCACAGGAACGGTGCGTATAATTGCGTCCTTCTAAGAGGGTGGAAAACTGTTTTGGTTTGCTCAACAAATTGGAATTTAGTAAACTGTATGTTCTGTACAGAATTTCTGTATTATATTTAAAACTTCACTATCATAATAAGTTGCGCCACCATGAGCATCATTATCTTCCAGTTCATAATAACTTGTTTCATGTCCAGTAGCTACAAGATTATCATATAACACTCTGCTATTTTCTACCGATACTATTGGGTCTAGTTCACTATGTAAAAGCAACACCGCTGGTAGTTCTATGTCCTTTGTTATATACATTCCACAAGAAGCCTTCCTTGCCAACTCTTCATTGCCCTCAATTTTATCCACACCAAGTAATACCGCCGAAGGACGCACTTGCATCCATGGTGGCAGTGGGTCTTTTGCACAAATCAGTATATCTGTTGATGCACTTTCCAAAATCACACCAGAAATATTCGTGATTTTTTCACATAAACCATGTTCACTAAATAATACAGTCATCATAGCAATATGCCCACCAGAGGAATTGCCCATAAGAAAAATCCGTTCAGTATCAATATGGAAATTCTCAGCAATAGACGGAATAAATTTAAGTGCATTGCAAACATCTTCTACTTGTGCAGGGAATGGAGCAATATCAGATTCACGATACTGCATTACCGCTACTACATAGCCTCTCTTTGCCAATGTTGCATACTGTGGAATATCATTATACATCTCTTGCTTATGCCATGCTGAACCTGGAATAAATAAAATAAGCGGATATTTTTCTTCCTTATTCATCTCACGCATATATGGAAAAATAATTTGTAAATACCTTTTGCAATTACCATAATCATAATATTCCCAATCCTGCGAATATAACCACTGCATTTCATTACTTCCAGTAACAACTTTAATTCGTTCTTTCATTAGTGCCCTCCCAAGTCATAATTTTATCATTATATTGACACCTACAACTTCAAGTTTGTCGCTTTCATTCTATCACGCAGAACAAGAAACAGCAAGCCTTGGCGGGCTTGTTGTTTCGGTATTTCTTTGGTGCAAAGTGAAGGATAACTCCTCCCTTTCCATCCTCCCAGCTGGCGAGAGGATTCTAAAGGAACAATTTATCCAGCAGCGAAAAAGCAGATGAGCATCCGGTGAAAAACCCGGATGCTCATTTGCGTATGTGCCCCCACAAACGCAATGCACTGGCACAGTGCGTATAATTGCGCCCTCACCTAACAAGGGAAAGTGGGCTTTAGGCCTGCTCGACAAATTGGAGTTTATATCTGAGTGCGACATTTTTTCAGATAATTCATAGCATTGATCTGACCTTCCATTTCACGTTCACCGATAAACTCAGGATCGTGAAAGCCTTCGATAGTTAAGCTGCCACGATAGCCTTTGTTTGACAGAACGGATAATATTTTTACCCAGTCCGAATCGCCCAAACCCGGAAATTTGTGGTCGCAATAATGCTGCCCAAACCACGCACCGTATTTTGATACAAACGGCTTGTCAATTTTTCCGTCTTTTCCATGAACGTGTACTATTTTGGGGAGCCATTCTTCCAACTGAGCGTTTACATCAATGAATTGCTCTACCTGATGAGAAGGCTCCCATGTAAGTCCAAGAGCATCGCTTGGAACAGAATCAAACATCAATTCCCATGCACTTGGGCAAAAACCGATATTGCATGTTGCTCGATACCAGAAGCCATTCATGTGTGCGTTTTCGATTCCGATCTTTAGTCCATTAGCTTCAGCTCTTTTTGTAAGCTCGCCGAATAGATCTTTGAATTTAGGGATCGAAACAAATACAGGAGCATTTTCTATTGCCCCTGCAAAGGTTGAAACTACCTTTGCACCAAAATATTTTGCATTATCAATACATTTTTCAACTTCTTTTCTTTGATCTTCATTTTGCAGAGGATTAACATAAATCCCTATACTTGAAAATTCTATATTACTGTCTTGGACTATTTCCTTTGCTTTTTGAGATAATTCCTTGAGATCAATATCTTTGAGTCCGGCATCGAAATATACTTCTATCGCTTCAAACCCGGCACTAATTACTGTCGGCAGTGCAGTAAGTAATTCTTCACCTTTTACACAG
>JAFQIB010000051.1 GCA_017397765.1 Clostridia bacterium | reverse complement strand
AAGCAAATTGTTCTCTAATTCTTTGTTGTAATTATCCATTGTGACTACCTCCCCACATAATAAATCATTAACACTGATACCCAGAACATCACAAAGTTCAAGCATAATAGACGAGTCGGGCAGAGATTTGCCCGTTTCCCATACTTAAAGATACAGGTATCAATTATTCAATCTTGCCGATGAAGCGGTAGAAAATCTCTACTTCCTGCATTCGGCTGCCATCAGCATCCTTGGTGGCTTCATGGATGACGACCTTCTCGATCAGCGCATTCAGCAGGTCAGCAGTCAGCTCCGTGATATTTGTGTACCTGCGGATCAACTCGATCCACTTTTCTGCATCCTGTATGGACTGCTGGTCGGCCTCCATGCTGGAACGCAGCTGCTGAATCTTTGCATCCAGCTCCTGCTGCTCCGTCTGATACTTCTCAGACAGCATGTTGAAGTTGTACTCCGTGATGCGCCCTGCTGACCAGTCCTCGTACATCTTCATGAACAGGCTGTCGATCTCTGCCTTGCGCTTTTCGGCCTTGCGGAGCTCGGCGGCCTGCTTTTTCTTTGCAGCGCTGCGTTCCCGGTCTGTCGCACCCATCAGGCGCTTCAGCAGCTTCTCTTCATTCTGCTGGGCCTGCTGAGACCAGTACTGCAACCGGGACAGGACATAGGCACACAGCACATCGTCGCGGATGTAATGCATGGAGCATTGGTGGAGTCCCTGTCCATTCTTGCTGCAATGATAGTAGCCATCGTAGCCGTTCTTGGTCTTGCGGCGACCGTGCCCCAAGGACCAGCCGCAGTCTGCGCACTTGATCAGTCCAGCGAAAAGCTGCAATTCACCATTCTTCTGTGAACGGCGTCGGGTGTCGATCATCTCCTGTACACGCTGGAAGTCCTCCTCAGAGATGATGGCTTCATGGGTGTTTTCAACTTTGAACCATTCATCCACCGGCTTGCGTACCTTCTTCTTGTTCTTGAAGGAGATGTTGGTCTGCTGATTGTGAACGCTGTGACCGATGTACACCTCGTTCTTCAGGATGCACTTCACATGCCCAATCGACCAGTCATATGCCTTGTCCTCCGGCTGACCAGCGTAGATGTGGGCGAATGTGCCATATCGCTGGTAATTGAGATAGCCGGGCGTCGGTACTTTCTCCAGATGAAGGACGCGGGTGATCTTTGCCGCACCCATGCCGTGCACGGCCAGGTCGAAGATCTTCTCCACGATCCAGCGGGTGTCAGGGTCAATCAGCAGATGCCCTTTCTGTTCCGGATCGCGCATGTAGCCAAGAGGGGCATACGCGCCGATGTGCAGTCCGTTGGCAAACTTGGTGTGCAGCGCAGCCTTCACCTTCTTGCTGGTCTGGCGGGCGTGCATTTCGTTCAGAATGTTCAGGAACGGAGCCAGCTCGCTCTCGCCGTTCAGGGTGTCCACATTGTCGTTGATGGCAATGTAACGCACACCCTTGCTGGGGAAGTAGAAGTCCGTGTACTGACCGGTCATGACGTAGTTTCTGCCCAGTCGGGACAGATCCTTTGTGATGACGCAGTTGATCTTGCCGTCCTCGATATCGTCGATCATCCGCTGGAATGCCGGACGATCAAAATTGGTGCCCGACCAGCCATCGTCGATGTACTCGTCCACCACGTTCAGGCCATGCTCCTGCGCGTATTGGCGGAGCATCATTCTTTGCGTGCTGATACTGCCGGATTCGCCGGACAGTTCATCATCACGGCTGAGTCGTAAATAGAGTGCGGTATTGTAAATCAGTTGCTTCAAGGAAATCCTCCTCTCGATCTTGAAACAACCCACACTTACACAATACTTGCAGTTCAAGTATAGCATAAGCGCGGGCGTTTTGGTAGTTCTTTTTAAGTTGCCATCCCGGCGCGGTGAATTACATCCTCCATCAGCAGATCGAAGGGCTTTCCCTGCGAGGCGAAGTGTTCAGAAATCTTGATCCGGTAGTTGCGGATCATAAAATACTGCGTACCGTCATCGTCGGTGACGGTGGTGCCGGGGGTTGTTCCGGCGCGGGTGTCCTCGTTGATAACCTTGGTCATGGTTCCTCCAAATATCATAAATGGTCGTCATGGTAAATCACCTCCCTCGGGTGTGATCATGTTTGTTCTTTTCAGGATGATGCTCCTGTGTTTGCTTGTGTGTATTCAGTTGTTCGCGGAGGGAACGGTGCGCCTCCGTAGCGGGTTGCTCGCCCAATTCTGTGCTGATGATGCGTTCTGCCTTGGTCAGCAGGCCAGGCTGATAATGCTTTCCATAGGTATCTTGCAGGCGGTGGGTAATGCCTTCCCGGTGTTCTGCGCGCAGGATGATTCGCTCTGCCTGTATGTCGGGCAGAGCTTCAGTGGCGACTCCTGCAAGCTCTGCATCGTAGTCAGCTCGGATGCCCTCCCTCTGTGCAGAGAGTTGTTCGTGTTGATCAACCAGCCGGGCCATGCTGGTAGTCAAGTCCTTCTCCTGACGCGCCACACTCTTCATGTCACCGTCAGGAATAGAAGCCAGCAGTTGCTCCTTGCTGAAGCGAAGCTCCTCGATGTCCTCGGTCAGGGCTGCGACCTCCTGGCTGATCTGATTGGAGCGGATAAATTGCAGCGGGCTAAGTTCGGCCTGTTCTGCAAGCAGTGCTTTGCGTTGAGCAGTTTTGCCTTTGATTGCCATTTGAATGGTTTTGTATTCGGTTGTCAAGTTCCGTATGGCTTGTAGCCGCTTGGACAGGGATGCCTGCTGCCCATCGTTGAACAGCAGTTGGTACTGCACCAGCACCATCGCATCCCGAAGACTCTCCAACAGAGCGGGGAGACCTTGCTTGACTGCATCCATCAGCTTCTGCACCTGCTTCTTCAAGGCCCGGAGCAAAGCATTGTCTGTGCGAATCTGCCGGTTCATCTCGCACAGCACTGATGTGCCGCCGCGCTTCTCGATCATCCGGGCGGCGATGCCCTCATGCACGGTGGGCTGCTCGTCAATGCCGCGTTCGGCATTGCTGCGATGGTCAATGCGGGCCTCGGAAGCAGCCATTTCCAGATGGCGGTTACAGGTTTCTGCCCACGCTGCCCGCCAGTTGAGCAGCTGACTCTCGCTGTTCCATCGCTCCGTGATCGGGTTTTGCCGCCCGTAGCGGGTGTTCTTCGGGTGCTTGCTGGCGCGTACCAGCCCTTGCGCCTCCGCGACGGACGGGGCCATGTAAACCTTCTTGCGCCCGACCTTGTAGGGGTACTGCTTCTCCCAGCCGTCCAACTTGGCTTGAGCGAACTCCTCGGCAGTGAAGCCACGTTCCTCGTCGCCCCGGACGCACAGGTACTCCTTCTCGGTTTTGTACTGCCAGTCGCCGTGCTCGTCCAGCGGGCGCATGGTCAGCAGAATATGCGCGTGCGGGTTGTGACCGGGCGGGTCAGGATCGTGCAGGGCAACGTCGGCGCACATACCGTCCGCCACGAATTGCTGCTGGATGTACTCGGTCAGCAGGGCCATCTGCTGATCGTGGTTCAGCTCCATCGGGAGCGCCACTACGAACATCCGGGCGAGGCGGCTTTCCTTGGTGGTCTCGGCGGCCTCCACGGCGTTCCAGAGGACGGAACGGTCTGCCCACTCTGCAGGAGCATTGTCCGGCAGGAATATCTCCTGCCAGACAAGCCCGCCTTTTCGCGTGTAATTGTGTCGTACGCCATCGTAGTCGTTGAGGATGTTGGAGCAGCTCATGTACGCTGCTGCGGCGATAGCGGAGCGCCCCGTGCCCCTCGTGACAACCTTGGCCTGGATGTAGAAGATCGCTACCGGCGATCACCTCCGTTTCTTTGTCGTACCTGCCTCGTCGTACCCGCAAGCTGCCAGTGGCAGGTTGCGTCATGCCGCAGAACTGCTGCCAGTGGCAGGAGGGCAAGGCGCAGGGTGTGATGGCTTGCAGCACACCCTGTCGCTCTCCGCAGAGAGCGAAATCCCCCGGTGAGGTCAGCCCATCGGGCTGACTAAGGCTATTCAATGCCTGCATTGAATGGCCTGTACCCTCGGAAGTCGCTTGCGGGTTTCGAGGGCGAATCGCGCATGTTTGCCCGAAGGGATACCGCCGCCCTATGGGTGGCGAGTACATGCGCCCTTACGGGAGCCCCGGTGCCTGCGTTGTCCCGGTTGCCTCGGACTCCGTCGTGCCCAGTCTTCGTTCGAGCTCCAGTTCGATGTCGTCCAACTCCATCGTACGGATCTCCGGGAACAGCTTCTCCAGGATCGCTCCGGTCTGAATGAGCCTGTGCGTCCGCTGCCTGCGCTCTCGGTCGCGTTCCCGTGCCTGAGCTGCCTCAAGCCGGTGCTGTGCCTGCACAAGTTTCTTCTCTTCGGGTGTCATGGTAGTCATGTCTCGCTTCATGTTCGTTCCTTTCTCGCACCGTCAGCCGCCGAGGAAGTCCCAGTCCACGTTGGGCGTTGATGCTGTTTCCGGGTTGGATTGGTGCTTGTTTTCAGTTGTTGAGGTTAGTTGTGATGCGTGTTCGCTCCAATAGGCCGGGAGTGTTTGGTCAAGGCTGGCTTCAACAGCAGTCACGATTCGCTCGACAAACTGCTCCTCGCGTTCACGGGTTTCCAGATACGGATCGTCCTGCGCTTTGTTGTAGCGGTCAAAGTAGTCGTTCAGGGCGTCGATTGCTGCGTTGCTGTGGGATTTGAATATGCGCTTGTCCATGCGCTGCAGATGCTCCCAAGCCCTGCGGTGCTTCTCCTTGTTCAAGTTGAAGCGGAGGTTGGTGTTGCGGATGTTCGTCATGCCTGCCCCTTTCGCTGGAGCTGCGCAAAACAGAGGGTTTCATACCCCTTGGCTGTCGCGCAGAGGTCGCCGATGATCGTCACGCGATCCTTGGGGTAGTCGCCGAAATGCTTCACCAGACAGCCGCCTCCGCCGACGATGTACAGCCGCATGAGGTCGGGGTTGTACTCGTACCGGCGGAGCGTGGCGAACAGGTCGGCCACATACTGCCGGGCAACGGCGGTGATGCAGTCCAGATAGGGCTTGCCGATGTCTGCCATGCCGGTGCGGAGTACCTGCTCAATGATCGAATCGTCGATCTTCACGCCGAAGCTGTCCATGACGGCGTTCCGCGCGGCGATGACGCACTGGTTCACTCCCTGTTTCTCCGTCCAGCTGCGCGATTCGGAGGGCTGGCCGTTGACAAGGTAGAGGATGTTCATCGTACCGTTGCCGATGTCGGCCAGCATGGTCGTGCCCTTCATCTCGCCAAGGCGGTTGTACAGCGCCGGGTAGCCCTGCGGGTACACAGTGCAGCCGACGAAATGGACACGATACTCCTTGCCGGCGAAGCGGTAATGAACGTCCGTCTTGCGCATGAGATAAATGCGGAAGCTCTCGCGTTGGCTGCGCACCCAGGTCATGGGCAGACCGACGACAAGGTGCACATCGGCACGGGTGAGACCGGCAAGGCTCAGTTCACGGGCGACGGCCATAAGGGTCAGGACGTAGTAATCCTCGTCCATGGACTTGTCAGCAATAAACTCCTTGTGGCCCTCGCCGATCAGGTAGTAGGTGCCGGCGTATTCAAGGATGTCCCCGCCAAAGATGGGTTTGGTCGGGTATGCCTTGATGCCGGTGGGGGTGATGGTGTTCGCGGTTTTCACGTTGCCATAGCCGTGATCCACCGCGATGATGCGGATGTTGTGCAGGTTTCTCATTTGGGCTGCACCTCCCATTTGGTGTTGGACATTTATCGTCCTCCTTTGGATGATTTACCCTTGGCAGAGAGTGGTGCTGCTTTCGGGGCAATTTCATTCTAATTGGGAGAACGAAAATACGCATTGAGTGCGAATTGAGGGTAAATTGAGGGATTTGTCAAAACTGAATGATGGCACGAAAAAAGGATGCAGCCGGTGAGTGGACTGCATCCTCTGTTGATTATGGTGATTATGCGATTCGAGGGATTGATGGGGCGATGTATGTACCGACCTGCTCATAGAGCATACGGAGATCGGCTTGCTTCGCTGACAGCATGTCAGGCTGGTCGGGGAACAGTGCGGAGTAAATGGCAAGGCATTTCCGATGTTGGATAGCTGCTTGTTCCATATTGCCTGTCATGAGGTAGGTGTTGCCCATTGCTTCATGGATGGCAGCGTTGTCCATGCATACATCAGAGTTATGCTCCTGAACAACCTTTTCTATCTGCTCCAATACGGCGATTGCTTTGTCCGGCTGCCCAATTTCAGACAGCAGCATGGCGTAGTTCACTACTTGCGGGATACTGTCATGACAGGAAAGCAGATCGTATTGGCGCATCAGGGAGATAGCTGCCTCCATGTGCTCCTTTGCTTTGATGTAGTTGCCGGACTCGCGGTACATTCCGCCAAGGTTGGCATGAATGTTGGAAGCCAGCAGGGCGTTATCTGCAGTGATGTTTGTCAGCAGAGTGAGGGCTTGCTCCTGCAAATGAATAGCTGCAACAGGACTGTTGGCACACAGCGCCTGGTAACTGAGCAACAATGTGAGGTCATCCTGCGTGCCTAATATGCTGTCTGCCAGTAGGGATTCCATCTCATGCACCAGCGCAACGACACCGCGCTGACAGCGGTATTTCTCCGCAAAGGGGATGGCATCTTCAACAAAGCGGAGATAGTAAGCGGAATCGTCCTTGATTGCATGAGTGACGATACCTTCGATGGTTTTCATGGTTACCTGCACATGGGGCGATTCTTCTCCGTGGCGCAGACAAATTTCGTGTAGACTGTCCAACAGGGTGCGGCAGTTCTGAACGGAGGGCTTTAGCTCCTCCAGAGCGATCTCCTGCACAAGCGGATGCAGAGCGATGATGCGTCCCGGCTGAGCTTGGATGAAGCCCATCTCAATAAGGCTGTTGATGGTGTTGAGGTTGTCCTGCTGAAGCCACTTCGCCAGAAGCCGTGCTGATATGCCTGTTGCTGGTGTGAAGCATAAACTGCGCATGACATCTTGATCGGCTGCTGCCAGTTGGTACAGGGAGAACAGTGCGTGGATATGCCGGTAGTAGGTCGCTTTGGTGCTGTGCCCGTCCTTGTGAATGCTGACGGTATCGGCAACATTGAAGGCGGCCTTTTCTGCTTGCAACTTTGCCAACAAGGCATGAGGAGCCAGCATTCCAGTTTCCAGCAATCGCGCGGCCAGCTCAACCGCCAGCGTGTGACTGTGTACAGCGTCAATGATTTGCAGGAGCGTGCCCTGATGCTGTGCTGCCTCCGAATAGAAGTTGCTCATGAGGTGCAGCAGGGTTTGCTTGTCGTTGATCTCGTACAACTCCAACATAGGATACTCATCAAATCGGCAACGGGTTGTGAAAAGCACTTTGCAGCGATATGCCATGACCTCAGCCAACAGATCATCTTCCGCAGCGGTGGCATTGAAGTTGTCCACGATCAGCAGTGTGTCTTCTTTCAGCGTCCGCAGGAAGCGGGCGTGGCGCTGATAGCGCACCTCATCGGTGTCGTCAGGCAGGTCATCCACGAAGTCCATGCGGGTGATGTCCTCACGTAGGCCGCCAGTATAGTACAGGTGCACGATGTTGGTGTAGTCAGCCTTGTGTTGCTTGGCGTAGGCCTTCGCTATTTCACTCTTTCCGATACCGGGGATGCCAGTGATAAACACCTTGCTGTGCTCGTTCAGTAGATCATGCAGAACAGACAATTCTTCCTCTCGTCCGCAAAAATGACGACAGGGTGCGGGGGTGCGGTTGTTCAGGATGAAATCCGCTGAGGCGGGTGATAACGAGCCAGTCGCCATAAGCCCCGTGTTCGCTGCTGTGCGCCGGACAAAGGTGCGTTCCATACTGAAGCACAGCAGGGTGGCAATAAGCTGGGCTGATGTATGCTCAGTATCGCAGGGATAACCTTTCAGCAGCTTATTCTTTTTCCGGTCAGATATAGTTGTATCCTGCACAGTCAGGCGATACAGCTCCTGTACAGCCATATCGCTGTCATACATCAGGGGCAGGATATACTGCTCAATGTCGTAGGCAAGCTTCTCCCGATTGCGCTTCTTCAGATAATACCGGCTGATGATCGGGCTGACGCGTTCTGTGCCTTTCAGCCAGCGGTTGACGGATGCACCGTCAAAGATAATGGGTTCTTTGCTATCTGCATGGAGGCTGTAAAACAGCTCGTCCAGCAGCTCGCCCTGGTTCATGCCGTGGTCAGGGCTGATGTAGTAGCGGATCACCGCCACAATAGAGGAAAAGTCAAGTCGGTTCATGGGATACCTCTCTGGTCATAATGTAGCGCGCTCAATCACCTCCCGTATTGAATTGGGACGAAAAATCGGTTGCATTGATATAACGAATGATAAGATGAATATCTTCCCATTTACATTTACGATTATTCCACAGCGTTATCGAACTTGTTCGGCAGCAAATAAGTCATTTTCGGCAGCTCGTTTGAGAAAGAGACAAACTCAGCCCACACTTCTGTCAGGTAGTAACCGATCACAAATTCCCGCATGTTGCCGAACTGAGAGGTCAGTACCGGGCTTTCCTCAAAGCATCGGTTAACGATGGCTTCGTCCTTGGTGAAATTCACTTTGCCGCCCAGACGCACATAGGTCATCGTTTCCTGATCGCAGACGCAGAGCTGGATGTAGGGATGGGCAAGCATTTCGGCATAAGAGGTATAGAATACCACCGTATCAAAATACAGCACGCCGTCCTCTTCGAATTTGAATTCGATGGGCCGGATCTGCGGATTGCCGTCCCTGCCAAGAGTGGTTGCATATTGCAGCGGGAAGCGCTCAAATACATCAACAACCACGCTCAGACCGTCATCGAAGTTCAGTGATTTGAAAAAACCAAGGGTCGTTTCCTCAGCCATAGCCGTTCCTCCGATGTCGGTAAGGGTGATGAGCAGAGCCAGGATCAGCGATATGAATCTCATGGGGTTGCCTCCTGAAAAGCATGGTATGTCATGTCCTGCAGGGGTTCCGCGAGGATGCTGCTCATATAGTAGGTGAAGAAGGCTGCGGGCATATGCTCCTGCCACATGGCCCACATCGGATCATCCGCTGTGATGGTCCGCTTTCCGGCGAAGTATTCCGCATTCAGCCGGACGATGAAGTCGATCATGGGTTCCTGCTCCGCCAGAGGGAGTGTGCTGGATGCAAACATGGACGCTGCCTGCGCATAGGTCGTGCGGTCGAAGAAATCCGCAGAGTATGCGGCGAAGTCCAGCAGATTCGGATCGGTCTGTCCGGTGCGCGCCGCCCATGCAGCCACGTTCAGCGGATGCATCTGATAATCCAGAATTTGGTTGCCATCCAGCCGCAGCACGCCGTACTGATTCGGCGAAACCGCCAGAGAGGAGGCTGCGACCTCCGTCAATGTGCCAGAATGCGCAATGTGCTGCATGTGCAGGTGTCCGCAGAGATTCAGCGGCACCTGATACTTTTCATACAGGGCGAGAAGCCGCGTGTTGTTGTTGATCACATAGCTGAAGGTAAACAGGCTGTTGTGGATCAGCACCGGCTGATGGCTGGCAGTGATAACGGTAATACCTTGCTGCTGTGCCTTGATCAGCTGCTCCTCGATCCAGATGAAGGTTTCCTCACTGACTGTACCGGCAGTGCCGTTGGCATTCACATCCACCAACAGAGCCCACACACCGGGAGCGGCTTCGGCAACGTAGCTCATGGACACAGCGTCCCGGGAGATGGCGTCGGAATAGCCCAAATGTGCGTACACATCGTCAAACTCCTCATCGGCCAGGCTTTCAACATAATACACATCCGGCTCGATAAACTGATAACCGGTGGAATTGGTGTCATGATTGCCGGGCAGGGCCAGCACCTGGATTCCTGCCTCGGCCAATGGGGTCAGGTGAGCAGCCAGATCCGTATGACTCCGGGACGCCCCGTTGAGGGTCAGGTCGCCGGTGAGAATGATGGCATCCGGCATGAGTGAGAGCATTTCATCCACAAAAGCAGACATCAGCTGGGGCGTGTAGTGGGTCACCTTGCCGTCACCATCCTCGATCAGCGCCATGAAGCTTTCACCATAGTCCGTCAGCGCTGGGGACAGATAGTGCATGTCCGTCACATGGACGATGGTCAGTTCATTGTCAGCCATCACAAAAGCGGCAGGCAGATACAGCAGCAGGCAGAGCATCAGAGAAAGCAAGTTTTTCATGGAATCTCCTTTATTCCTGTTCGTTCAGCAGTCGGTCATAGATGTGCCAGTCCTTGTCATGAAACACATTGAAGATTACGTGGCATTGTCCGCCACTGCTATCAGATGGTATTCAAAGTCATGTTACATCACATTATAGTGTATAGGATTGAACAACGCAAGACAGTTGCAAAAAGGTGCGTATACTTTTTGCCTGGATGATCCCGCCAATCGCAACCCACGCAGTCAGATTGATCCTTGCAAGTAATGGTAAGTACCATTCAGAGCCATATCCCATTCTCTTTCCACGGCATCCCTATATAGGTCACTTTGTGGTAACTGACTTGTTCTTAATTGCATGATATATTATAATGCTAAAAAAGAGAAAAGGAGTTGCTGCATGACCAGCTGGGATAAAAAGTCGTTTGATGCGACAGAGCACTGTGCGGAGCTGATCGGCATTGAGGAGAGGCTGTTGATCATGCGGAATCTGCTTGTCCGGCCGTGGCGATACAAGGAGCTCCATAAAAATCTGAGGGAACTCAGCAGTGAAAAGCTGAAGGAGCACCTTCACGAAATGGAACAGGATGGTTTGCTGAATGCACCTGCTGAACCGGATGGTGAATATGAATTAACGGAGCTGGGCGCGTCCATGCGTGAGATCATTGCTGCAATGCGTCAGGCAGGGGAAGCCTATCAGGAACAGGTGCGGATGGACAGCATTCAGAATGAGCTGCGTCAGCTGCGTCAGGCCATTAGTTCTGCCGATGCTGTTATGATCGGTGCAGGTGCAGGGTTGTCTGCTTCAGCTGGATTTTCCTATGCAGGCGAGCGGTTTGAAAAGTATTTCTCGGATTTTCGTATGCGGTATGGCTTTGAAGACATGTATACAGGCGGGTTTTTCCCATACCGTACACTGGAGGAATACTGGTCATACTGGAGCCGGTTTGTCTGGATCAACCGTTATCATGATGCACCGAAGCAGGTCTATGCGGATGTTCTTTCGTTGGTAAAGGATAAGGAGTATTTTGTTCTTACCACCAATGTGGATCACTGCTTTCAGAAGGCTGGCGTGAATAAAGATCGCTTGTTCTACACGCAGGGGGATTACGGTCTGTTCCAATGCAGCGTACCATGTCATGATGCGACCTATGACAACGAGCGGGCGATCCGCCAGATGGTGGCGCAGCAGGAGGATATGCACGTCTCGTCTGCGCTCATCCCGCGCTGCCCCCGATGTGGCAAGCCCATGACCATGAATCTCCGCTCGGATGACCGGTTTGTGGAGGACGAGGGCTGGCGACGAGCCGCGGCGAAGTACGAGCTGTTTCTGGAGCAGTACAGGGACAAGCGGATCTTGTTCCTGGAGCTGGGCGTGGGATATAATACGCCGGTGATCATCAAATACCCCTTTTGGCAGATGACGATGAGCAATCCGGCAGCCTTTTATGTCTGCATCAATAATGGACAGGCGGTGTGTCCCAGTGAGATCACGGAGCAGTCCCTCTGCCTGAATGAGGACATCGGGTCTGTGGTCAGGGCGCTGCTGAAGGGAGCGGAAGAATGAGCCGGCTGGATGATCTGCTCACCTTGAATAGCTGGCTTCTTGCGGACATGCCTATGTATGCAGCGCAGGCAGCAACATTCCCCCGGGACGAAGTACACCAGTGGCGCTTGTTCCGATCGCTGGTCAATGTGCGCCAGCCTGGCGATGCTTCTCCTGCGTTCCTGGCGCTGCAGGATCATTTCCTGCAGGAGGAAATCGCCGCAAAGGGGATCACGGACTGGCATGATCTGAGCCCCCAGGAGGATGGGATCTATCTGTGGCAGGGCGACATCACGACGCTGAGAGTCGACGCTATCGTGAATGCTGCGAACAGCGGTATGACCGGCTGCTACCATCCCTGCCATGGCTGCATCGATAATGCGATCCATACCTATGCCGGGATACAGCTGCGCAGTGCCTGTCATGCAATCATGCAGGCTCAGGGTTTACCTGAGCCACCCGGGCAGGCAAAACTCACCCCTGCCTTCAACCTGCCTTGCCGGTACATCATTCATACCGTCGGTCCGATCGTGCAGGGGGAATTGAGAGAACGGCACAGGGAGCTCCTTGCGGCGTGCTACCGCTCATGCCTGCAGGCAGCTGAAGCAAGGAAGCTGGAGAGCCTTGCGCTGTGCTGCATATCCACAGGAGAATTCAGCTTTCCGCATGAGGAAGCAGCGGCGATAGCCCTGCGGGAGGTACGCGCCTACCGAAGCAACGGCGGCGCCTGTCAGGTGATCTTCAATGTTTTCAGCAGTCTGGATCGGGAGATCTACGAGCGATTGCTGTCTTGAGAAGTCTGCGGCTGAAAAACGGACATGATGATGAAACAGCATCTATTGACAGAGGGGCTGTGAAATATGAAAGGGTATCAATTTCTGCTGTTGCTCATACTGCTCTGCCTGCTGCCGGTCTGGGGACATGCGGAGGCAGACGCGAGCCGTGAATGGGTGGTGTCGCCGTCCGGCGCGGGGGATTTCGTCACACTCACCGAAGCGCTTGCCCATGCACAAAACGGTGATCGGATCTGCCTGACAGCGGGTGTATACGCGCAGCCAAAGGAGGCTTATCCGCTCACGATTGATAAGTCGGTGGCGATCTATGCGCGGGAGGGCGACGAGGTCATTCTGGACTGTCCGGGCTTTGAGACCATGCTGAACATCCATGCGGAAGATGTGTCCATCCAGGGGATCCGGGTGCATCTGCGGAAATGGGCGATCGTTGCGCGCGGGGATCGTCTGTCCATCAGAAACTGCGAGTTTACGCTGATCGACACAGCCTTCCGCCGATCGTCCTGCGCGGTGTGGCTTTCCGGCGTCAAGCAGGTGCAGATCGTTGACTGCTGCTTTGAAGGCTGCAGCGTGTCCATCGTCGGGCCTCCGGTCACCCAGGGCAGCACCGCACCGGCGCTCACCGCGATGTTCGAGGTGGGAGAGGATATCGAGTATTTCACCACCCACGAGATCCAGAACTGTACCGTCAACGGACGTCCGCTGTATTACTTCGTGGGAGAGGATGATCTGACGCTGCCTACGGATGCGGGCGAAGTGATCGCCGTGCAATGCAATGGGGTGACGGCGGAAAACATGGATGTCTCGGATTCAAGCATGGGGCTGGTGCTGGCGTACTGCCAGAATGTTCGGCTGATCAACTGCCGGGCGGATCGTTGCGGCATTTTCGGCATCTACCTTGCCTATGTGGAGGATGGTCTGCTGGAGGACTGTGAAACGGTGGACACCAACCATGGCATGGATTTCCGGGCTGTCAAGCGCATCCAGGTTCTCAGATGCCGCGCCACCCATTGCGATCAGGGGATCTTCTTCTCCTATGGAGATGACTGTCTGATCGTGGACTGCGAAGCGGAAAACTGCGGCCGCGGATTCTTCTTCGCCTGCGGAAACCGTTGTCAGGTTGTCCGCTGCATAGCGAGATACAACGAAAACGGCTTCTCTCCCCAGAAGGAGAATCATATCCTCTTCCTGGACAATATCAGTCAGGGGAACACAGTGGCAGGCTTCCGCCTGGAGCGGACGAGCGCTATCTGTATCGGCAATCAGTTCCTGGAGGATTGGGTCGGGGTAATCGCCTACAACTACGGCGATAACGCCATTAGCTTGTACGACAACGTGTTCAGCGACTGCGGCTCCTGCGGGCTATACATGCGGGATATTGCTGGCGGGCATGTAAGCGGCAACCGCTTTGAGGACAATGCGAAGTGCGTCATGGAACTTGCAGGCAGCCTTGGCGACATGCTGTTTGACACCAACGATTACGGTGACGGAGCGATCCTGAACCAATCAGATATAGAAAATGGCGCTGTTCAGTAACGAACGGCGCCATTTTTGATTGTTCATTCTGTTTTCAAGGATGCATCAGCAACCGGGATGGTCAGCCGGACAACCGCGCCTTCTGCATTTCTCAGGCTGATGCGGATCCGCTTATGGCTGTAGTAGAAAAGCCGTAGATAGGTGTTGACCAGCCCGATGTGCTTTCCGGTCTGTGAGATGGTGACTGTCCCATCCTCAATGTCGTGGAAGCGCTGCTGGAGCGCCGCGAGACTTTCCGGCGAGAAGCCGGTACCGTTGTCATGGATCTCCAAAATCAGCAGATCATTTTCCAGCCAGCCGGTAATGGACAGAACCCGAACGGTATTCCTGCCGTTATAGCCATGGATCATCGCATTTTCAACAATCGGCTGAAGGGATAGCTTGGGAATGATGATCTGCTCCAGCTGTGCGGGCACGTTGATGGTGAATTCCAGATACTGCTCATATCGGGATTTGGCCAGATGAAGATAGTCCCGTGCATTTTCGATCTCTTCCGCCAGCGTGGCAGTCTGTGACTGTGTGTCGATGGCGTACCGCAGCATCTGGGCAAAGTGATCACAGATGTCAATGACCTCCATGTTGCCGCTCTCCAGGGACTTGGAGCTGATCATATTCAGTGTGTTATAAATAAAATGGGGGTTAATCTGCGTCTGCAGGGCGCTCAGCTGCGCCTGTAGCGTGCCCTCGCGCATGGACAGTTCATTGATGGTGCTTTCCCTAAGACGCAGCATCATGCTGTTAAAAACCTTCTCAAGCTCATGGAGCTCTGCATCACCTGTGCGGGTGACGGTGTGGTGGAGAATGTCAGTGACGTTGCTGCTATCCTCCAGCGCGGATTCGACCGGAAGTTGCCGCACCTTTTTTGTCAATCGCCGGATAGAATCAGTCAGGCGCAGGGCGATGAACACGAACAGCACCAGTGCCGGCCCGGTGATCAGTACAGCCGTTCTGATGCTGGCCAGATAGAGCGTCCGGGTACGCTGTGCTGAGATGGACTGATCCTGGGCGATAAAAACGTGCAGGTCGAGCCATTCGTTGTACACGCGCATGACCTGATGGTGGAGCCCCGTATCATCTTTGTAATCGATCAGCGTATTTCGAGCAAGATCAAGCGGATATATAACGTCAAGCCCGGAGCTTGAATAGAGCACGGTGCCGTCGCTGAATACAGCCTGCGTCATGATCGTCGTTTCATCCACTTGCGTCATGATCTCTTTCAGACCGGCTATTTCGCTGGTCACTTCGATATAGCCAATATTTTTGCTGTGAAACTGCACCGCGCGGGCAACACCATAGACAACGAAATCCCTGCGGACGGAGAGAAAGTCATTGTGGGGCTGGTGGATAAAGCAGCGATTGGGTGCAGCGTCCAACTCATCCAGCCAGGGGATGGCGTTGAACAGCTCACGGGCTTTGTCTGTTCCGCTTTCCAGACAATCATCTTTTTCCACCCGGCTACTGACAAAGCTGCCGTCACGGGTGAAGAAGGTCACGCGGTAGAAGTTTTCCACCATCGGGGAGCGATACAGCTGCTGGATAATGGTGTTGCGTGCTGCGGTGGCCATCTTCTGGTCTTCGCTGTCATCTCGCACATACTGGTTCAGCGCAGCCATGAAGGAGGCGTTGTCCAGCAGTTCCTCAATGGTCAGCTCCATCATGGCAAGCTCTTGTTCCAACGCCTTGGATATGGTCGTTCCCATGTTTTCAAAGCGCGCTGCTGTGAACGCCTCGGAGCTGCGCAGGGATGTTCGGGTTGTATAGCTGGTCAGAATGGCAACAGCTGAAATCATCACAATGGAAAAGATCAGGATCATTTTCTGACTCAATTTCACTGCCAACACCTCCTGATAATCGGTCTGTCCACGTTTGAATCGATTATATCACAGTCGCCTCATCCCGGAAAGAATGGAAATCGCTCTGATGGCAAAAGTGCACAAAAGTACCAGCGTTTGTGCAGGATATTCCTAATTCATGTCGGGATGGCATGTTTTTGCAAGAACCGGTTTTGTATTTTATTGTGCACGGCTTTCAGGTTAACAGTATAATGCAAATGAACTATGGGATACGTGTATTCCCGAACGATCGAGGAGGTAAAAAATGAAGACGTTTCTCAAATACCTGAGTTGTGTGCTGAACCTTATGCTGATTCTGACGATGAGCACCTCCGCGCTGGCCTACACCGGCAAGAATCTGGAGGCCCCCCGCGCTGGTGATGTCGTGATCGACGGCGACCTGAGCGAGTGGGATCTGACAAAGTGTATCCGCATCGACAGTGAAGGCCAGATCATCGACCAGATCGAGCACTGGGACGGCGCAGAGGACTGCGCCATGGAACTCTACGCCATGTGGGATGAGGCGAACCTCTATATCGCCATGAAGATCTTCGATGACACTCCGCTGGTGTATCGCGAAGGCTTCCCGCTGGACGAGCTGGACGCAATCATCCTGTTCCTGAGCACTGATCCCGCTGCCGATCCCGAGCGCACGGCTTACACTGCCAGCGACTGGCGCATCGTGCAGTCCGCCGACAAGTACAAGAATGATTTCGATTTCTTCAACTATATCGACCGTGACATGATCGAGGATCCCATGGGTTGGGAGACGCAGGGCGAATATGGCGACGAGCTGGTCTTCGAGGACTTTGAGGGCTCCATCGCCGACATGGAAGGTGGCATCATCTGGGAGAGCCGCATCTCCCTGGCTGAGCTGAGCAACGATCAGATCGCCCAGCTCGTTCCCGCCGCTGGCACCGTGATCGGCTTCGACTGTTCCATCCTGGACGTCGACCTGCCCTGCCCCGGCATCCACAGCCTGCGCATGCAGTGCAGTGCTGAGCTGGAAGGCCGTGACCGCAGTCCCGAGGCCTATCCCGTGGACACGAATCCCAGTCTGTGGGGCACGTTGACCTTTGTTGACTGATCCGTGCACGAATGAAGTTGAAGGAGGCATCCCAGTGAAAATGAAGAAAACATGGGCGCTGATCATGGCAGCGATGCTGCTGCTATGCGCACTGCCTACCTCTGCGCTGGCAGCCAAGCGTGACAAGATCGATGCAGACAGCCTGAATTTCTCCGAGATCATTCAGGATACCAGCACAAAGGGCACCGCCAATGTCTACCACTGGTGGACAGCTGGAGGCGAAAAGGACGCGATCGAGAGCGTTGTGGACGGCTTCAAGGACGTATACACCAAGGTGAAGGCCAAGTCCAACGCCATCCCCGGCGGCGCCGGCGGCGCGATGGTCATGAAGGTCAAGGTGCTCCAGCAGGCAGGCAAGAGCCCCGAGACCTTCCAGGCCCATCCCGGCCAGGAGATTGAGCCCTATCTGAACTCCAACATGCTGCTCAAGCTGGATCAGCTGTGGGAGTACGGCAAGCTGTCCGAGCGCGCGCTCCCCGGTCTGGAGGAGCTGTGCACCGCTTCTGACGGCAACAAGTACATCGTGCCTATCGGCATCCACAAGACCAATGTGATCTTCTACAACATCCATGTGTTTGAGAAGTATGGCGTGGCGATCCCGGATCATCAGAACATCACATGGGACGAGTTCTGGGCGATCTGCGATGAGCTGGCTGCAAAGATGCCCGACGGCGAGTATCCCCTGGACCTGGGCGACCGCAAGGGCTGGCCAGCATGCCAGGTATTCGAGAACATCATGCTGGGCACTGACCCGCAGATCTACGAGGACTTCATCAACGGCACCTACAACCTTGAGGATGTGACCAAGGTGCTCTCCACCTATTCCCGCATGATGGAGTACGTTGCTCCCGACCACAGCAGCCGCGACTGGTATGAGGCCAGCGGTCAGGTCGTGGCCGGCACCTACGCCATGCAGATCATGGGCGCCTGGATGCAGCCCCTGATGACCAGCATGGATCAGGTCTACGGCGTGGACTATGGCGTGTTTACCTTCCCCGGCACGGACGACTGGTTCGGCATGTGCATCGACGGCTTCGTGGTCAGCAATGACTCCGCGGACGTGGAAGCGGGCGTCAAGTGGGCCTACAATGTCTCCACGCCCGAGGTGCAGGTGGCCTTCTCCACCCTGAAGGAGAGCATCTCCCCCTATTCCGACACCCCCGACGAAACCTACTGCCCGCTGACCCTCGAGTTCAAGAACGAGCTGGTCGCAGAGGGCACGAAGGTCTACCCCAGCTTTACCCATGGCACGGCTCTGCCCTGGAGCGCCTCTACCAGCCTGCAGACGCAGATCCAGGAGTTTGCAACCTCTGCCGAGCATGACGCCGACTTCTTCGCCAAAAAGATCGTTGACATCATGAAGGAATCCAGCGTGAAGGGAGATTGGAACCTTGTTGATTAAGAAGCTGTGGAAGCGCAGCGCATCTCTTCTGTGCGCTGCGGCGATGGCGGTGGCCTCCTTTGGCACCTGCGTATTCGCTGAAGAAGCAAGTTACGAGCAGCCTGAACTGGCTCCTCGCGTCAAGAGCATCATCGAGGTGGATGGCTATCAGTTCATCGACCTGAACAGCAACGGCCAGTTGGACGTGTACGAGGACTGGCGTGAAAATGCAGAGACCCGTGCTGCTGATCTGGTTGCCCAGATGACCATCCGCGAAAAGATCGCTCAGATGCAGCATCCCACCTTCCTGCCCCGTGCGGACGGCAAGATACCCTCCTATCTGAACAAGTGGTGTGAAACGGAGGGTATCGGCATGCTGCTGATCCGCGAGCTGGCCAGCGTGGAGCAGGCCGCGACCTCCATGAACACCATCCAGGAGTACGCCGAGGCATCCCGTCTGGGCGTGCCTGTGCTGGTGTCCATGGACTCCGTGCATGGCCTGAGCTACGTCTCCGGCGCGACTGTCACCCCCCACAACCTGGCTCTGGCTGCTACCCGCGACGAGGAGCTGGTGATCAAGCTGGCTGAGGTCGCCCGTCTGGAGCACCTGGCCATTGGCGTGCGCATGACCCTATCCCCCGAGGCCGACATCGCCTCCGAACCCCGCTGGGGCCGCGTGATGGAGACCTTCGGTGAAGATCCCGAGCTCGTCACTCAGATGACCAGCGCGCAGGTCGTTGCCTTCCAGAACGGCACCGAGGGCCTGAACACCGAGGCCATCGTCGCCTGCCTGAAGCACTTCCCCGGCGCTGGCCCGCAGATGGACGGCAAGGACACCTCTCCCATTGTGGCCGATGAAGAGACCCTGCAGATCCACCTGAAGCCTTACTACGCCGCACTGGAAGTGAATGTGGGCTCCATTATGCCCTATTACTCCGTGCCGCTGGCCCTGGATATGGAAAACTCCGCCATCGGCAGCGCAGCCACCCTGCAGGAGCTGCTGCGCGAGACCATGGGCTTTGAAGGCATCATCCAGACCGACTGGGGTATGATCTGGGCCATCCAGGAAGCCCTGGGCACCATGACCGGCGAGGAGGTCTCCGACGAGGAAGCGATCCTGATCGGCGTGACCCAGAGCCGCGTAGATGGCATCGGCGGCGAATCCATCCGCCTGATCGACCAGATGGAAGAGCTGACCGTAGAAGGCAAGATCGACGAAGCCATCCTGGATGCCGCTGCGATGCGAATCGTGAAGGCCAAGTTCGAGCTGGGCGTGTTCGAGACCCCCTACTGCGATGTGGAATACGCCGTGTCCTTCGTGGGCAATGAAGAAAGCATCGCCCTGAATCTGGAAGCGGCTGAGAAAGCCATGACCCTGCTGAAGAACGACGGCGCGCTGCCCCTGACTGCTGACTCCGGTCTGAACATCCTGGTCTGCGGCCCCCGCGGCAACGACATGATGAGCCTGGTGGGCGGCTGGTCCTCCGAGCAGGAAGGCCTGACCATCTATGAGGCGATCGCCGAGTACGCTGGTGATACCGATACGGTTACCTACATCGCGGACGATGTGACAGCCATTGCTGAGGCTGCTAAGGCTGCGGACATTGTCATCGTGTCCGTCGGTGAACCCAGCTACCAGCACGATCCGCCGTGGGGCTACGACACCCTGAACATCACCTCCACCCAGCAGGAGATCCTCGAGGCGGTCAAGGCCAACACCTCCGGCAAGATCATCACTGTGGTGACCGGCGGCCGTCCCTACATTCTGACCTGGTGCGACGAGAACACTAACGCGATTCTGGAAGCATACTACCCCGGTCAGCAGGGCGGCATTGCCATTGCCAAAACCCTGTTTGGCATGAACAACCCCACCGGCAAGACGCCCATCCAGTTCCCCCGGGATATGGATTCCGTCAACGACCAGTCTGGCGATGTGTCCTTCGATCTGGAAAACCCGCTGTATGACTATGGCTGGGGCCTGAGCTACGACAACTGAGAACAGGCAGGGAACAGGGGCGGGACGCTAAAGCCTGCCCCTGTTTTCTCCATCTGCCTGCCCTGTGCTCCAAGAGATACACCGCAGGCATCTCATGGCATAACGAATGGAGGCGCTGCCTATGTTTCAGGACTTTCTTGACAATCTGGTATACATGACCTTCGAGGACCGCGGCGGCTTCTGGGCGATCATCGGAGCGATTGCTGCGGTGATCCTCGTGTATCACCTGCTGCTGCGCTTCGTGCCCAAAGTGGTTGCACCGATCCATAACTTCCTCAAGAAGCATCCGCTGATCTGGATCTGTATTCCGGCGGCGGCGCTGATCTACTTCGTGTACGTATCCCTGGGCTGGAACCTGTGGGTGTCCGTTTCCGACTGGCAGGCGGGCGAGCTGGAGGCCAGCTACGGCTTCGGAGGCTTTGGCAACTATGCGAAGATGTTCTCCAGCCCCTATTTTTGGCCGGCGCTGAAGAACACACTGCTGCTGTTCTGCCTGATCCCGATCTGCCTGCTGCTGGGCCTGGGCCTTGCGCTGATCATGGATCAGGGCCTGCGCGGCACGGCGATGTTCAGAACGCTGATTCTGCTGCCTTTCGCCCTGTCTTTCGTGGTGACGGGCACAGTCTGGGCGTACATGTACCGCCCCACCGGCGGCGTGCTGAACAGCTTTCTGAGCCTTCTGGGCGTGAAAGTCTCGGCGGCCATGAAGGAAGGCAGCCTGATGTGGGCCTCCAGCAACAAGACCATCATGCTGTCCATCATCATCGCGATGGTCTGGCAGTTCTCGGGTTATGTAGCGGTGATCTTCCTTGCAGCGATCAAGAACGTCCGTGTGAACATCATCAACGCCGCCAAGCTGGACGGTGCGTACATGCCCCGCATTTACTGGAAGCTCATCATCCCCCAGCTCAAGGGCGCGATGGGCAGCTGCATCACGATCCTGGCCATGTACGCTCTGCGCTCCTTCGACTTCATCGTTTCGCTGGTGGGTTACACCACCTCCTCCGCATGGACGCTGCCGATCTGGATGTATAACGAGGCTTTCCAGAACAACAATTTCGCGTATTCCTCGGCGATCAGCTGCTTCCTGTTGGCGTTGGTACTGGTGCTGATCCTGCCGCTGACCTACTGGACGAATAAAAGGAAGTGACGAGTATGCAGAATCATGTCGGTATTGAACGCAGCCGTGAAGCACAGCAGGCGCAGACGGTGAAGATCCGCCCCAGGTGGCATATGACGGTACTGCATATCGTGTACTATTTCATCATGGTCGCCTTCCTGGTCTTCTACATGCTGCCCTTCTGGGGCACGGTGATGACCTCCTTCAAAACGAACAGTGAGGTGATGACCTCAACGCCCATCACCCCGCCCACCGAGTGGACGCTGGAAGGCTACGCCAGCGCCATGGAGGAGCTGGGTATGCCGCTGATGACAAGCCTTGTTGTTACGATCTTCGGTGCGGCCGGCTCGGTGTTCCTTGGCTCCGTCTGTGCTTATGCGCTGAGCAAGTGGAGGTTCAAGCTCAACAACGTATTCTTCATCGCCCTTGTGGCAGCGACATACCTGCCCTTCCAGGCGATCCTGATCCCGCTTCTGCAGACGATCAACGCCCTGAACCTTTACGACAACGTCTGGGGTCTGGTGCTTGTACATTCGGTATTCGGAATGCCCATGTGCACCGTGATGATGCGCGGCTACTACGCAGACGTGCCCGATGCGCTGATCCGCCAGGCGATGATCGACGGCAACGGTATGTGGGCCATCTATCGCAAGATCGTGCTGCCCAACACCATGATCGCCACCATCACCACCTTCGTCTTCCAGTGCACCTCCATCTGGAACGAGATGCTCTTCGCCCTGGTGCTGGGCGGCTATGACTCCAAGCCTGCGACCATCGCCCTGAACGAGCTGGCCGGCACCATGGCGGCGGAATTCAACGTGCAGATGGCGGGCTCCCTCATCCTGGCCCTGCCCGTACTGGTGCTCTATATCTTCATGGGCAAGTATCTGATCAGCGGCCAGATGTCCGGCGCTGTGACGGCTTCGTAAGGAAAGGAGATTTCAAGATGAAGAACCTCTTCAAGAAGGTAATCAGCCTGATGGTCTGCGCGGCCATGCTGCTGACCATCTGCCCCGCGCTGGCGGAGGAAGCCCCTGTCCAGCCGGAGCTGGTGGCGCGTGTCAAATCCATCATCGAAGTGGACGGCTATCAATTCAAGGACCTCAACGACAATGGCGAACTGGATGTGTACGAGGACTGGCGCAAGACCCCTGAGGAGCGAGCAGATGATCTGCTCAGCCAGATGGATGCGACCCAGAAGGCCTCCCAGATGGTGCATCTGACGCTGGTATCCAAGAAGGACAGCTGGTTCACCGATAACAACGTCGGCTTTGCGCTGGTGTACGAGTACGTGTTTGACAGCGCGTATGATGCGGCGGTTCGCACGAACGAAATTCAGGAGCTGAGCGAAAGTTCTGCGCTGGGCATCCCGGTCATCTTCTCCATGGATACGGAGGCTGGCGCAGCGTTCGTCAAGGACGGAACCTTCCTCCCGGATGAGATCAATCAGGGCGCTGTGAACGATCCCGAGTTGGTGAAGCAGCTGAATATCGTCCTGCGCGAGGAGCTGCTGGCCATCGGCGTACGCATGGCGCTCTCTCCTGACGCTGACCTGATTACCGATCCCCGCTGGGGACGCAACCAGGAGTGCTACTCCGAGGACACCGAGGTTGTGAAGACCCTGATCGTCGCGGCGATTGAAGGCCTGCAGGACGGTAATGCGCTGACAGAAGGCTCCGTGATCGCCACTGTCAAGCATTTCCCAGGCTCCGGCGCTCAGACCGACGGCGTGGACGGCACGCCCCTGACCATACAGGAGGACTCCCTTGAATTGCACCTGGCAGGCTTCAAGGCTGCCATCGCGGCGGGTGTTGCGGCTGTCATGCCCTACGGCTATTCCACTGTGCCCTACCTGGGCGGCGATGCTGTGGAAAATTACGCTGATCAGTCCGCAGTCGTGATGACCGACCTGCTGCGCGGTGAACTGGGTTTTGATGGCCTGATTCAGACCGACTGGGGCCTGAATTTTGCCGGCGCGGCTAATGCAGGCGCAGATATTCTGGGCGGCGCTGGTGTGCGCTCCACCCGCTCCGTGGTGGATGATGTGCCGGAGGATCGTCTGACCGATGCTTGCCGTCGCATCCTGATCGCCAAGTTCCAGCTGGGCATTTTCGAGAATCCCTATGTAGACGAGAACGCTGCCGCATCCATTCTGGGCAGCGCTGAGCATCGTGCCATTGCCCAGAATGCCGCTGCCCGCTCCTTCACCATGGTGAAGTACGAGAACGCGCAGGAACTGGGCGAGCAGGTCATCATCGCTGGTGAGCTGGCGGACAACGCCCGTGCGCTGAACAGCGGCTGGACCGCCAAGGATCCCATCGATATCGGCGGCACAAGTATCCTCAAAGCCTTCCAGAACCGTCTGGGCGAGGAAAACGTGACCTACTATGCCGATGCAGCTTCTGTTCCTGCCGATCTGAGCGGAAAGACGGTCATCGTTGTTGTGGGCGAAAAGAGCGGTACGCATGAACCTGCCTGGGGCACCGCAAACCTGGAATTCCCTGAGGATCAGCGAGCGCTGCTCGCAGCCCTTGACGCAGCGGGCGCGAATGTCGTCTCCGTCGTGCTGATGAACCGCGCGTATGTCCTGACCCCGGTGGTGGAAATGAGCGACAGCGTGCTGCTGGCCTATCGTCCCGGCGTGACCTGCGGTGCGGATGCGGTCGTCGCGGCCCTGTACGGCGAGACCCCCATCACCGGCCGTCTGCCCTTCCAGATTCCCGCAACGATGGAGCAGGTGCTCGCCCAGCGTGAGGATCTGCCCAAGGATATCATCGATCCGCTGTACGAGTACGGCTTCGGCATTGATGTAGCGGCCTTTGGCCAGTAAACAACGGCATGAACGCAATGCAAGAAAGGTGATCATATGGCTGCTATCACGATCAAGGATATGAGCGTATCCTACAACAAAGGCAAATCCTATGTGCTGGACAAGCTGAACCTGACAGTGCAGGATGGAGAATTCTGCGTGTTCCTCGGCCCGTCCGGCTGCGGCAAGTCAACGGCGATGCATTGCGTGGCCGGTCTGCTGGAGCCCGTGGATGGCACCATCCACTTCGGCGAGGAGCTGATGACGGAGGTGTCCGGCGGCAAGAAGAAGAATTTCGTTCCGCCGCAGGAGCGTAACATCGCCATGGTGTTCCAGGAGTACGCCCTGTACCCCAACATGACGGTGCGCAAGAACATGTCCTTTGCGCTGGAAACCAAGAAGGCACCCAAGGAAGAGATCAACAAGCGCGTAGACACGATGGCGAAGATGCTCTCCATCGACCATCTGCTGGATCGCCGCCCGGCAGAGCTGTCCGGCGGTCAGCGTCAGCGCGTGGCCCTGGGACGTGCACTGGTGCGCGACCCGCAGGTGTTCCTGCTGGATGAGCCGCTGGGCAATCTGGACGCCAAGCTCCGCGATCAGGTGCGCTATGAACTCAAGAAGATTCAGACCCAGCTGGGCATTACGACCATCTACGTCACTCACGACCAGACCGAGGCCATGACCATGGCCGATCATATCGTGCTGATGAAGGACGGCCACATCATGCAGGAGGGCACGCCCAACGAACTGTACAACCATCCAAACTGCGAGTTCGTTGCCGGTTTCCTCGGCACGCCGCAGATCAACCTGTTCACGGTGCGTGTGACGGAAGTGAACGGCGCTCTGGTGTTGAATGCGGACAGCTTCTCCCTCCCCGTGCCCGTTGAACTTGTGGCCTGCCTGAAGCCCTATGCGGGCAAGGATGTCCACCTGGGTATCCGTCCCTCCGATCTGCTGATCACGGAGGACGGCTTGATCCCTGCTGCCGTGGAATCCATCGAGCCGCTGGGCGATGCCCATCTGGTGTATGTGCGTATCGGCGAGCAGGTGGTCGTGGTGAAGCATGCAGAGGAGGAAGCGCCGGCTGCTAAGTCGCTGAAGCTCTCGCCCAATCCCGCAAAGCTGCATCTGTTTGATCCTTCGACGGAAAAGCGTATCAACCCCTGAATTACAAGCGCCCTGGAGGAGTCTGTCTTCCAGGGCTCTTTGCCATATGGCAACGATCATCAAAACCATGGAGGAACCAAGGATGAATGAAATGGACAGGCTGCTCACGGCGCTTCGGGAGGTCAAGGATGACGTGGACTTTGCTTCGGAAACAGCGCTCATCGACGATGGCCTGATCGACTCTCTTGATCTGACGCAGATCCTGCTCGCGCTGGATGAAGCCTTTGACATACACATTCCTGCAGGAGAGATCGAGCCGGAGAATTTCAATGATGTGGACGCCATGCTCGCGCTGGTGCACAGGTATCAGTCATGATGAAGAATGTGTTGGATTGGCTGGAAGCAGCTGCGCAACAAGCGCCTTCATTCCCGGCATATGACATGCCGTCACGCCGCCTCAGCTGGTCAGAGACACGGCAAAGGGCAAGAGAGATCGGCAGCTGTCTTGCCGAATGCATTGCCGCCAGGCAGCCGGTGCTGATCCTGATGGAAAAGAGCCCTGACTGCATCGCTGCCATGCTGGGGGCGGTATATGCAGGCTGCTTCTATACGCCGCTGGATTCCACCATGCCGCAGAAGCGTATGCAGATGATCGCCGAGGTGCTGCAGCCTGCGGCCGTGATCTGCGAGGAACGCTATGCGGAACTCGCCGGCAGGATCGCGCCTGAAGCGGTGTGCTTCACAGAACCCTCGATCCCCCGGGAGGAGAACGCGGCGCTGCTGTCTGCGCGTATGGCGGCACATATCGACACGGATCTGCTGTATGTGCTCTTCACCAGCGGTTCCACGGGTACACCCAAGGGCGTGGCGATCACGCACCGCAGCGTGATCGACCTGATCGACTGGGCCTGCCGCGAGCTGCGTCTGCCGCAGGGCTGCCGCTTTGGCAGTCAGGCGCCCTTCTACTTTGACAACTCTGTGTTGGACATTTACTGCGCGATGAAAATGTGCGGTAGCCTGTTCCTCATCCCCAAATCAGCCTTCATGTTTCCGGCAAAGCTGCTGACGTTTTTGCAGACGGAGGAGATCGACACCATCTTCTGGGTGCCCTCGGCGCTGACGGCAGTGGCTCATGCAAAGGTACTGGGCGAGCACAGTCCGCTTCCCGCGCTGAAGCGCATATTCTTCTGCGGTGAGGTCATGCCCTGCCGCACGCTGAATTGCTGGCGGCAGGCGGTGCCGGATGCCGACTTTGTGAACATGTACGGCCCGACGGAGATCACCGACGTATGCACATGGTATCGCGTGGACCGTGCCTTTGACGATGGCGATGTTCTGCCAATCGGTTACCCGTGCGATAATACGCGCATCGACCTGATCGACGGGGAGATCTGCGTCAGCGGCAGCTGTCTGTCCGTCGGTTATTACAATGCGCCGGACAAAACGGCAGCGGCCTTCGTGCAGAATCCGCTGCGCCCGCAGATCCGGGAATTGGTCTACAAAACGGGCGATCTGGGGGCGTACAACGAGCACGGTGAATTGATGTTCTGCGGCCGACGCGATGGACAGATCAAGCGGAGCGGCTACAGGATCGAGCTGGGGGAGATCGAAAGCGCTCTCCTGGCCCTTCCGGGCGTAGGAAACGGCTGCTGCATCTATGACGCAGCGAAGGAGAAGATCGTCTGCGCATGGGTCGGAATCGCCGACAAGGCTGCGGTCAGGCAGCATCTGAAGGATGCTGTGCCCAAGTACATGCTGCCGGACATCTGGCTCCACCTGACGCAGCTGCCATATACCGGCAGCGGAAAGATTGACCGCATTCAGGTCATGCATACATACGAAGATGAGTATTCTGAGCTTTGAATTTCTTTGCTTTCTGGCGGCGGTATTCCTTGCGTATTATGCAGTACCACTACGGCTCCGACCGTGGGTGCTGCTGATCGCCAGCGCTGTATTTGCTGCGCTGGCGGGCTGGCAGACGGCTGCGCATATTGCGTGCGTGAGCATGATCACATGGGGCGGCGCGCTGGAACTTGCTGCGCTGCGTGGCAAGCCCCGCACCGGACGCTTGCTGCTGGCGCTGCTACTGACAGCGGATCTGGGGACAATGTGCTTCCTGAAGTACTATCCATCGCTGATGGGCCTGAACTGGATCCTCCCGCTGGGCATGAGCTATTTCACCTTCCAGTCAGCTGGATACATGATCGATGTGTTCCGCGGCAAGGCAAAGGCGGAGAAGAATCCATTGCGCACGCTGCTGTTCGTGGGCTATTTTCTGCAGCTGCCCCAGGGTCCTATTTCCTCGTGGCAGGAGCTGGCGGGCCAGCTGTCAGTCGGGCACCGTTTGGAGCCGGTGAATGCCGTCTCGGGCTTCACGCTGATGGCATGGGGCTATTTCAAAAAGCTTGTGATCGCCGACCGGCTGGCCGTCACGACGCAGGCTTTGCTCACCAGCGAATCGCTGCCCGGCTGGTTCGTGCTCGGCGGCGTGATTCTGTATACCATCCGGCTGTACGCCGACTTTTCCGGCGGGATGGACATCGTGCGCGGCTATTCGTGTATGCTGGGCATCACACTGCCGGAGAACTTTCGCCGTCCGTTCTTCTCTGTCTCCGTGGCTGAATACTGGCGCAGGTGGCATATTTCTCTTGGAGCATGGTTCCGCAAATATGTGCTGTATCCCATGTCCCTGTCGCGCGGCGGAGCAGCACTGAGCAAATTCGCGGGCAGGTTCCTTGGAAAGAAGACTGCGAGGTCGCTGCCCTCGGCGCTTGCGACACTGACGGTGTTCCTGCTGATCGGCATATGGCACATGGCCAGTTGGAATGCAGTGGTTTTCGGCGCATACTGGGGTGTACTGATGGCGGCGTCAATTCTGCTGGAGCCGTGTTTCAAGCGGATGAGCACGGCGCTGCACCTGCCCAGGAAGGGCTGGATGACGCCTCTGCGCTGGCTGCGGACGATGCTGCTGGTGCTGCTGTCCCAGTTCTTTGCCTTCACGCCAGGCCCGCAGGCCGGATGGGCCCTGCTGCGCGCAGCGTTCTCCGACTGGGAGCTGACAGGCTTTGCTGAAAGGTGGCTGACGGTCATGCCGACGCTGGAGTGGGTCATTGTCGGCGCTGCAATCGCGATACTCCTGCTGGCTGACGCGCTGACAGAGCGACGGGGCGATCTCCATGTCCGCCTTGCGAAGAGGAGCATCCTCATCCGCTGGCCGGTGCTGCTCCTCATTATCATTGCGACGCTGGTATTTGGATGCTACGGTTCGGGTGTTGACAGCAGTGCGTTTGTGTACACGCAGTTTTGAGGTGTGGAATGAATCAGAATATGTCACCTGGACGGGGCAGGCTGCTGCTTGCCTTCTGGCTGCGGACAGCCATATTTCTTGTGCTGCTTGCAGCGGCGATGTTCTACACACTGCATGTGCTGTCGCCAAAGTATGATTACGGCATGTGCAGCATGGATAATCTCTATCGTCAGCCGGATAACAGCGTGGATGTGCTGGTGGTGGGCACAAGCGTAGCCTATGCAGGAGTGAATACAAACGTCCTGTATGAGGAGTATGGTATCGCCTCATACAACCTGTGCAGCGCGGAGCAGCCTTTCTGGATCAGCTACTATGCTCTTCGGGAGGCGCTGAAGACCCAGACACCCAGGCTGATCCTGCTGGACACGAAGCCGGCGCTGTATGACCGGGACTACACCAGCAGCGGACGCATCATCATGTCCACATACGGCATCCGTTCGCTGGAAAACAGGATCGGAGCCATCCGTGCCTGCGTTGAGAGCGACGCGGAGGCGCTGGAATATCTGCTGATGTTTCCTGTGCTGCACAGCAAATACGACTCGGTCACAGCGGAGGATTTCATTTACCCCCTGACAAACGGCGGGCGCGGACAGGACTGGAAGGGCTACATCGAGGAGGATGCCGTGGAATTCCACCGCAAGCCTTCCTTCACCTGGAATTCCGTTCGGCAGAACCTCAATGCCCGCGAGGAAGAATATGCACGGAAGATCTTCGCCCTGGCACAGGAAGAGAATATCCCGATGATGCTGATCACGCTGCCCAATCCAGACTACGCCAGCGAGCACATGTATGTCAACGCCCTGTACAGCATCGCTGCGGAATATGGGATCACGGGCATCAATTACAACGATCCGTCCCTTCACTACGGCCTGCGCTATTCCACGGATTTCGCTGATTGGCAGCATCTGAACGTCAAGGGCAGCATGACGCTGAGCCGACAGCTCGGCGCGGATCTCATGGCGCTCTTCGATTTGCCGGACAGGCGGGGGGATGTAGCGTATGAATCGTATCAGCGTTGCGCAGACAAATGGTATGCCATATATCCCGGGTTTGAATCCTCAGGCATCAAGGAGGTTGAGCCATGAAAAGCATGCTGGAAATGCTGGAGGCAACAGCGGTACGGGTGCCGGATCGGATCGCATTTTTTGACGAGCATCGACAGATGACATTCATCGGGCTGATGGAACGTGCAAAGCAAATCGGAAGCTGCCTGACGCATGCAGCGCCCCCCCGTGCGGTGATCGCATTGCTGCTGGACGCCCGCAGCATAGAGAATATCCCGGCGATGTATGGCGTGCTGTATGCCGGATGCACATATGCGCCGCTGGACGTTGCCATGCCGCCGGCACGTCTGCAGCTGATGCTGGAGACTCTCCGGCCTGCACTATGCCTGACTGATCAGAAGGGCGAAAAGGCCTTGGCGGACTGCACGCTGCAGCTGAGGACGCTTTCGCTGACTGCGGCCGTAGACGCGGAGATAGATGAAGAACGACTGCATGCTGTGCGAATGCAGGTCAGGCCTGAAGACCCGATGTCGATCCTCTGCACCAGCGGAACAACGGGCACGCCAAAGGGCTCTGCGCAGACTCATGCCAGCTATATTCGCTGGACGCAGGCGACGATCCGCACCTACGGCTTCTCGGAGCATGAGGTGTTCGCGAACCAATCGCCTTTCTTCTACGCAAATTCGATCCTGGAGGTCTTTCCGCCGATTGCCCTGGGCGCAAGCGTATACCTGCTGCCCCAGGGTGTACTGACCTTCCCCAAGCGAATGATGGAGCTGCTGAACAGGCATCAGATCACCGTGTTCTGCATGACCCCCTCCAGCTTCACCAGCGTGGTACGGTCCGGCGTGCTGGAAACGGCCTGCCTGCCGATGCTGCGCTGGGGTATTATGTCAGGTGAATCCATGCCATGGCAGCCGCTGAGCCAATGGATGAAATCGACGCCCAATGCCAACTGGTGGCACTTCTATGGCTCCACTGAAATGTTCTCGGTGGCAGTAGGCAAGGTGCAGGGGAGCTATCGTGCAGATGACCGTCTACCTGTTGGAAAGCCTTTTGAGGAAGTGAAACTGCTGTTTCTGAACGAGGGTGGAACAGAAGCCCCCCCGCACGAGCCAGGAGAAATGTATGTGCAGAGTCCATGGGTCGCGCAGGGCTACTGGAGGGATCTGTCCAGGACAACCGAAGCATGGATCGACGATCCGCTGGGCCGTGGAGATGGATGTTTCTACCGTTCCGGGGATATTGGTTACTTGCGCGAGGATGGGGAACTGATGGTGCTGGGCAGAAAGGATCGGCAGATCAAGCACATGGGCTATCGGATGGAGCTCGAAGAGCTTGAAGCGGCGCTGCGCAGAACGCCCGGGTGGACGGAAGGTTGCGTCCTGCATGACAAGCGGACAGATCGGATATTCTGCTTCTACACAGGGGATACGGACGAAAACATGATCCGCAGCAGCCTGAAGGCCTTGCTGCCGCGATATATGTTGCCTGATGTATACCTGCATCTGGAGAGTATGCCATATACCGCTACCATGAAGCTGGACAGGAATGCACTGAAGGAAATGATGACATAAAAAAGTGGAGAACCGCCATTTTTCCGGCGGCTCTCCATTTTTGCTTCATTTAGTCCTGGGCTGTATACTGGGAGGGCGTCTGTCCAGTGTACTGATGGAACACCTTGGTGAAATAGGAGGAATCTTCATACCCCACGCAGGCGGCCACATCGCGCAACAGAAGTTCGGGCTTTTCTTTGAGCAGCTTCTTGGCTGCTTCCATCCGGCAGCGAGTCAGATGGATGTTGAAGGTCACATTGCCGTATTTACGGAACAGGCGGCTGAGATAGGTATGGGAGATTCCCAGCTCCTCACAGACGCTCTGCATACTCAGCGCGTGGGAGTAGTTTTCCGCAATATACTGTACCGCATAATCGTACAGCTCCCGGGTGGATAGTTTCTTGTCCCGAATGTTGTTGTTGTCAAACAGCAGGGAGTACACGCTGCACACCAGTTCACCATAGGAACTGGCACAGCTGATCAGGTCATTGAACTCCTGAAGCACATCGTCCAGCCGATTAAATACGGACATATTGGTAGCGGCAGTCTGATGGATCAGCTGTCTGATCATGTGCCATATCTGCCGCTGAGGGATATGCTCCCTATCCCATTCGGCAGCCATGGAGAGGAAATACTCTTTCAGCATCTGCGGTTTTCCTACGGAGATGAAATAGTTCAGCTGTTTCAGGTCTGCCGCAGGCAGTTTCATTTTTTCTTCGGTCAGGTTTTCACCCGTCAGCTGCAGGATCTGATGCATACCGATTACGGTCCGCCGGTACAGCATGTTCATGGCAAGCTCAATATAGCTGCGAAGGCTTCTGATTGGTTGAGGTGCATTGGCATAGATGACAGTCCAGGTGGATAACTTCCCCTGCTGCATGGTGTATATGCTCAATGCTGCCAGAAAACGCTCAGCATTATCTTCGGGACTGATCAGGATTCTTTCATTGTCATCCCGACCACGAAGTACATAAAAATACTCGTGGGGCGGATAAATCAGCGAGGTGGAGCTGAGCGTTCTGGGCAGAGTCATATTCAGATTGCCCCAGCGCAGCACGGCGAAACGGTAATAACGATTACCGAAGAGCCGTGTAATATCCTCATCGGAAACTGCCTGTCCGCATGCCAGCGCTGGGAGCAGTATGGCTGCCTGCTCGTGCTGCTCGGCATCCAGCTTTTCACGGATCGCATTCAGAATGGGAATCATTTTGGTGATGCTGACCGGTTTTAATAGATAGTCATCAACACCGAGTTGAATGGCACATTGTGCATATTCAAATTCACTGTAACCGCTGACGATCAGGATATGTATTGCAGGCAGGGCTGCGCGGGCATATCTGGCCAATTCGATGCCGCTCATGCCGTGCATGCTGATATCAGTGATCAGAAGATCTACGGCGTGCTGCTTGAGCACTTCGATTGCCTGCTCTCCGCTTGTACAGGTATCCACGACGCGAAAGCCCGCCACGAGTTTATCGAAAATATTCTGCCAATAACGCAGGGCGGGTAATTCATCATCCACAAGTAATACTCGGTACATATCAGTCCTCCTTTGGTTAGTGCCAGATAGCCGTGGAGTGCATCAGACATGGATTCGGGAATGCTTCTCCCCGTAATCCTCGCCCCATTTCTGCATGGCGATCAAAATCGGCCGCATGGATTCACCCAATTCGGTCAGCGAATACTCCACCCGCGGGGGAACCTCTGCATAAGCTGTCCGATTGATCAGGCCGTCCTTCTCCATCGCACGCAGGCTGTCTGTCAATACTTTCTGGCTGATTCCGTCAAGGCTTTTATGCAGCTCGTTGAACCGCCATGGACGAATCAGTAAATTACGGATGATGAGAAGCTTCCACTTGCTGCCAAGCAGCTGTACGCAGGTTGCAACAGGGCAATCTGGGAGTTCTTCTTTTCTTTTCATCAGAGCAGCTCCTCCAATAGTTCTGATTCTTCTGTTACTTCCAATTATAATGTATTGAGTCTGCTTTCGCAAGACAGTTACAAAAAGGTGCGTATATGCTGAATCAGCGGCATTGACTCATGTATGGTCCGGTACCTGTGTTTGTTTTTTACAAAGCATGTGTCGGATATTCCCAACGGCTCGTGAATGAGCGTATTTTTTCATATTGCAGGACAGATATTTAATAGTTTGCGTGAAATAGAAGAAGGTATAATAAGCATAGCACAATGCAGGTGGTGTATATTCCTGCATGAAAAAAGAAAGGAGTACCCAAGTATGAAGAAACTGTCTCTGTTGCTGGCCATCATCATGATGATGAGCTGCATCGTGCCTGGCTTCGCAGAAGGCGCGATCAAGGAGAGCACCGGCGGCTTCTACTATGTGGAAGCCAACGGCGATCAGCCCTATCTGACGGCTGCAAGCGCCGACACCTTTATCGAGGTGGAGGGCCTGTACTTCAAGGATCTGAACAGCAATGGTCAGCTGGACGTCTACGAAGACTACCGCAAGACCACGGAAGAGCGCATCAGCGATCTGATGGCCCAGATGACGCTGGACGAGAAGATCGGCCTGCTGTTCCACCACTTCTGCGGCGGCCAGTTCTCTCCGCCCTACGGTGCGCCCGATGAGTGGATCACCAGCGAAGAGCCCACCTACGTCTTCGGCAATCAGACCTATGTGCCCATGGCATACCAGATTAAGTCTGACAACATCGTTCACTTCAGCTACTCCGCCAGCGGCACTGCTCTGGAGCAGCAGGCGGCTATCAATCTGATGCAGAAGATGGGCGAGGAAGCTCGTCTGGGCATCCCGATCAGCTTTTCCACCGACCGCCCCTACAACACCTTCGGTTCCATGATCAACATGCCCTACTATGCCTTCGGCGTGGCGCATGATCCGGAACTCCTGTACGACATGGTTGCCCAGTACTCCAAGGAAATGGCGGCTATGGGTTACACCACCATCTTCCACAGCTACGGCGTTGAGATCGGCTCCTGGTACGGCGACGAAGTGAACAACATCGCCACCATGATCACCGCTGAGACCAAGGCTTACGAAGAGAATGGCGTTGACGCCATGACCAAGCACTACATCGCCCGCGGCGGCCGCAGCAGCTTCGGCGGCGCCCGCAGCGAAGCGCAGCTCTGGGAAAACTGGATGGTCGCATGGCGTGCTGCCGTTCAGGACGGCCAGACTGATACGATCATGATGAACAACGGCACCGGCCTGACCGATACCGAGATCATCTACGACGCCACCACCGTTGGCTATCTGCGCAATGAGCTGGGCTTTGACGGCGTGCTGTGCACCGACTGGCCCCTGTACATGTCTTGGCCCTCTGCCCAGGGCTTCACGGACGACGGGCAGGATCTGTCCACCTTCTCTGCTGGTCAGCTGTACACCCGCATCCTTGAGGTCGGCATCGACCAGTTCGGCGGCTTCCGCTCCGTGCGCGGCACCGATCCTGCGGCTGCGACCGCTCTGGGCGGCATGGACCTGATCTCCTGGCCTGATGTTCTGGCCGAGGCTGTCAATGACGGTACCTGCTCCATGGAGCTGATCGACCGTTCTGCGTTCCGCATTCTGCGCGCCAAGTTCGAGCTGGGCCTGTTCGAGGTCAACTACCATGCTCCCGAAGAGATCCTGGATCTGTTCGCCAGCGAAGAGTACAAGGCTGAGCAGTTCGAGATCACGACCGTTTCCGACATTGTCCGCGCCCGTACTGACGAAATGAACGCCATGGACGAGGAACTGATGGTCAAGTCCACCGTCCTGCTGAAGAACGATGGCGTCCTGCCCCTGTCTGCTGACGCGAAGGTCTACATCGACAGCAACAACGGTGATATCAAGGCCGCTGACATCGCTGCCATCGGCGAGCACGCGACCGTGGTTGACACCTTCGAAGAGGCGACTGTGGCCGTGTTCCATGTGGTCTCCTACGACGAGAATTACGAGTACATGGTCGAGGATGCTCAGGCAGCGAATCTGCCCATCGTCCTGATCACCGAAGCCACCAATACCTCCGGTGAGCCCACTGAGACTGAGATCGCTTCCTCCTCTGCGATCCTCATGCAGACCTACCAGAACACCCCCGACCATGGTTCCTCTCTGGGCAACTTCTACCGCTATGTGCATCCGTGGGTGACTGCCGATATGCTCTTCGGCGTGCGTGAGCCCGCTGGCGCCACCGTGTACGAAATCGGCCGTACTGCGGATGACCTGTCTCTGGCTTGGGGCGACCTGCAGCTGGATATCGGCGTGGACGACGCGACCCGCGTCTACATGGCCGGTCTGGTCAAGCAGAACCCCTCCGTGCTGCTGCCCAACAACCTGGGCGACCCCGCTTACACCACCAACTTCGGTATGAACTACACCTCTCAGCCTGCCTTCACCTTCGACACCCTCGTCCTGCCCTCTGGCATGATCGATGAGGAGGTTGAGAGCAGCGGCGCCATCAGCATCCAGCGCAACAAGGCGACTGTCATCACTGCTGGCGAACCCTTCACGATGTACTTCCTCGCCTTCAACAACGGTGGCGACGGTACCTTCAACGCTGACGTGTATGATAATGGCGAGCTGATTGCCTCCAAGTTCTACGCCCTGGATGGCGGCCAGTTCCGCGTCGTGTCCATCGATCTGGTGCTGGAAGCCGGCGAACATGAAATCTCTGTCTGCGGCCTGAGCAAGACCGTTACCGTGAAGTAATCCTGTAAGCAAGGTCTGGGGCTGTTGCAAAAGCGAAAGTGCGGCAACAGCCCCTTTCCTGTCACTGTGTGCCGGATTTTCCATGGTCCGTATCGGATTGTCATGGCTTACACGGCATGCATCTGTGTTATACTTCATGTACAAAGACAGCATAATGCGAACCCTGAAGGAGTGAAATCATGAAAAAGACGATGAGATTGTTGGCTCTTGTTCTGGCCCTCGTGATGACGGCTATGCCTGCTATGTGCATGGCAGAAGCGGAGCGCCCGACGATCATTGCCCATAAGGTCGATGAGGTCGTGATCGATGGCAAGCTGGATGAGTGGAATCTCGATTCTCCTGCCGTCGTTGATCAGCTGGAGCAGGTGATCCGCGACGCCAACCTGTGGGCCGGCCCCCTGGACGTCTCTGCGAAGTTCTACCTGTCCTGGAATGAGACGAACCTGTACATGGCTGCCGAGGTTTGCGAAGATTCCCCTCTGGGCGCGATCGAAATGCTGCCCATCGACGGCGAGGACAACCTGAAGCTGTATATCTCCACCGATCCCAATGCGGATCCCGCGCGTACGGCTTATGCCACGAATGATTTCCTGGTGTATTTCATCATGTATGAAGGCTACTGGGACACCGCCGTTGACCGCTCCATGGTCGCCAAGGACCAGCTCCAGCGGTACACCAGCAAGGGTATGAACGGTGCCGAGAGCGTGCTGGATGGCTATGAGTGTGCTGTTGAGATGACGACCACCGGCTTTGTGTGGGAAGCGATCATCCCGTGGGCAGTGTTCTCCAACGCTAAGATCCCCGTGTATGTTCCTCAGCTGGGCGATACGCTGTCTGTGAACTTCGCGATCACGGATATCAGCTATCCCTGCCCGGGCACCGAGTACATCCCGCAGATGGCCTGGACTGGCACGCAGGCGATCTGGAATAACCCCAGCCTCTGGGGCGCTGTGACGCTGGCAGAATAACAGCGCAGCCATCCGCGGAGGGCCGTATATTCCGCGTAAACAGAATAGCAATGGCCATGATCATGCGCGTGCATGATCATGGCCATATTTGATGCAGAAAAGGCGCCTGCTCATCCGAGCAAACGCCAGAAAAGGTTCAGATCACTTTGCGTTTCATGGGCGTTCTTGAACAAAGAGACGCGGAAGGATCGCAGCCAGATTCCGGTACTCAATGCAGCAATGCTCCGCCATTGCTTTTGCAAGTGAATCCTTCAGGATCAGCCTTCGCAGCAATGGATTCGTCAGGGTCTGGCCGATCCAGAACCGGCTGATCAGGCATAGGCCGTCATCCGTTTGCTTGAAGATATGCGCCATTTCTGTGTGCCAGATCAACCCGCCGAACACACCCACATGACCGCACACGATGAGCGGGATGTCGTTTTGCGCCATCGTTACCCTTGAGAACCCAAACTCCTCCGGGGGAACAAAGTCAATGCGCAGCGGCAAAATCCGCCCATTGATGCGTTCCCTGGGGAATTGGGTATTGCTTCTGAACACAGGCCTGGAGGGGGTGGTGAAGTAGTCCCTGTCTTTTATAGCATACGATATTCCGATATGATCCCCGGGAAACCAGACTCGATACCTTTCATCCGCCTGCGGGTGCCACCAGAACCACCATTCAATCATTTCAGGAGTGATGCCGGGCATCGGGCAGATCATGGACACCTGATAGGTCCCGTTATCCAGACGATGATAGCCGATTTCTCTTTGTAAAGCGGCGTCGGACAGTATACGGTTTTTTGCGTCAAACGGAGTCCCTTCGATCCCCGGCGCCTGGATTGCTCGAGCGATCTCAGGAGGCATCTTAGGCAGAGGCTTGTTCAGCAGATCCAGCATTACGATTCACCTCCCGGAGCGGCCGCCGGTCATGTCTTTGCTGCGTCCAGCAGCTTTGCCATATTCTCTGCGAGCGTGCGGAGTATCTCCTCGCCATATCCGTCGCTGCCTTCGAATTTGATGTTCCAGTAGGAACTGCTGACGACCGGCATTTCCGAAAAGGTGAAATACTTGTTTAGCCTGTCGAGGGTTGCGCTCGCGCCAGAGCGCCAGCAAGTGGCGCCCGCCGCAGCTGGCCATAGAAGGCGCCCGCGTAGAACACCCTGTCCAGCAGCGCGCAGAGCGTACCGTTGGCGCCGGCAAAATAGAAAGGAGACCCGACAATGATGCCATCTGCAGCGGCGATCTGTCCGATCAGTTCATTACAGTCATCATCGCCATAAATGCATTTGAACGTCTTGCTGCAGCCGCCTCAATGAACAAACCCGCGAACAGGTGCCTTATCCAGCTGGAACCATTCCACATCAACACCGTGTTCACACAGTACGCCCTCAATGATCGAAAGCACATACTGTGTCTCTCCGTCGGGGCGTGGGCTGCCGTTTATCAAAAGGACTTTCATCTGTCTATATCTCCGTCAGGCTCATTCTTGGAATGGATTATAGCATAAATGGGCAAGAAAATAAAGGCACATAACATGAGGTGATCAGTTTCATGTGCTTGTTCTCCTTTTCTTGTCTTGAACAAGCCGTGTAAGCGTGAGTTGTTGGGTCGTACCTTTAACTATGGGAATCTCCAGTTTCCCATTTTGATATTGCTCTGTCGGTAATGTTCAGTTTTTCTGCCAACTGCATTTGCGTTAGGTGTTCCTTTTTTCTGCACTCGGCAATGAACTTTCCAATTTTCACTTGGTCCATAAGCGACCTCCTTTCGCTTTCAGTATAGACGATTTGGGTAGCAAAGAACACGAACCGATGGTTGAGTGGAGAGAAATCAACCATCAGTGGGGTGAAAATTGACCGTCAAATTCAAGTTTGTCGCTTTCATTCTATCACAGCAGTACACAAAACCGCAAGCCAACAAAGGCTTGCGGTTTCGTTATTTACAAGATGCAAAGTGTAGGATAACTCCACCCTTTCCATCCCCCTCACTGGGGAGACTCCTTTCCTGTTGCACCGGCAGGGAAAGCCGCGCAGGCTGTCGAATATACTCTACCAGATCCCTGGAGAGCCCGCCATCAGGCAAATACCATCCCGAAGGAGTTGACCAATGATGTCTCTGACTGCTGGCATGAAGCTGCACGGCTTCACCGTTGACCGCGTCCGCCATGTACCGGAGCTGAACGCGGATTTTGTCGAAATGACCCATGACAAGACCGGCGCCCAGCTGTGCTGGGTGGATAATGGGGAAAGCAACAAGCTCTTCTCCATCGCCTTCAAAACGCTGCCGGAGGATTCCACCGGCGTGTTCCACATTCTGGAGCATTCCGTGCTGTGCGGCAGCGACAAATATCCGGTGAAGGAGCCCTTCGTGGAGCTGCTGAAGTCCTCCATGAACACCTTCCTCAACGCCATGACCTTCCCGGACAAGACCATGTACCCCGTCTCCTCCCGCAACGATCAGGACTTCATGAACCTGACCGAGGTGTATCTG
This sequence comes from Clostridia bacterium, assembly GCA_017397765.1. Lineage (GTDB taxonomy): Bacteria > Bacillota > Clostridia > Christensenellales > Aristaeellaceae > UBA11524. Next base: position 22,732 of record JAFQIB010000051.1, on the reverse strand, counting down.
GACGCGGTGTTTGCCCCGGCCATCCTGCACAACAAAAACATCTTCTATCAGGAGGGCTGGCACATCGAGCTGGACAGCCCCGACGCCGTGCCCGCCTACAAGGGCGTGGTGTTCAATGAGATGAAGGGCGCCATGTCCGAGGTGGACGATATCATCATGGAGGGCATGCTGGCGGCGGCCTATCCGGACACCTGCTACGGCTACAACTCCGGCGGCGATCCCCGCGTCATCCCGGAGCTGACCTATGAAAACTACCTGAATATGTACCGCCGCTACTACCACCCCTCCAACAGCCGCATCTGGCTGGACGGCGCGGTGCCGCTGGACCGGGTGCTGCCGCTGATCGACAGCTATCTCTCCCGTTTCGAGCGCTCGGAGGAACGGCACGACATCGCCCTGCAGCTCCCCCGGGCCTGCGAGAAGACCCAGTACTACGAGGTCTCCGAGGCAGACGGCACGGACAACAAGGCCATGCTGACCCTGGGCAAGATCATTGGCACCTGGCAGGACGTGACCCGTACCTACGCCGCCGACGTGCTGGCGGACGTGCTGACCGGCAGCAACGAAGCGCCGCTGAAGCGGGCCGTCATGTCCGCCGGGCTCTGCCAGGATATGAAGATGGAGGCGGACAATTCCATCGCCCAGCCCGGCATGATGCTCACCGTCAAGAATATCGACCCGGCCAATGCCCCGGCCATCCGGGCGCTGATCCGGGAAACCTGCGCGAAGCTGTGCGAAGAGGGCATCGACAAGAACGATCTGATGGCCTCCATCAACCGCTATGAATTCCGGGTGCGCGAGCCCAACGAGCCCGCCGGCCTCATGCGCAACATCATGGCCCTGAGCACCTGGCTGTACGGCGGCGATCCGCTGGCCTATCTGGTCTACGACGAGGCCTTCACCAAGCTCCGCGCCATGGCAGACAACGGCGGCTTTGAGCAGCTGCTGTATGAGCTGCTGGTGAAGGAGGACGACCTGGTCGTGCTGCACACGCTGCCCTCCACCACCCTGGGCGAGGAGCTGCGGGCCGAGGAAGCCGAGAAGCTGGCGGACATCGCCGCCCGCTGGACGCCGGAGGAGAAGGCCGCCGTGCTGTCCCTGAACGAGCAGCTCCACGCCTGGCAGGAAACGCCCGACACCCCCGAGCAGCTATCGACACTGCCCGTCCTCGACCTTCGCGAGATCAGCCCGGACCCGATGCTGCTGCACACGGAGGAATCCCTGATTGACGGTGTGACCGTGCTGTATCATCAGGCTGCCGCCAACGGCATCGTGCATCTGAACCTGTACTTCAACCTGAGCGACTGCGCCCTGGATGAGCTCTGCACGCTGAACATGCTCAGCCGCCTGCTGGGCAAGCTGCCCACGGCCCATTATGATGCCGCCGCGCTGCAGCAGGCCGTCAAGACCCATCTGGGCCGGCTCACCTTTACGCTGGAGACCAAGGAAAAGATCGGCTGCAGCGACCGCTGCACGCCGGTGCTGCATGTGACCTGCTCCGTGATGGCCGACAAGCTCGATACCGCCCGGACGCTGATCACCGAGATCCTGACCGCCACCGATTTCTCCGATACCGCCCGTATCCGCGAGATCGCCCTGCAGGCGGATGAGCAGGCCCGGCAGCTGTGCATCATGGCCGGCCATGTGCTGGCGATGACCGCCGCCCAGGCCCGCTACAGCGCCTCCTCTGCGGTGAACGAGGTGCTGCGCGGCTACACCGGCGTCCGGTGGCTGCATGCGCTGATCGCTGACTTTGATGGGAAGATCGGCGCGTACACAGCGCTCCTCCGGGAGAAGCTGGCTGCTGCCGTCTGCCGTACCCGGCTGACCCTGTCCGTCACGGCGAATGTGAAGGCTGACGTGTCCGCGCTGATCGCGTCCCTCCCTGCCGGCGAGCCCTGTGCGCCCGACGCCGCCTACCGCATCGATCTGCCCATGAAGCAGGGCATCCGCATTCCGGCGCAGATCGGCTACGGCGTGCTGGCCTCCGATCTGGGCTGCGCCTGGGACGGCTCGGCCCTGGTTGCTGCCAACATCCTCAGCCTGAGCTATCTGTGGAATGTCATCCGTGTGCAGGGCGGCGCCTACGGCTGCGGTCTGCGCATCGGCCGCTGCATCGCGCTGGCCTATTCCTACCGTGACCCCACCCCCGCCCGCAGCCTGAAAATGTACCGCGAGGCCGCAGATTTCCTGCGTTCCTTCGTTGCCTCCGGCGAGCGCATCGACAAGTTTGTCATCTCCACCATCGCCGAGACCGAGCCCCTCATGAGCCCCCGGGACGAAGGCGCCCGGGCAGACAACGAATGGTTTGCCGGCAAGACCGAAGCCGACCTGCGCCAACTGCGCGCGGAGATCCTCGCCGCCGATGGGGAGAAACTCCTTGCCTGGTGCAGCGCGCTGGAGCATATGGCCCAGACCGGCGCAGTCTGCGTCGTTGCCCATGAGGAGGCCCTTCAGGCCTGCGAAGCGGAGCAGCTGGTGATTGCTGAATAAAGGGCGCCGCTCCGGCGCCCGCCTGCACATGGGAGATTTCCGCCGGACAGGATGCCGGAAAGGAAACCGCTTTCCCCTGCGGGAGGCGCTCATGCACATCGTCAGGAGGGAACACGTCCATGCGTCAGATTCATCTGGATCGAGCCGGCGTCGAAGCAAGCCTTTTACGCTTCATTGACAGGCTCCTTGCCCTGCCGGAGACCGGCGGCGTGCGGATGGGCAATGTGCTGATACAAAACAACGCCCGCAAGGAAGCAGACGTCAGAGAAGCGATGTGCCGCAGCTATCATGACTGCTGCAGCGATTCGGATATTTGCATGATCGTGCATCTGCCTGCCAACGGTCAAACAACGCCGTCGGAGTATATGAAGCACCCCGCCCGGCTCGGCATCACCCCCGATCAGTATCTTGGATTCCTGAAAACAGAGGACTCCGGGATCTTCCGGATCGTTTTCAAAGACGGCACGAGGGTCGATCTGGGGTTTGAATTCCGGTATGACGTTGCATGCCAGGAGATCAAATGGGAGGCTGAGCCCGAACGCCGGAGCAACCCCCAATGGCCGATCGAAAAAGTGGACGCATTCTGGTTCATCATGGTTCAATCTTTGGGAAAGCTGTACAGACGGGATTATCTGATCAGCAGTCATCTGGCGAATATGGAGATCAATGAGACACTGGTGCAGCAAATGGTATTTCGCGATATGGCTCACGGCACAACGCACCATCGTTACGGCTATCGGGAGCAGCTGGCCTATCAGAAATATGCAGGGCAGCATCGCTTTGCTATAGGCGAGGAACCATTTGACATGATCGCAGACAAGCTGTATGCCGCCGCACTGGCTTACGATAAATTGACAAAGGGCTTTTACCCGGATTACGAAGCCAGAAGTGACGTTCTGTTTGATATCTGGCAATATTACAGCGACAATATGCCTCTGTGAGGATGCTGTACGCCGCACGGTACCGGCGCATTGCATCTGATCAGCCGCAGCAAGCAAACGAGCATCCGGCGATTCACCGGATGCTCGTCTGTTTTCCTGTTGGACACGGTCCATCCCTGACAATCTGTCCGCAGCCAGGAATCTCTTTTTCCCGCAGCCCTCCCAGCCCGCGCCATGCGGGCGCGGAAAGCCAGCGCCGTCAAAGACCCAGGCAACCCGCGTACGTACCACGCCAAAGCCGCCCGACTCCCCACGCGTGCCGCCCGCCGGGGCAGCCCGGCTCAGCGGATGAAGTTCGTCCAGGCGTGAGGTTCCTTCTCCGGGAGGCCCAGCTGTTCCTTGCCCAGGGCGATGGCCTTCATCAGGAAGGCCATGTTCCGGGCCAGGGTCCGCATGGTCTGCATGCCCTCCGCATCCTCCGCCGCCTGGCCGGGTGCGCCGCCGTGGACGGAATTCCAGTACTGGCTGGTGGCGATGGGCATGCCGGAAATGCCGAAATACTTGTTCATCTCGTCATAGGTTGCCGAGCAGCCGCCCCGGCGGGCAATGCAGACGCCCGCGCCAACCTTCATCGTCTTGTCAAAGCGGGTGGAATAGAACAGCCGCTGCATGAAGGCCATGAGCGTGGCATTGGCCATGGCATAGTAGACCGGGCTGCCGATCACAATGCCGTCCGCTGCCTCGAACTTCGGGGCAACCTCGTTGACGATATCGTCAAAGACGCACTTGCCGGTCTTTCCGCAGCTGCCGCAGGCGATGCAGCCGCGGACATCCATCTGCCCCACCTGAATGATCTCCGTTTCGACCCCTTCGGCGGCAAAGACCTCCGCCATTTCCCTGAGTGCCAAAGCCGTGTTGCCCTTTGCGCGGGGACTGCCGTTAATCAGCAAAACCTTCATACTGCTTCCTCCTGCATGCATTTTCTCCATTATATCCAATTGGAGGCCGCGCCGTCAATGGGCAAGGATTCTCCTTGCCATTCACCCGCTATTTTGGTATAATCATTCTGCAAGTACTCAGCCTCCAGCAGAGCGCTGCGCAAGCTCTCGTGAAAGGATATTCATCAGATGAAAAAGCTCCTTCTTCCCCTGCTGATCTGCCTGATGTGCCTGTGTGCCCTGCCGGCCGGCGCAGAGGTCATCATCAACGAAATCATGACCAACAACGGCGTATTCACCGACGGCGAACGCTATGACTGGATCGAGCTGTACAACAGCGGCAGCAAGGCGGTGAATCTCTCCGGCTATGGCCTGAGCGATTCCAAGAAGAAGCCCATGCAGTGGACCTTCCCCCAGGATACCGTCATCCAGGGCAACTCCTATCTGCTGGTGTACTGCACCGGCGTTGAGGGTCTGCAGCATTATCCCCGCCGCAGCACCTATTATGCGCCCTTCAAGCTCTCGGACGAAGGGGAAAACATCGTCCTCTCCGACGCCAAGGGCAATCAGCTGGATCTGCTGAAGTATCCCCAGCAGTACGGCAACACCTCCTACGGCCGCAACGCCTCCGGCAAGTGGGGCTATTTTGACGATGCGACCCCCAAGGCCGCCAACGCGAAGACCAATTATGCCGGTCAGTCCGAAAAGCCGGTGATCGAGACCAAAGCCGGCTTCTACACCCTGAACAAGGGCGAGAGCCTGAAGGTCGTCATCAGCGGCAAGGGCGATCTCCGCTACACCCTGGACGGCAGCGAGCCCACCCGATCCTCCAAGCTGTATTCCGGCCCGATCACCATCAGCAAGACCACCACGCTGCGCGTCCGCGCTGTCCAGAAGGATCTGACCATGTCCCCCAGCATCGGTGCGACCTATATCATCAATGATCCCGCGCCGGTGGCCGTCGCCACTTTGAGCACGGATATGAAGTATCTGCGCGATCCCAAGACCGGCGTTTTCGTCATCGGCAACAACGCCCAGTCCAACTACATGTACGACTGGGAGTACCCCGCCTTCTTCGAGTACTTCGATGAAAACGGCGAGCGTCAGCTGAGCCAGAACGTCTCCTTCCGCATCACCGGCACCTCCACCCGCGGCTATCCACAGAAGTCCGTGGCGGTGTACGCCCGCGACGCCTACGGCGGCGAAAACCGTTTCTACTACAACCCCTTTGAAAACCGCGATTATGACTCCTACAAAGCCTTCATCCTGCGTTCCACCGGTTCTGATCATCAGGGCGCCCGCATGAAGGACGCCGTCATGACCTCCCTGGCCAAGGGTCTGGGCATCATGTATCAGGACGCCAAGCCGATCATCGTCTACGTCAACGGCGAATACTACGGCCAGTACAATCTGCGCGAGAAGGTCAACAAGCACTCCGTGGCCCAGTGGGAGGGCGTGACGGACAGCGCTGTCATCGACCAGATCGACGTGCTGGAGGGCTCTGCCGACGACGAGCGCATCCAGAACGGCGACAATGACGAGTGGCTGGCCCTGCGCGAATTTGTCAAGACCCACGACCTCAATGTGCCGGAAAATCTGGCCTATGTGACCGATCGACTGGACGTGGACAACTTCTTCACCTGGGTCAGCCTGCAGCTGGGCTTCCACAATGACGATCTGGAGAACGTCCGCATGTACCGGGTGCCCGGCGGCAAGTGGAAGTACATCCTCTACGATGTGGAGGCTGGCGGCAAGACCGATCCCCGCGCCATCTACATGCTGCTGGATTCCTCCCGCGCCGGCGCCCGCGTTTCCTCCCAGTACAGCCTGATCAACAATCTCCTCAAGGTGCCCGAGATGCGGGCGCGCTTCCTGAGCATCTTCGCCCACGTCATGGAACACAGCTTCCTGTACGAAAGCGTGGTCGATCCCGTTATTGACCAGTGGGAGGCGACGCTGAAGGTACTGCTGCCCCGGCATCTGAAACGCTACACCAAGCTGACCATCGGCGAGTGGCGCAGCAACGTCAACGCCTTCCGCTACGGCATGCGCATGGCGCCCAAGCAGACCATCAACGAGGTCTGCAATATCCTCAAGGTCACCAGCGCTGAGAAGGAGAAGTACTTCGGCCATGTGCTGGAGCTGCTCACCGTGCAAAACGCCAAGGAGAAGCAGTAATTCTTCCTGCAAGCATCCAGTCGCCTGCCGCAGTTTCTTCCTGCGGCAGGCAGCTTTATCTTCCGGCGCAAAGCATACAATAAGTCCTCTGCATGCAGCTCGCACATGCAGAGGGCTTATGAATTGCGGAGGAAAAAGACAGGCGCTTACCGGCTAAGCTTTCTGGCGACCATGGTATCGTTCATCAGGCTGTCCATCGAATACACATACAGCACCTGATCCACTTCGCCCGCAGCAGCCATCGCATCGGAGAAATTCCCGGCATAATAGCGGGCGTCCATGGCGATGATCCGGCCGTAATGCGCACTGAGCAGCGGCAGCAAGCTGTTGGCAAAGGAATCCTTGAACACCAGCAGGGTTCCCTCGGGCGCAGCAGCATTGGTGATCTCCAGCAGGCCGTGGTTGCCGTCCAGGTAGACCGCATAGCCGTCATAGGTCGCTGCCCGGTCAGGGAAGATCAGCTGGTCATAGACAGCGCCGTCATCCAGGACCGTCAGGCGGACGTCTCCCGCAGGCTCGGCGGTCATGATGGTTTCCGCGCCGGCAAAGAGATAGCCGGAGCGGCTGTAGGTCGTGCCGCGGAAGCCCTCGAAGCGCTCCAGCTCAAACGCCTCCAGCGCCAGCGGTTCAAGCCCCGCTGCGCTGCAGTAGGCCTGGTAGGCCGTATATACGCCCTGCAGCGTCCAGTGATGATCCGTGGCATAATACGCGTTATCCGCCGTGAACGCCGCCCCCAGGGGGATATACTGCGGCGTTTCCGCCAGCGCGGCGTACAGGGGCGCTTCCGCCTCGTACTGGGCCTGCAGCAGCGGATTCATCTCCGCCCGGCGCAGATAGCCGTGGCCCGTAGGCACAATGAGCCGCCACGGGGCGTCCGCCTTCTGCGCAGCTTCATCCAGCTGGGTCAGCCGGCGGCGGAGAGCAGCGGCGTCTCCCGTCAGCGGCCTTTCCAGGAATACACCCTGCACAGGCCAGGTCTCCAGCTGAGTGCGGCGGCCGGTGTACACGTTGACCGCTGCATCCAGCCCCACCAGCGCGCGCCGGAAGGGAATGCGGTCAGAGAGGTAGCTTTCGATCTCCTTGTCGCTTTTCCAGTTCGTCAGCGACGGCGCAGCGGGGGCAGAGGCACGGTAGCGCCGCTCCGCATCGATGAAGTCACCCTGCGGCCAGCATGCCGCAAACAGGCCAGCCGCCAGCAGCAGGAAAAGGCCCAGATAAACCGCCAGTCCGTCCGGGAGACGGAAGGATTGTTTTTTCATACGCTTTCCTCCCCCTTAAAACTGGAAGTACACAAAGGGCGCATAGCCCTGCGCTGCCAGCGCCGCCAGGCACAGGATGATCAGCAGCGGCGCAGCGAAGCGCCGGAGCGGGAACCGTTTGGGCGTTGGCAGGAAGCTGATGCCGCAGCAGATCAGCAGCAGCGGCAGAAATGCCGCGCAAACCGTCAGCGTCCCGGCAGTGCCAAGGCCATACTGTCCCAGCATAGCAGCCCCCAGCTCCGGGCCGAAGCCGGAGAACAGCGCCCAGCCGCCCATCACCAGCAGGAAGGTGAAGGTCTGCCGCAGCGCCGCGGGAATCCGCTCCCAGCGGGGATTGTTGAGCAGATAGCGCTTCTCCAGCACCAGCAGCACCGCGAAGTAGAGCCCCCACAGCACAAAGTTCCACCCTGCGCCATGCCAAAGGCCCGTCAGCGCCCACACCACCAGCACATTGATATCCCGGCGGATGCGGCCCCGACGGCTGCCGCCCAGGGGAATGTACACATAGGCCTTGAACCAGTCCGTCAGCGTCATATGCCAGCGCCGCCAGAATTCCGTCAGCGTGCGGGCACGATAGGGCCGGTCAAAGTTCTCCGGCATGGTGAAGCCCATCATGTGGCCCAGGCCGATCGCCATATCCGAATAGCCGGCGAAATCGAAAAAGATCTGGAAGGAGAAGGCCAGCAGGCCCACCCATGCGCCCAGTGCACCCGCCTGGGTGAAATCAGCGTTCATCTGGCTCCACAGCCGGCCCATGGCGTCCGCCAGCAGCACCTTTTTGCCCAGGCCCACCGCAAAGCGCTGCAGGCCCTGCCGCATCTGGGCAGCCTCCGGCTTGGGATGCGCAATCAGCTGCTCCTCCAGGTCGATGTAGCGGACGATGGGGCCCGCCACCAGCTGCGGGAACATGGCCAGATAGGTGCCGAAGGTCACATAGTTCCGCTGCACCCGGGCCTCGCCGCGGTACACGTCAAACAGGTAGGACATGGCCTGGAAGGTGAAGAAGGAAATGCCCGCCGGCAGCGGCAGATCCGCCCAGGTCAGCTTCCAGGGCAGCAGTGCATTCCAGGTATCCCGGAGGAAGCCGGCATACTTGAAAATCAGCAGCGGCAGCAGATTCAGCACGATCAGCACCACAAACCATCCCTTGCTGCGCTGCCCGCCCCGCATCATCAGCTGTGCGCCGCCCCAGTTGAGCGTCATGGAAAAGGCCAGCAGCAGCAGCCAGGCAGGATTTCCCCAGCCATAAAAAAGCAGGGACGCCGCTAACAGAAACGGCATCCTCGCTTTGGGGGGCATGATCCGGTACATAAGGATCACGCAGGGCATGAATAAAAGCAGAAATGTGAAAGAGGAAAAGACCATATTTACTCTCCCGCCAGCACCAGCGCCGTCACATCCGCCGGTTTCTCCGTCACGATCAGCGCCACGGTGTTGTTCTTACGCTGCACGCTGCATTCCTTGAGCAGCTTGTAGGCTTCAGGCAGATAATTCTGCGTCTCCTTGCAGCGCTGGGCCAGATAGCCCTCCAGGCAGGCCTTGATGCTCTCCGCCTCCTCGGCATTCACCGCGCGGAGCACCAGCGCCTCTCCGCCGGAGAGCGTACCCTCCTGCAGATACACCGCATCCGTGTACTGGGCCGGCTCGATGCCCATGTAGTCCTCCAGGTCCGTCAGCGGCATCTCCAGCATGTCCGCTGCGCCGGGCACATGCAGACTCACCAGCTCCTTCAGGGGCATATCCAGCGTGGAGGCAGCCTTCTTTTCCTCCTGGCTGCCGCAGCCGGACAGCGTGCAGAGCATCATCAGCGCCAGCAGAACAAGTGCGATCTTCTTCATGGTCCTTTTGTTCCTTTCATCTCTCCCGGCCGTCAGGGTTCCTGCACAGCAGGCGTCCAGCAGCCGTTTTCGTATTGGGTCTGGGCGAAATCCAGCAGCAGCTGCACCCAGATGGCATTACCGTCATTGTTGAGGTGATAGCCGTCCTCGGTGGCCAGCTTCGGCGCCAGAAAACCGTTCTCGTCCTTGAGGGAAGGCGCGATGTTGATAAAGAACACGCCCAGCTCCCCGCACTTCTTCTCCAGCTCGGCATTATAGGCGTCCCATTTGCCCTGCCGTCCGGGCGCCTTCTTTTCCACCTCGGCGCTGATGGGGGTCAGAGAGATGAAATGAATCCGGGTATCCGGGGAGGCCTCGGAGATCATCTTCACGATGGACTCGATGTAAGTCATGCCCGTGGGGATATCATCGCCGATGCGGTCCCTCAAGCCGGCGAGTATGAACACGTTGCGCGGCGTCAGCTTGCTCATCAGATTTCCCACAGCGATGGCGTTGCCCTTGTACATGATGTTCGTGTCATCATGGGTGGGATAGCTCATGGCGGCGGTTTCCAGCCTGTAGCCGTGGGCGGTGAAGAACTTCAGGCTCTGGAAATAGGTCGGATGGGCCTTGCGCACCACGCCGTTGACGTAGAAGCGGAGCATCTCGCCCAGCGAATCGCCCACATACACCGACTCTTCATAATACTGGATCAGCTCATCATCCGTCAGACGCTGCGCGCAGGCGCTCCCGCCCAACAGCAGCAGACACAATAGCATAGCAAGCAAACGCTTCACGCTGCTTCAACTCCCATCATATACATCTCACGGCCCATCGGGCATATCGGCACTTCAGGTATTCTACGCAACATGGCAAAATCCTGCTTTTTGCGTGTTTCTCCGCAACAAACTGCCCCGCCCTTCCCGCGCTGGGAAAGACGGGGCAGCTGACAGATCATCAGGTCGTCAGCGCTTCCTTGGCGTTCTTCTTCTTCTGAACGCCGCTCCAGGCATGCATCACCAGGGCCAGCGCGATAACGCCGTAGCTGATGAACACGCGGAAGTATTCGCCGATGGCCGCATCGCCGAACAGGTTCTTGCCGGCAGCGGGCGCCACGATGAACAGCAGGTGGAACAGCACGCAGCCCAGCAGCGCCTGGCCGTTGGTGGCCTTGCGGATGGACGCGCCACCGACCAGGATGGCCGCGCCGGCGTACAGACCGACCTGCTCATGCGCGCCGTAGGTCTGGAAGGAGCCCATGTTCTGCACGAAGATGAGCTGGCCCCAGCCCGCCAGAACGGTGGAGATCATGATGGCGATCACGCGAACCTTGTCCACATTGATGCCGGAGGCGTTAGCCACGGTACGGTTCTGTCCGACCGCGCGGAACTGCTGGCCGATACGGGTCCTGAGCAGCGCGGTATTGAACAGGCACAGCACGCCCACCACCAGGAAGGTCACCGTGGGCACCTTCACCATGGAGAAGATATCCGCCACGGCGGGGATCTGAACCAGGCCGACGCAGGCAGCCATCACGATCAGATAGATTGCACCCTTGACGGGCTTCATCTTCTTCAGCAGCAGCAGCACGACGGTCACCACCGCCAGCACGGCGAAGAGGATGTACATCGCCTGAACAAAGGGCAGCTGCAGCAGGCCGTCCAGCGCGTACTTGAAGCCGCGCTCGGTGGACAGGTCGATGGTGTTGGCAACGCCCGTGGAGCCCTTGATCACCAGGCCCGGGGCCTTCAGGGGGATCAGGTTGCCGAAGATGAACAGGAACAGCAGCTGATACAGACCGTTGGCAAAGTAGCCCAGGATCAGGCCGCCGATCATTTCCTGGCCCTTCATCTTATTGAGCAGCTTGCCGATCAGATAGCCGAAGAAGGCGGCGATCGGCACCGTCAGGAGCGCAGCCAGCGCCATGCCCGGCAGTCCGCTCACACCCCACTCGATGACCCACAGCACCGCGATCTGCGCTGCCATGGCACCGATGGTGATAGCAAAGTTGATGCCCATGCCGGCCACGATGGGGATGATCAGCGCCAGCACGATGAAAGCGTTGCGGCTCAGGCGGCCAAAGAGCTCGTACATCACGAAGCTCGCGGACTGACCGCTGTACAGCAGACAGACCGCACACAGCAGGACGAACATGACCGTCACTGCATTATTGCGCAGGAAAGTGCGCCAGTCAAACTTACGCACGTGCTTCACCTCCGGACTTGGTCAGGGCATACAGGATGATGCCGTTGGAGATCAGGATACGCAGCGTCTCGGAGATGGTGGAGCCGGGCACCAGTTCATTGGCCACCGGCATACCCAGCGTCAGCACGCCCTGGAACAGGAAGGTGCCGATCAGCACATGGCTGATCTTGCAGCGGGAGGTGGAAGCGCCGCCGATGAGGATGGCGCTGGCCGCAATGAAGCCCATCTGACGGGGCGCGGTGTACAGCTGCATGAAGCCGTAGCTCTGGGAGTATACCAGGATGCCGATGGCGCCCAGCACCGTGCTCAGCACCGTACCGATCACGCGCATCTTGTCCACATTGATGCCCGTCGCTTCCGCAAAGCGGGGGTTGTTGCCAACCGCGGACATCGCCACGCCCGTCTTGGAGCGGGTGAACAGCCACACCAGGAAGCACATCAGCAGCATGAACAGCAGCAGGCCCGTGGGCACCGTGAAGCTGCCGACCTTGAAGGCCAGGAAGTCATCCAGAATGTGCTTGAAGTTGGTATTGTCCAGGCCGATGGTATTGCGCAGGCCCGTACCCATGGGCCAGCGGAGCTTGAGGCTGGTGAAGGGAAGCACCAGCCAGGCAATGCACATCAGGGACACGATGGAGAAGCCGACGTAGGTCGTCACGGACATCTCGTCGCCCTTGAGGCGGTTGAGGAGCTGGGCATACAGCCAGCCCGCCACAGCCGCGATCACGCAGCCCACGACGATGGCCAGCAGGAAGCCCGGCCAGCCGGGCACGCCCAGCTGGATGGTCACCAGACCGCCGATCAGGCCGGCCACCAGACCGATGGGCAGACCCAGGTTCAGGCTGATGCCGCACTGGATGCCGGGCACCATTGCCAGCACCATGATGGAGTTCATGCCCATGCGGACCAGAGAGTTGGACAGGAGCGTGGACAGGCCCAGATCAAACCACAGCGTCATGAAGCACAGCAGAATGAAGAACAGGCCGATGATGATACGCGGGATGCCCAGCTTCTTGCACAGGAGCTCGTAGTACAGCACGGTCGCCGCGGCCACCAGCAGGGCCAGCGCGCCGTACAGCAGGTCGTCCGCATAGCGGATGAGGAAAGCGGCGGTGCCGTTCTCCAGCGCCTTTTCGCTGCCGGCAGCCATATAGCGGTCATACTGGACGGTAAACTCATCGCCGCGCTGGTAGACCACGTCGGTGATGGTTCCCTTGAGGGTATTCACGGCTGCGGCGTCCAGCACGGGATAGATGCCGCAGAGCGCTTCGCCCACAGCTGCAAAGCCTTCATCAGCCTTAAGCTGGGCGGCCTTCATTTCCTCCGTCGCCACAAAGCCGGACATATCGACGGTCACAGGCTTTTCTTCGCCAACCTCCTGGCCGGCGTCGATCTTCGCCTGGCGGGCAGCCGCTGCGGCAGCCTCGGCCTCGGCGATGTGCGCGTCGATGTAGGCCTGCTCAGCCTGCTGGGCAACGGCCTGATAGTCGGCCAGCTGCGCCGCATAGGTGCTGATGGCAGCCTTCAGCGCGGTGGTATCCAGCGCGTCATAGTCCGTCTGGGAGCTGGCATACTTGGCGCGGGTCTCTTCCTCCGCCTTCGCCACATAGTCGCGGATGGTCGCCATCACATTGGCGCCGGTGGCCTTGGCGTCTTCGCGGGCCTTGGCGCGGGCTTCATCCTGCGCAATCTTCACATAGCTCTCCACCACGCCGTCGCCCGTTGCGTTCAGCAGCGTACGGATGCGGAGCGCATCAATGATTTCCTGACCGGTCTGCGTGGTACGCTTGGGCAGATTCACTGCGCCCAGCACGGCCAGGACAAGGGCGGCTGCGACCAGCACGATCGCAACGGCTCTTTGAAGCTTGTTCTTCGTCACGGTGCATCGCCTCCCTTCTTGTGTTCGCCCGGCTTGATGCCGCTCATGGCCAGACCGAAATCAGCATCGCTGGCGCCCGGCGGCAGGATATCCACCAGCTGGCCCTCCGAAACGATCATAATGCGGTCGGAAATGCTGCGCAGCTCCTGCAGCTCGGAGGAGACCATCACGATGGTCATCCCCTGCTCGCGGTTCAGGCGCACCAGCGTCTCCAGCACCAGCTTCTTCGCGCCGATGTCAATGCCGCGGGTGGGCTCGGACACGAAGAGGAAGCGCGGCTTCATGGCCAGCGCGCGGGCAATGCAGACCTTCTGCTGGTTGCCGCCGGACAGCGTGCCGGCATGCTGCGTCGGGCCGAAGCAGCGGATATCCAGATCAGCGATCATCTTGTTCGCCACATCGCGGATCTCCTTGTCATTCTTCTGGGTGAACGGGCCGATCTTGCGCAGGTATTCACCGTGGATCTGCATCGCGGTAAAGACGATATTGTCCTCAATGGACTGATCCAGCAGCAGACCCACGCCCTTGCGGTCCTCGGATACCATGGCAATGCCGGCATTGAGCGCGTTGGACGCATTGCCCAGCTTCAGCTTCTCGCCGAAGATCTCCACATCGCCCATGGCGTCGTACAGGCTCATCACGCCGTTGGGGATGCCGAGCTTGCCCTGACCGGCCAGACCGCCGATGCCCAGGATCTCTCCCTCATGCACGTCAAAGGAAACGCCCTTGACCTCTTCGCCAGGCATGTTGACCCACAGATCGCACACCTTGAGGGCCACATTGCCCTGGGGCACCTCGCGGGGCTCGGTGGAGACCATCGCCTCGCCCTTGCGGCCGATCATCAGCTCGGCCAGCTCCACGATGGAGGTGTCCTGCTTGGCGCGGCAGGTCACCAGCCTGCCGTCGCGCAGAATGGTGATGGCATCCGCCGCCGCCATGACCTCGTCCAGGCGGTGGGTGATAAAGATGATGGCGATGCCGGACTTGGCGATCTCCTTCATCACGGAAACCAGCTGGGTTGCCTCGCTCTCGGTCAGCACGGCGGTGGGCTCGTCAAACACCAGCAGCTTGATGCCGGTCTTGTCGATCTCGCGGGCGATCTCGACAAACTGCATATAGCCCACGGGCATGCCTTCCACCCGGGTATACTCGTCAATGGACATACCCACGCTGTCCAGCGCCTTGCGGGCAGCGGAGGACATGGCCTTCATATCCAGCGTCTCAAGGTTCTTGCCCATGAGGCGGCTGACAAAATTGCGGTTGGTGACCTCGCGGTTCAGCTTGATGTTCTCCGTGACAGTAAAGCCCGGCAGCAGCATAAACTCCTGATGCACCATGCCGATGCCCTTGAGCATGGCGTCATGGGGGGAGGTGATGCTGGTCTTTTCGCCATCCAGCAGCACTTCACCGTCAAAGCCGCCCGTGGCATGGATGACAGGCATGCCGAACAGCACGTTCATCAGCGTGGACTTGCCCGCGCCGTTTTCGCCCAGCAGCGCGTGGATTTCACCCGGGCGCACCTGCAGCGTCACGTCATTGAGAACCGTGTTTTCACCATAGCGCTTGCTGATATGATTCATTTGAAGGACGTATTCAGCGCTCAACTTGGTGAACCTCCTTTGCAAAAGATGGGCCCGCCCGAAAAGAGGGCGGGCCCGGATTGTCAATCCTGAATTACTTGACCAGGTAGTCGTTGAAATCGACGGGGGCCAGCAGGATGGTGTAGTAGTTGTCGAAGGTGGTGCCTTCAGCGTTGGTGTAGTTGGCAACCTTGGCGCCGGGGATCTTGGTGGTCAGCAGGTTGGACAGCAGCGCGCCGTCGTTGCGGGCAGCGGTCTGGCCGTCGATGTAGGCCTTGCCGTACTCAACGCCGATCTCGATGATGGTCATAGCAACGGGAGAGGACCAGGTAGAGAAGCGGCCGGTAGCGCCCTTTTCTTCCAGCTTGGCAGCGATCTGCTGCAGAGCGGCCACGTCATCGCCGCCCACGGCCAGCTCCAGGCCCAGGGTAGCGGGGAAGGCATGGTAGGGAGAGGGGCAGCAGGGCTGGGGATAGTAAGCATTCTCCTCGGCCAGGACAGCAGTCTGCAGGCTGGGCTGCATGCCGCAGTTGGTGGTGAAGAAGGCAACCTTCTTGCCAGCGTACTTGGCCATCTGCTGGGGAACGTCCTCCAGGATGAACTGCTGGGAAGCGGACAGGCCGGCTTCAGCGGTGGGGTCGGGCGCGGTCACGTCAACCAGCTCGATGCCCAGCGCTTCAGCATTCTGCTGCATCAGGGTATGACGGCCAACGATCAGCTCCATGGCCATGTGACGGGGGAAGGAGTAGTGGATCAGCACGTCGATGCCCCAGTTGGCGCAGGTTTCCATGATGGTGTCGCCCTGAGCGATCTCGTCAGCGTACATGACAACGTCAGCAGCGGCGGAGATGACGTCGGGATCTTCCTGGGGGGTGCCGGCGATCAGCAGGATGTCCTTACGGGTCTCCTTGATCTTGTCGAAGGCAGCCTTGGTGCCGGGAACAGCCTGGCACACGACGATGGCCTTCACGTCAGGATCGGCAGCGAAGCCGACGATCTTGGACACGGTGGTCTCCATCTCGGACATGAAGTTGTCCGGATAGGTGTCGGTGATGATGTGCTCAGCGCCCCAGGTGGCGATGGCCTTCTCAGCAGCGCGGAATTCTTCCTCGCCCTGAGACACGGTACCGGTCAGGATAGCGACCTTCCAGTTGCCTTCCTCAGCGGCGGCAAAGGACGCCATGGACAGCAGCATAGCCACTGCCAGGACAAAGCTCAGCAGTTTCTTCATAACGATTTCCTCCAATACTGGATTCTTTTTAACCGGACATTTCTTGCATGCCCGATCAATTACAACCAAAATACCACATTCATTCTGCATCTGTCAACCGCATTTGTTTGTTTTTTCCATTCCTGCAAAGATTCCGAAAAGCCGGTGATTTCAAGGCTTTCAGCCATTTTTGGCATCGAATTTCCTTCGTTAAAAAACAGAGAAAACACAATCCAAATGCAATTTTGGGCCCTTTATCCTGCAATTTTATAGGAACTTTCCCTACCTTTCGGCATCAGCCGCCGCTCTCCGCCAGCAGCTGCAGGGCGATCTTTGCCAGCTGCAGCGCGCCCTCGCGGCACAGGTGCGTATTGTCCTGAACGCCGTCGGGATAGTTGGGATGCCCCGGCTCCTGCCAGTTGAACAGCGCCTTGGAGGGCTCGTCCCCCAGCGACTGCAGCAGCCGCTCCGTCGCCTGCTCCATATCCAGCAGCCGCAGCCCCCGCTGCGCCGCCAGCGCCCGCATCGCCGCGGGATATTCACCATGGGTATGCTTGAGCACGCCGTTTTCGTCAAAGTGGCGGCGGGCAATGGAGGTCAGCAGGATCGGCTCCGCACCGGCCTTCAGGGCCGCATCGATGTACAGATTCAGATACTGCGGATAGGTATCCCAGGGCGTGGTGGCCCGGGGAAGATCGGGCTTCTCGTCATTGTGCCCGAACTGGATGAACAGCTTGTCGCCGCTGCGCAGGCAGGCTTCCACGTTTTTCAGCCGCCTTTCATCCACGAAGGACTTGCTGGATCGGCCCGAGCTGGCGCAGTTTTCCACATACACGTCCGTCACCAGCTCCTTCAGCGCCTGGCCCCAGCCCATGCGGGGCGCTTCCTCCGGGCCGTAATCGCACATGGTGGAATCGCCGCACAGGAACCAGGTCGGCGTCCGCTCGGCATGCTTCCGGCTGTCCTCCCCTGCCGCACAGACCAGCGGCGTCTCCTCTGCTCCATCCGCCTGGCGGATGGTGAGGTTTTCCACCGCCACCCGGTCACCGGTGACCCGGAACGAACGGCAGACGATCACCGTCTCCTCCCGGTCCGCGCCGATGATGCGCAGACCGCTCTGCTTCACCGTGATATCCGCTTCCTCATAAATGCCCCTGCGCACCAGCAGGATCACCGGCGTCCGCTTCCCTGCCGGAACTGCATCAACCGCAGCCTGCAGGGAAGTAAAATCCCCGGAGCCGTCTTTGGCAACAATATACATGCTTCCGCCTCCTGATTACATCCATGTCCGGCAGACGGCACGTTCCGTCCGCCAGGGGTATTATACCGCGATCCCTTCTGCCGGTCAATAAAGCTGGAAAGTCCCGAACAGCCGGAATGCAGGGACTGTCTGCCGCTCTCTGCCGCTTTGCAGCAAAAAGTCCTGCTCCGGATCTTCTCCGAAGCAGGATCGGGGTACCCAGGGAATTGTCCGCAGGCAGTCAGCCATCAGGGATTGATGCATTCAAAGCCCTGCTCTTTGGCCCAGGCTTCGATGGTACCGCCTTCCTCACAGACAATTGCAGGTCGGCTTCCCTCGAAGGCGTCGGCCGCGATGGTCCTGACGCTTTCCGGAATGCTGACATACTGCAGATGGGGGCAGTTGGCGAAGGCTCTGCTCTGGATCTCGCCCGTGCCCTCCGGGATCTCGGCGGCCTTGATGCCGGTTCCCTCAAAGGCTTCGCGGGGGATCACCTCGACCGCCGCCGTCAACTGCAGCACGCTCTGCATCTTGACAATCGGATTGGCCTGCTTGTAGCGCCACGCTGCATCCGTCAGGGGCGCATTACCTGCATCGATCTGCAGGTAGAAGGCGTCCTCCTCCGATTCGTAGTAGCAATAGCATACGTCCGCCAGCCTGGAGCAGCCGTCAAAGGCGTAGTTCTTCACCGTCTGCAGGGAGGCAGGCAGCACGACCGACTCCAGATAGTAGCATGCGCCGAAGGCATTATCACCGATCATCTCGATGCCCTCGGGGATCTTGAAGCTCTTCAGGCTTGTGCAGTTCCAGAACATGCTGCCCGGAATGGTATTCACACTGGCATTCAGCTGCACGTCCGCCAGGGCGTTGCACATTTCAAAGACCGCATTGCCCAGAACCGTCACGCTCCGGGGAATATCGGCGCTGACAAGGCCCGAATAGGCAAAGGCGTAGTCGCCGATGCTGGTGACGCTGTCCGGGATCGTGACCGCCTTCAGCGCCGAAGCACTGCTGAAGGCATTCCTGCCGATAGAGGTCACCGTGTTGGGGATAGCGACCTCCTGCAGCTGGTTAAAGCCGCTGAAGGCATTGTCGCTGATGGTCTTGAGGCCGTCCTCCAGAACGATCTTCTGAATGCTTCCGGCATGCACCTGCCAGGGCGCGGAGGTACCGCTGAAGCTGGGCATGGTGCCGCGGCCGGTGATGGTGAGGGTATCGCCCTCCACCCGCCACTGCAGGCTGGCCGTCAGTGCGCCGGAGGTGGCCGCAGGATAGCTGCCGTCCCCGTCCAGGAAGTACCAGGCTGCACCGGTGAGCGCCGCATTGCCCGAGGCAATGGACATGGTGGAGGCGTTCGTCTTTTTCCCGCGGTAGGTCACGTCAGTCAGCGAAGAGCAGCCGCTGAATGCACCGCTGCCAACGGTCAGCACCGTATCCGGCAGCGAGATCTCCGTCAGCCTGCTGCAGCCGTAGAGCGCATCCGGGCTGATGGTCGTCACGCCGTCCGGGATCTCCAGGGCAGTCAACGCGCGGCAGTACCAGAAGGCGCTTTCAGGCAGCGCCGTCAAGCCGGCAGACAGCGTGATCTTCTCCAGCTTTTCGCAGTCGAAGAACACACCCCAGCCCATTGAGGTGAGGGAATCCGGGAGAACGATTTCCGTCAGGCCGCTGCTGCTGAAGGCATTGCCCTCCAGCGTCGTCAGCCCGGCAGGCAGCGTCAGCGTCGTCAGGCTCCGGGTATTGGCGAATGCGTCCGTGCCGATCCGCTTCACAGAATCCGGCAGCGCCGCTTCCTTCAGCGCCCTCAGCTGACTGAAGGCATAATTGCCGATGTTATCCACGCCAGAGGAGACCTCAACCCGCTCAATCCCGGCCGCAAGCGCATGCCAGGGCGCATGGAAGCTGGAATTGCAGTCCGGCATCGCGCTCCTGCCGGAGACGATCAGCGTACCGTTGAAGTCCAGCCGCCAGTCAAAGTCCGGGCTCAGCACGCCCTCTTTGGCGGAAGGATAGCTGCCCACGCTGTCCGTGTAGGTCCAGGCAGCGTTGATCAGCGCCGTGTTGTTCAGGCCGATGTTGAGCTTTTCCGCATCCGCCGCCGTGCCGGCAAAGGAAACGTCGGTCAGCTTTCCCGCGCTCCGGAAAGCGCCGTTGGCAATGGTGTTCATGGCATAGGGCGGGGCCACCGAGGTCAGCTCACGGCAATTTGCAAAGGCAGACACGCCGATGGCGCTGACGCTGCCCGGGATGCGGACGGAGGTCAGGCCCGATCCCTGGAACAGGCTGTCCGGGATCTCGTTCAGGCCGACAGGCAGCGCGATCTGTCCAAGGGACGCACAGTTGCTGAACACACCGTAGGACAGGGTCGTCAGGCTCGCAGGCAGGGAAATCTGGCTGAGCGCTTCGCAGTTCTGGAAGGCATAGGCTTCGATGGTCGTCGTTCCCTCCGGGATACTGACCGTCTGCAGCGCCTTGCAGCCATTGAATGCATACCGCCCCACCAACTTCAGTGTGGACGGCAGAGAAACGCTTTCCAGCGCCGTCATGCCGGAGAACGCGCTGCTGCTCACGCCGGTCACGCCCTCCCCTGCTTCCACACGGGTGATGGTCGTCCTGTAAGCATGCCACGGGATCAGACCGTCGGGCATCGCGCCCTTGCCGGTGATCTTCAGCGTCGTGCCCTCCAGCTTCCACTGAAGCTCCGCCGTCAGGTAGCCGGAAACGGCAGGCGTGTAGGCTGTGTCCCCATCTGCGCAGTGCCAGGTCGCCGCCGTCAGGGGCGCATTGCTCTCGCTGATGGAGATACGCTGCACATCCGCTTTCTTCCCGGCATAGGCAACATCCGTCACCGCCGTGTTGTTGAAGGCACCGGAATACACCGTTCGGACAGATGCAGGCAGCGTGACCGAGGTCAGCTGTTCATTGTTTACAAAGGCAGAGGAATATATGGTATTGACGCCCTCCGGGATCGTCAGGGTCGTCAGGGCCGTATTCATCAGGAAACCGTCCGGGATCCGGGTGATCTGCGCCGGAAGGCGGATCTCCTTCAGCGCCTTGCAGCCATTGAAGGTGTAGGCGCTCAGGGTCTTAAGCGAGTCGGGCAGCATCACGGAAGCCAGGCCGCTGCCGCTGAAGGCATAGCGTTCCAACGTCCGCAGCTGGGCTGGCAGCTCGATCTCCTACAGGGCACTGCAGCCGTCAAAGGCATGCTCCCGGATGGCGATCAGGCTCTCCGGCAGCGTCACCGCAGCCGCCTGGCTGCAGTTCCGGAAGGCATAATTGCCGATGCTGCGCACGCCCTCCTCCAGCACAATGACTGTGATATCGCTGCGGCTGACATACCAGGGCGCAGCAAACTCGCTGGTGAAATCAGGGATCACACCGCTGCCCGAGATCGTCAGCACACCGTCCACCAGCTTCCAGGTCAGCCCGCTGGTCAGCGTACCGCCGTTCAGCAGCGGATAGGGGCCGTCCGCATCCGAGCAGTGCCAGGTCGCCTCCTGCAGAGGCGCATTGTTCAGTGCAATCTGGATCAGCGCCACATCCGCCATGCTGCCGGCAATGTATACATCCGTCACCGGGGCGCCGGAGAAAGCGCCGTCATAGATCTGCTCCAGGGACACAGGCAGCGTAACGCTGGTCAGCGCGCTGCAGCTGGAGAAAGCGCCGTACTGGATCTTCGTGACCGCATCCGGAATTACAATGCCGGTGATCCCCGAGCCATTCAGCAGATAGTTTGGGATCTCCGTCAGCTGATCAGGCAGTACCAGCCGCTTGAGGGTCGTGCAGCCGGAGAAGGCAGACTCGCCCAGCTTCACCTTTCCCGAAGGCAGGGTCACCCGTGCGAGCTGGGTGCAGTTCCTGAAAGCCCCGGCCCCGATCGACGTGACCGACTGGGGAACCTCCACCTGGATCAGGGTGCTGCAGCCGTCAAAGGCATTGGCGCCGATCGCCGTCAGGGAATCCGGCAGTGTCACCGACGTCAGCGCCTTGCAGCCGTAGAACAGATAGCTGCCCAGATTCTTGACGCCCTTTTCCACCACAACCCGCCTGATCTTGTCCTGGCTGGCGTGCCACGGCACGGAATAATCCTGGGAGTAATCCGGCATGCGGCCCTCCCCGTAGATCCACAGCGTCCCGTCCTCGGAAAGAGACCAGTACACCGCGCTCTCCAGATTGCCCTCGCTGTCCATCCGGTAATGCCAGTGGGCGCGCACCAGATATTCGTTGCCCTCGCCGATGGGCAGCATCTTCGCCTGCTCCTCGGAGCCCTCGAAGTACACATCCGTCAGGCTGGTGCAGCTGCTCAGCGCATAAGCGCCGATCTCTTCGATCCCCAGCAGCAGCGTCAGCTGCGTCAGGGAGGTACAGCCGGCACGCAGGTTATCCGGCACGCTGATGATCTTGGCCGGAATGGTCAGACTGCTCAGGCTGGTATAGTTGGCCAGCGCACCCTGGCCGAGGGTTTCCAGGCTGTCCGGCAGACGGATGCTCGCAAGCATCGGCATGCCGCTGAAGGCGTCCGCAGAAATAGCCGTCACGCCTTCGCTGATATTCAGCTCAGTGATCGTATCCTTGTAAGCCGTCCAGGGGGCCGGATTGAGCGCATCAAAGCCGCCCATTTCACCTTCGCCGGTGATAGCCAGCGTCGAACCGTCCACGGGCCACTTCATGCTGCTGCCGCAGATACCGCTGGTCGCGCCCACGCCCTGCATATCGCCGTCGCTGCAGTGCCAGGTAGCTGCGCCGAGGCAGGTGTTGGAAATGCCAAGCTTGATGGCGTTCGCCTGGGCCATGGTTCCCGCGAAGTACACGTCCGTCAGTGCAGAGCAGTATTCAAATGCGCTTTGCTCTATGCTCATCAGCCCGAGCGGCAGGTATATTTCCTTCAGCTCAGCGTTATTGTTGAATGGGTGAATTATACTATCAAGTGCAACACAATAGGAAATAAAAGAAGTTCATACAGATCTCTGGTATAATAGAGTTACCACACACCAGAATACCGAAAGGAGAACTGTATGAACTACCATCATCTTACCATAGAAGAGCGCT
>JAFQIB010000050.1 GCA_017397765.1 Clostridia bacterium | reverse complement strand
GCTCGCGCCGACTAGCGAGAGCAAATGCTTGCATTTGCCGAGCATAGCCAGCGCCGGGCTTGTCCCGGTGATGGCCGAGTGACCAGTGAGTGAGTGCAAAACCTCGACAAAGTGCCTATAGCACTTTGTCGATACGCTGAGCGCCATCCCGTGGTGTGGGATGGCGCTGTTTATATGCTGTTTTGCTTGAGGCAGCTTCTGCAAGGCGGATCAGCAACTGCTCGCGCACAAAGGGCAGCGAGTCAAGGCTGCTGTGCCCTGCTGCGGTTGAACCAGCGGCGCAATGCCAAATAAACAACGATGACGACAATCCCAAGCAGAATGCCCAGCAGACTCAGATGATACACATCCCGCAGTCCATAGGCCAGCAGGAAGCCGTTTACACCGCTGACAAAGCCGTCGCCACGGGCAACGCTGACGGGGAAGATGTTTGACAGCAGGACGAGACCGAGAAAGACAGCCAGGCCAAGAACAAGCAGAACATAGCCAATGAGCAGCGCGGCGGGCGGCGCTTTTTTCTGCGGCTGTATGAGCTGGATGACAGCAGGTGCATCAGCGCTTTCTGATGAAGCGGCGGCTTGCCCGGCCTCTGCTTCCCGGAGTAGATAATCCGTTGAAACACCAAACAGGTCTGCCAGAAGAATAATGTTGGCAGTGTCGGGAAGTGCACCGTCGGATTCCCACTTTGACAGACTTTGGCGGGACACCCCCACTTGGGCGGCCAGCTCCTCCTGGGTCAGGCCGCGGGCTTTGCGAAGCTTCTGAAGCTTTTCACCAATGGTCATTGGGAGGACCTCCTTCGTTTTGCTGCCCTATCATAGCAGCTCTGCTTCACAAAGACAAGCAACTGGGCTTGACAAGCGTGTCAAATTGGGTTGACATGGGGATTTTACTGCTTTTTTGCCTCGAATTTCTCGAAAATCTGCAGATCCCACCGGCTGCGCAGCTTGTCCATCTCCGCCTGGGAGCGCACCGTCCAGGCTACAAACCAGGGCTTCATCCGCCGCAGCAGATGGATGGACAGTGTGTGCCACTTGACGGAGCTGGCCTCAAAGGCCACAAAGTCGGGTCGGGAGAGGACGTTCTGCAGCATCGATGCGATGCCGAGATTCCGCAGGAACAGGAAGGCGGTCTTGCCGGAGCCGGCGTGATCGAAGGCCAGCTGCCCGCGGATGACCTCCGGCGCATTCAGCCGGAACCACTTCACCGCGCTGGGCGCGAAGCTTTCCATGCACCAGGGGCCGTCGTAGCGCTGCATGCGCTCGTACACGGCTTTGGCCAGCGCGTCGGCGTTGCCGTTTTCCACCTTTGCTTCCACGATCATGGGGATGCGGCCTGCCACAGTCTCCAGCACCTCGTCAAAGGTGGGGACGGGCTCGCCGTTGGGCAGCAGGCAGGCGCGAACCTCTGCCAGCGTGCTCTGGAAAATGCGCCTGTCCGTGCCGGTCAGCCGCAGAAGGCTGTCATCGTGGTGGACGACCAGGTGACCATCCCTGGTCAGGTGAACGTCCAGCTCGATGCCGTAGCCCTTTTCCACCGCAGCGCGAAAGGCGGCCAGGCTGTTTTCGGGCCGGAGGGGCTGGGCGGGATCGGGCAGATCGGCTGCCTTGTTGGCATTCCACAGCCCGCGGTGGGCGTAATCCACGCCCATCAGGGGAGAAATATCCCGGCGGGGGAGGTTGGGGCGGATCAGCTCAGCATAAATCAGCAGAAGCAGAACCAGGATGATGAGGAGCGTCATGGCGGTCAGTCCTCCACATCAAGCGCCTCGATGCCCTTGCGGGTCTCGGGACGGCTGTCACCGTGGCGGACGCGGCTCATGGTCAGCATGGCCAGCGTCAGCATCACGAAGGCGTAGGGGAAGAGCGTCCAGTAGCCCACATGCTCCAGCAGCCAGCCGGAGAGGATGGGGGTGAGCACCTGGGCCGCCATGGAGAAGGTGTAGTAATAGCCGGTGTACTTGCCCACGTCGCTGCCGGAGGCCAGCTCCACCACCATGGGATAGCTGTTCACGCCGATGGAGGCCCAGCCCATGCCCACCAGCGCAAAGAGGATGTAGGCCACGAAGGTCAGCTCCTTGAGCAGACCGGCGCAGAGGAAGGCGGCCATCAGCAGCGCAATGCCGCCAAGGATCATCTTCTTGCGGCCCAGCTTGCTGGACAGCACGCCCACAGGCCAGTAGCTGATAATGGCGACCACCGTGCCCACCAGCAGGCAGTTGGCGGCGGTGCTCTTCTGCACCTCAAAGACCTGGATGGCATACTTGCTGAAGGCGGTGGTCACGGCGTTGTAGCCCATGAACCAGAGACTCACGGAGCAAAGGATCAGCACCAGGGAGGTCATTTCACCCCGGGAGAGCTTGCGGGCGGGGCCGGCCTTTTCCGGCTCGGCGGGCTTGTCAGCCTCCAGACGGCGGTTGATCGCCTCCGTCTCCGCCGCCAGTCGGCGCTCGGGAATCACGAAGCGGATCACCAGCATCGCCGCCATCAGCAGGAAGGCAACGGTCATGAACAGCAGCGTGTAATCGCTGACGGTCTGGCCAGCCGCGTTGACGGTCTCCCGCAGGAGGAAGTTGGTCAGCAGCAGCATCAGCGCACCGCCGATGGCGCCCATCAGGTTGATGACGGCGTTGGCCTTGGAGCGCAGGGGCTTGGGGGTCACGTCGGGCATCAGGGCCACGGTGGGGGAGCGGAAGGTGGCCATGGCAATCAGCAGCAGCGCCAGCAGCACCAGGAAAGCCCACAGCGGCGCGCGCTGGGTCAGCGGTGATACGGCCAGGGACAGCAGCGCTGCGGCAAAGCCGCCAAAGAGCATGAAGGGCATGCGGCGGCCCATCTTCATCCGGCAGCGGTCAGACAGCGCGCCGAAGAGGGGCAGCAGGAACAGCGCCACGATGTTGTCCATCGCCATCACTGCGCCGGCGGCAGTGTCGCCCATGGCGTAGGTGTCTTTCAGGATCAGCGGGACGGAGAAGTCATACAGCTGCCAGAAGGCGCTGATGGACATGAATGCCAGACCAACCAGGGCTGTGCGCTTGACGTTGAGCTTCATGGGATAATCCTCCTTGGCAGCTTGGGGCTGCATCCGTTTCATGGGCAGGGGGACGGGTCAGTCCGCCAGGCGGCGGATGGGGAAGTACATATAGCGCTTCCCTGTCGCGGGGTCGGTGAAGTCATGCACCGCACCGGCGAGGGGCAGGCCCTGCCGGGCAAGCTCTGCCAGCGTGCGGGGGAAGACGTCCGGTGCGGTGCATTCCGCCCGGAGATACGCAAAGCCGGGGATCGTCCATTTTGTCCAGCCCTCGGGCGGCAGGGCGTCATCCCGGCATTCCACGCCGGCAAGATAGAGGCCTCGGGTAAAGCCGTCCTCCCAGGGCTGGAAGGTGCGGGAAAAGTCCGTCATGGCGCCCCAGACGCCGCAGAGCGTGCCGTCCGGGTTCGTTTTCGCCAGGGCAGCCACTTCGCCGAAGCGGCGGTTGGCCTGTGCCCACAGCGCAGGGATGAAGCCCTCGCCATCCTCTGTGGAGCCCTCCAGGCCGATGACGGAAAAGGCGGGCTTGATGATCCTTTCCATAGGATTCCTCCCTCAGGAATTCAGCCGGGCAAAGGCCATGCGGCCCGCGCTGGTCTGCAGGACGCTGGTGACAGTGACCTCGGCGGTCTGGCCGATGCAGGCGCTGCCGCCCTCGACCACCAGCATGGTGCCGTCCTCCAGGTAGCCCACGCCCTGACCGGCCTCCTTGCCCTCCTTGGTCAGACGGACGCTCAGCACATCACCGGCGCTGGTCACCGTGCGCAGGGCAACGGCCAGATCGTTGAGGTTGATGACGGGCAGTCCTGCGACCCGGGCGGCCTTGTGCATCATGGCGTCAGCAGTCAGGAGGGTGGCGGTCTGCTCGCGCACCAGTGCCATCAGGGCTACGTCGGTTTCCAGGGGGGCAGGGCCCTCGGTGGAGATCAGCTGCAGCGCCGGTTCGCCGGACTGCAGGGCCCGAACCGTGTCCAATCCCCGCTGGCCGCGCAGCCGACGGGCGGCGTCGGGGGATTCTGCCATCTCCTTGAGCTCTGCGAGGACGAAGTCAGCCGTGTACAGCTTGCCGCCCAGGATACCGGTACGGTACACGGCGGTGATGCGCCCGTCCGTGAGGATGGAGGCGTCCAGGATACTGGCTCCGGAAACGCCCTTGTCCTGCCGGACGCGCCCCTGCTCCAGGAGCAAGGACATATCCTCTGCCCGGCGGGCGCCGATGGTCAGCCCCAGCATGCCCAGCACCACATAGAGGATGGCAGACACGGCCATGGTGAAGATGGAGTCGCCCAGGAAGTGGAGGATCTGGGTCAGCAGCGTGGCGATCAGCAGTCCGCCCATCATCCACACGACCATGGAGATGAGCTGCACGGTGGTCAGCGCCTCCAGACGCTGTTCCAGGCGGGCCATGGCGTCCGTCCACCACTGGACGATCCTCGGGGCGGTCAGATGGGCGGCCAGCATTCCCAGTGCGCTCATGCCGCCGTACAGCAGTACCAGCACCCACAGGGAAAGCGGATCGTCGCTGGTCATGGCGTGCACCTGCACGCAAAGGAAGGCCACGACGGAGCCTGCGCCCGCGCCGGCGGCATAGAGCAGCGCTCTGAGCAGCTGTCGCAGTACTTTCGATCTCATAATGTATTTCTCCGGGTCGAATGATTTGTTCAGAACAGCACGCTGACGGCCTGCATCACCGTATCCACGCCGATGAACTTCACGCCCTCGGGGGCGGAGAGACGCTTCATGTTTTCCCTGGGCAGCACGATGGTGGTGAAGCCCAGCCGCTGACATTCGGCAACGCGGCGGTCGCACTGGGGGATGGCGCGGACCTCGCCCGCCAGCCCCACCTCACCCATCACAGCCACCTCAGCGCCGATAGGCATGTCCTTGAGGGAGGATACCACCGCCATGCAAAGCGCCAGATCCGCTGCAGGCTCGCTCAGCTCCAGGCCGCCGGCGACATTGATGTATACGTCCTGATTGTAGGTCTTCTGATTGGCGCGCTTCTCCAAAACCGCCAGCAGCAGCGCCACACGGGAGGCGTCTGCACCGCCGACGGTTCTGCGGGGTGTGCCGAAATAGGTCTGGCTGGCCAGGGCCTGCACGTCACACAGGAGCGGCCGGGAGCCCTCCAGCCCGCAGAACACCACCGATCCGCTGGCCCCCTTGGCCCGGCGGCTCAGCAGCTGCTCCGAGGGGTTCGTGACCACCTGCATGCCTTTGTCCGTCATCTGGAACACGCCCAGCTCGTTCACCGAGCCGAAGCGGTTCTTCACCGCCCGCAGGAGGCGGTATTCCTGCATCTTGTCGCCCTCGAAATAGAGGACCACATCCACCATGTGCTCCAGCATGCGCGGGCCGGCGATCGCGCCGTCCTTGGTGACATGGCCGACGAGGAAGATGGCGGTGCCGGTCTCCTTGCACAATCGCATGATGAGGCTGGTGCACTCCCGCACCTGGCTGACCGAGCCGGGGGCGGAGGCCATCTCCGGGCGGTACATGGTCTGCACCGAGTCCACCACCGCCACGTCAGGCTGGAGCTGGTTGAGCTTTTCCTCCACCGCATCCAGCGCGTTCTCTGCCAGCACATACAGCTGCTCCTCGCGGATGCCCAGGCGGTTGGCGCGCAGCTTGATCTGCTTGGCGCTTTCTTCGCCGGAGATATACAGCACCCGCTTGCCGGCGCGGGCGAGATTTGCGCAGACCTGCAAAAGCAGCGTGGACTTGCCCACGCCGGGATCGCCGCCGATGAGCATCAGCGCGCCCTCGACGATGCCGCCGCCCAGCACCCGGTCCAGCTCGGTGACGCCGGTGGTGGTGCGAACGGTCACATCCTCGGGGATATCCTTGAGGAGCAGGGCTGCTGCACCGGTGCCGGGGCGCTGCTTGGGCGCAGCCTTTGCACCAGCTGCCGGGGTAATAAAGCGGGTAGCCTCCTCCATGGTGTTCCAGGCGCCGCAGCCGGGGCATTTGCCCGTCCACTTGGCGGTTTCATAGCCGCAGGCGGTACAGGCGAACAAGTTTTTTTCTTTGGCCATAGGGGCCTCCTGAACTGCTCAATTTGTTATCCTACCAATTATAGCACAGATTTGGATGGATGGCAATGCGGCAAAAAGGCTCCCGCGGAAAGCAAAAGACTCAAACAGGCTCCCGCAGGAAGCGGGAGCCTCGGGGTGTCGAAAAAGTGCTTTAGGCACTTTTTCGAGGGTTTGCACTCGCGCACTGGTCGTTCGGCCATCACCGGGGCAAGCCCGGCGCTGGCTACGCTCGGCAAATGCAAGCATTTGCTCTCGCTAGTCGGCGCAAGCGCCTCCCTCATGCAAGCAGCTCTCCCGGCCGTTTGCTCGTG
>JAFQIB010000049.1 GCA_017397765.1 Clostridia bacterium | reverse complement strand
TCCTTCGCTCTGTTGTCCTCTCCATTAACCTCCGCCCTCGCAAATGCCTGGGCTGGCTCTCTCCTCACGAGGTCTTCTTTTCTGTTGCACTTACTTGACTATCTGGCCTGGCATCGCCGTAAGGCGATGACTGAGGGAGCCAGCGCGAGCTGCTGCATATGCCAGCTGCAAAGAGATAGATCTCTCTCCCCACAAATCCCAGTTTACCGCCTTCATTCCGTTCACAGCAATACAAAAACAGCAAGCCTTGGTGGGAGGATTCTTAAGGAACTATTTATCCAATAGCAAACAAGCGAGCATCCGACATTCGGATGTTCGCTTGCTTATGGATCGGCATGCTTATCTATTCGGTTTGCGAACCGTAGAAACGCAATGCACCGGAACGGTGCATATTATTGCGCTCTCCCTACATAATGGGAAATGAATTTCTCGTCTCCCCGACAAATTGGGATTTAGCGCATACCTGTTTGAATGAATTGAATCAATGATTCAACATCGTCAAAATCATCATAGTCTCCAACAATTCCTTGCCTATGATAGATAACGCCCTTTTTTTCGTTTTCTTCAAGACAGTTCAACAAGACTTCAATACCATATCTTCTGGCAAATACAGTAAATCCATAAGGTTTGATTTTTGCAAGAAGCCCTTTCTTACAATCCAATTCACAAAGATAGCAATGATCTATGTTCTTTTCAATGGAACATTTTCGATTATCACACCACTCTTTATCGGGGCAATCTCCTGAATTACAACCACGACAATGTTCGTTTTCAGAACACAAACAGCAAGCCAATCCGCAACGTGCAATGCCAAGTTCTCTTTTCATAATAGCTCCCCTCCAAATTCAAGTTTATCGCTTTCATTCTATCACAGCAGCACACGAAACTGCAAGCCAGCCAAGGCTTGTGGTTTCGCTATTTGTCTGTTATACAATGAAGGAGAAGTTCATCCTTTCCATCCCCCCACTGTCCGGCCTGCTGTTTTGTTTTCCATTCAGCGAAGTGCCCGGCACTCCATATAGAACCGCTTTTCATGGGCGTGCCCCATGGAGAAGGTCTTTCGGGGCAAAATGCCCAGCGTATTGACCGCCTGGAAGAAGGTGGACTTATCCAGCGGAGGCAGCAGGAAGCCAATGGCGGCAGGCGCAGCGGCCAGATGGCGCAGCACGTCGTCCCCGTGGATGTAATCGATCTCCGCTTCAGGATGACGGGCAAGGAAATCATCCAGATAGGTCTGCAGGGTTGCCACAGGGATGGGACCGTCCGGGTTCTGGATGAAGACAGTCTTTTCACCGGCGGCGTCGCAGGCGATGACGGACTGTGCATTGCCGGCGGGGGTGTCGCCGATGGTCAGCTGCATGCCGCGTTCGCAGCAGAAGGCGGCCCAGTCAGCCAGGAGCGCCTGGGCATCCACACCGGTCAGCACCCGGTGGATGGGCTCAAACTGCAGGGCTTCATCATGGATATTCTCGACCTCCACCATGGCCAGGCGGGCGGGATGATCGGCCAGCTCGTCGGGGGAGAGAGTCTGCTTGAGCTCGTTCCAGCGGGCCTTGGCGGTGGCGAGGGAGTGATTGCCGTCGCCCACAGCGAAGAGCAGGGGATCTGCGCCGAGGCGCTCCCTGAGGGCTTCCAGCGCAGCCAGAATGCCGGTGACGTCCGCATCCTTCGTGATGGCCCAGCCCCGCAGATGACCGCCCTGCTGCATCAGCGGAAAATCATACACCTTTTCAAAGGCGTCCCGGCGGGCATAGAGGGGCTCCACCACTGTGCGCAGCGGATCATCCAGCAGCAGCATGATGTGGCTCAGCTCCACCGGCGCACCCCGGCGGATGGCCAGACGGGCGGGCAAGCGGGCAGTAATGGTCTGTTCCGTGGGACGGATGAGGGATTTCTCTCCCGTGAAATCATACTGCTCCAGATCCACCGCGCCGACCAGGCCCAGCCGCGCGCCGGATTCCGTGGTGCGCTCCAGCAGCACAAAGCCGCCTGCGACCTTCTTTTCCAGCGTGCCGTCCTGGAGGTACTGCTGCATTTCCGCATGGATACGGGGGACGCGAAGCTCCGTTTCCGGCAGGAAGCACTCAGGGAGTACCAGCTTCAGGCAGGAGGGTGCGTCGCCTGCCACCGCAGCGGCAGCATGCCAGTATTCAGGCTGGGAGGTATATTGATCGCAGGCCACGCAGGCCCATTTTTCCGGGTTGACATGGCTGGCGGGCAGGAGCAGATCACAGGGCTGAAAGCCAACGGAATTGATGCGCATCAGGGGAACTTCCTTTCCTTGTTTCGTGTGTCTCCATTGTACCCCGGGGTAGGGCTGGGGGCAAGTTTTTTCAGTGTATTGGGCTGGGTGTACGGATGCTGAACGGCCTGCTATGAGGGGATGTTTTCATACCCGGAGGCCATGTGGACAAGTGGGCGCTTCTGCGTGCAGGCAGGTTCCATCATCTCCACAAATCCCAGTTTGCTGCCCCGCGCTATCTCCCCACAAAAAAACAGCAAGCCTTCTCCGGCTTGCTGTTTCGGCTTGCTCCTGCCGCTATGGTCGAGGAGCTGGGCCTTTTGCTGTCTGCGGCGTGATCCGTCAGGTGTGGCTGCGATTGCGGAAGAGCAGCGTGATGCACCACAGCGCCGCTGCACCGATGACGGTGTAGATGATGCGGCTGATCAGCGCAGCTTGTCCGCCGAAAATCCAGGCCACCAGATCGAACTGAAACACGCCCACCAGCAGCCAGTTGATGCCGCCGATGATGGTCAGAAGCAAAGATACGGTATCAAGCATGGGATTGTCCTCCTTGCAGTTGAGTTCAATACAAGTATAGGCGGCAGCGGCTCGATTTATGACTGGCAGGAGGAAAAATCGTGTGACAGGATTCGCGGTGCATTGGCCGTGACCGGCACAGAAAAATGCCCTGCTTCCACCAGGAAAGCAGGGCGCTGCAGCGTATCGACAAAGTGCTTTAGGCACTTTGTCGAGGTTTTGCACTCACTCACTGGTCACTCGGCCATCACCGGGACAAGCCTGGCGCTGGCTATGCTCGGCAAATGCAAGCATTTGCTCTCGCTAGTCGGCGCGAGCGCCTCCCTCGTGCAACGACAAGTCGTTCTCCCGGCCGTTCGTTCGTGTAAGGAAGCTTTTCCTGACGGAAAAGCACGAAAATCGCC
>JAFQIB010000048.1 GCA_017397765.1 Clostridia bacterium | reverse complement strand
ACAAATTGGAATTTAGAAAACTCCTTTATTGTACTTCTTTTGCACAGCAACAATGCAACCTACTCCAACACATAGTCCTATAATCAGAACCACAACAGCAAGAACAGCTAAATTATCCAGCAAGCCTATTATACCGCTGAACAGTAATGCTATTGCGATAATAAGCATTGCTTTTCCAAAAGCTTTCCCGTAGGCTGATTTATCCGTAACTTTTGTTTGGTGGTAATCGTGAATTAATTCAGTTTTACCTCTGTATATTGCAATGCCCATTCCTATAAAAATCACTGCAACTATAAACATAATAATAGAGTACAACAACATATTGATACCTCCACAAATTCCAGTTTATCGGTTTCATTCTATCATAGAAAAACAAAAAAGTGCAAGCCAGCCAAGGCTTGTGCTGCCTGCCATCGTTTGCTCAATGGCTGGCGGATAACTCCTTCCTTTCCACCACCCTCACTGCCTAAAGCACTTTTTCGACACGCTGCGAGCATCCGGCGCGTTACGCCGGATGCTCTTATTGATTCATGAACGATTGACCTGCCTGCACAGATCGCAGACCGACCAGCAGCGGTTCAGCTCCACCCGGATCCCCCGCTTTTCCGCCAGCGCCAGCAGGCCGGGGACGCCGGCAGCAGCGGCGCGCATGCCCTCGTCCGCGAAGGGATCATACCGCTGAACGATCTCCGCCATGGATTCCCGGCAGACATTGCCGATCACGAAGCCGCAGACCGTCACATCGCCATTCGGCTCAACGGACAGGGAGGTCTGGTTTGTCAGCGGTTCGGTATAGGGCATGGAGCCGCAGCAGTCCGCCATGTTCAGCTGCGCCGCCGGGTAATAGTGTCCAAGATGGGCTATGGCATTCCCTGCCAGGAAGATATCATTGCCGTCCCCGGTTTCCAGCCCGATATCGGCCAGCTGGGCAAGGATCTCCCGGGTACGGGTGTTTTCCGGGCAATCGAAGGCTTCATTCACCACCCATGCAGGCGAGAAGCGGGCTTTTTCAATGCCTGCCTCCTGCACAGCGCCGGCAAACAGGCGCACCGGCATGAGCGGGATCGTCTCCTGGTGGAAGGCGTCCACCGAGATCAGCACCTCATTCACCCCTGCGTCCGCCAAAGCCTGCGCCACCTCGCGGATACGCTTTTCGTCCCGGCTGAAGAAGCCGTTGGTAATCAGCTGCCGTTTGGGGATGCCGGCCTCCCTCGCCGCGCGGTGGATGGCGCAGGTGACCTCCGGGTACAGGAGCGGCTCGCCGCCAAAGGTCATGACCGACTGCATGTCATACAGGGCCGCCAGCTCGCGAACGGCACGCACCGCCGCCGTCTGAGGGACGTGGTCACCGGCAGGTCGCTTCACCATCTCCCCTACTGAGCAATGCTTGCAGCGGCCCGTACAGCGCTGGGTCAGGGTGAATTCCAGCCGGTTGATGTTCAGATAAGGATTCATAATACTTGCCTCCATTCATGTTGCATTCAGGTCGAGCTTGCTCGACGAGCGCAGTCAATGCTTGCATTGATGGCGCGAAGCCCGCAGCAGCCTATGGCTGATGTGGGCCGATATCATGAACGGTGCAGCACTGGCAGTCAAAATCATCCGATACAGCCTGCCTCACTGCACCGGGAGGTTAATTCGCTGAGTCTGCCGCATGGCCATTCACCAACCTTTCTGCCGCCATTTTATCATACTTTGCAAGCAGCGTAAAGTGTGGTATAATCAACATGCAGAATAACCCGGGATTGGAGACTAACGCATGAGCAAGACCAAGGAACGCATCCGCGACAGCCAGCTGCGCTACAAGCAGGGGCTGGGGCAGAATTTTATTTATGACGAGGATCTGCTGGCCTCCCTTGTGGATGCCGCCGGCGTCACCAAGGAGGACGACGTGCTGGAGGTCGGCCCCGGCGCAGGCAGCATGACCAAGCACCTGTGCAGGGCCGCTCACCACGTCCTGTCCGTGGAGCTGGATGACCGGCTCATCCCGCTGCTGAACGGCTTCATGGCGGATTATGATAACTTCACCCTTGTCCACGGGGACGTAATGGAGATCAATCTGCCGGAGATCACCAAGGATCTGCGCAAGCCCCTGTCCGTGGTGGCGAATATCCCCTACTACATCACTACACCCCTGATGACAATGTTATTGACCTCTCCCCTGGACATCAAGCAGATGGCGCTGATGGTGCAGAAGGAGGTTGCCGACAAGGTGCTGGCCCAGCCCGGCGACGACAACTGGGGCATGCTGGCCGTACGCTGCCAGTACTACTGCGAGCCCTACCTCGCCATGGACGTGCCCGCCGCCTGCTTCACCCCTGCGCCCAAGGTGGACAGCGCCTTTATCGTGCTGCCCCGCCGGGAGAAGCCGCTGGTGGACGTGAAATGCGAGGAGGATTTCTTCCGCGTGGCCCAGGCCGGCTTTGCCCTGCGCCGCAAGACCATGACCAACGCCCTGTGCGCCGCCTTCCGCATGGAGCGCGCCGAAGCCGCCCACATGATGCAGCAGGCCGGCCTGGACGAGCGCATCCGCGGCGAAAAGCTGACCTTTGAGGAGCTGGCCCGGCTCGCTGACGTATACACCGCCTGGAAGGAGGCCCGCGCATGAGCATCGCCCGTTTTCTGCATGTGAGTGAAACGCAGTACGCTGCCGCCGCGCTGCCGGATGCGCTGCCGGTGGCGGACATTCCCCTGCCCCGCCGGGCAACGGCAGGCTCTGCAGGCTATGATTTCATCTGCCCGGCAGATATCACGCTGCAGCCCGGCGACGCCGTCACCATTCCCACCGGCGTCCGCTGCGAGATGCAGCCTGGCTGGGTGCTGATGCTCTTCCCCCGCAGCGGCCTGGGCTTCAAGCATCAGGTGCGGCTGGCGAACACCGTGGGCGTGATCGACGCAGACTATTTCCACGCGGACAACGAGGGGCACATTATGGTGCGTATCGTGAACGGCCAGAGCCCCTGCTCACAGGACAGCCACGCCGTGACGATTGCCAAGGGCGAGCGCTTCTGCCAGGGAGTTTTCCTGCCCCACGGGCTGGCCGAGGAGGCGGAAGTGCTGGCGGACCGCGCCGGCGGCTTCGGCAGCACAGGGAAGTAAACATATCGGACGTCATCGGCAAAGGTACGCATTTAACTCGCAATGGGATTTCGCCTCTGCGGAGGCGACCAAAGGGCTTTCCGTCATCCAACATCGCTTGAAGCTTTGCCTTCGGCAACTCCCCACCGGGGAGCCGCTTCTGCACGACGCCCTTTGGAAACCTTCGGATGCATACCTTTCGTGAAAATCAGATTTGTTGATAAACTGAGCTGCGCAATCTGGCTTGCGCAGCTTTCCTTATCCCAGTCCACACAATGCCAAGGAGTTTCTCAGGAGAACACATGAATAAGAAGGAATTATTGTTTTACGACGCCTACGAAGCCTTCTATGCCATGGCAGGGCAGTCAAAGGCATTCGGCGATTTCTGCAGGGATGCCTTCGGCGCAGATTTTTCGCAGGACGGCTTCAGCGATATCCGGCAGATCGAAATGATCCTCCCCTACATCCCCCGCACCGGGGACGTGCATATTCTGGATATCGGCTGCGGGAACGGAAAAATGCTTGGCTATCTGCAAGCGAAAACAGCCGCCTGTATCCACGGCTTTGACTATTCGGAGGAAGCGATCAGGACGGCACAGGCTTTGTTCCCCGAAAATGCAGACTTCCGGGAAGGCGTCATCGGCGGGGTCGATTATCCCGACGAAAGCTTTGACGTCATCACCTCCATGGATACCCTGTATTTTGCAGAGGATATGGCCGCATTTGTCGCCCAGATCAAGCGGTGGCTGAAGCCCGGCGGCGTGTTTTTTGTCGGCTATCAGGAGGGGGACGTACTCCCGAAAACAGAAAATGCCGATACCACCCGCCTGGCCCGGGCACTTGCAGAAAACAACCTGGCCTACGAAGCAAAGGATATCACCGCTGAGTCCTATGCGCTGCTGAAAGCCAAACGCTGTGCTGCCCTGGCCCATCAGCAGGCCTTTGAGGCAGAAGGCCGCCGGGACTGGTTCGACATGCTGCTGGGACAAACAGACTATGCCAACGAACCCTATGAACAGTTCCGCACCCGCATGGCCCGCTACATTTATGTGATCCGGAAATGACCAGACAGCAAAAGCCCTCCGTACAGCAACCGCCGCACGGAGGGCTTCCTGTTTTGTTTGATTGTGTCCCTGGCTTATTGGCTCAGCAGCATACGGTCATTATCCAGCTCCTTGCCCCTTGCCCCGGAGTACAGGGTCATCAGCTTGGGCACAGTCATTTCTTTGCGTTCATCGCCGGCAATGTCCAGGATGATCTGGCCTGCGTCCATCATGATCGTCCGGTTGCCGGTGGTCAGGGCCTGGCCCATGTTGTGCGTGATCATCATTGTGGGGATCTTCTGCTCCCTGACGATCTGCACCGTGATGGCCATCACCTTCTCCGCCGTGGCGGGATCAAGGGCCGCCGTATGCTCGTCCAGCAGCAGCAGCTTCGGATGGGCGATCGTCGCCATCAGCAGCGTCAGCGCCTGACGCTGGCCGCCGGAGAGCAGCCCGACCTTCATCTTCATCCGGTCCTCCAGGCCCATCTGGAAGGCGGACAGCTGCTCGCGGTAGAATTGCAGATCCTTCTTCTGCACCGCCATCGCCAGCGGGAAGCGCCGCGTCTGGTTGCAGGCAAGGGACAGGTTTTCCTCAATCGTCAGGTCGGGGGCGGTGCCCTTCATCGGGTCCTGGAACAGTGTGCCCACCGCGCGGGCGCGCTTGTGCTCCGGCAGCCCCTCCAGATGCTTGCCGTCCAGGAGGATCTCGCCCTCATCCACATAGAAGGTGCCGGCGATCGCGCCGAAGAGGGTCGATTTGCCCGCGCCGTTGGAGCCAAGGATGGTGATGAAGTCGTCATCCTGCAGCGTCAGGGAAACATCCCGGAGGGCGGTATGCTCGTTGACCGTGCCCTTGGCAAAGGTCTTTGTCACATGGCGCAGCTCAAGCATGGCTTTTCCCTCCCTTCCGGTGATGGCGGCCGAGGTTCTCGCGGATCATCGGCAGCGCCAGCGCGATGGCGACAATCACGGCGGAGACCAGCTTCAGGTAATATGCAGGGAAAATGTTCAGGCTCGTGGCCAGGCGGATCAGGCACTGGTACAGCACCGAGCCGAGGATTGCACTGATGAGCCCCACCGTCACGCCGCGGCGGCCTACGATGGCTTCGCCGATGATCACCGACGCCAGGCCCACCACCAGCACGCCCGCGCCGTTGGAAATGGTGGCGAAGCCGCCGGACTGGGTCATCACGCCGCCGGCCAAAGCCGTGCAGCCGTTGGCCACCGCCAGGCCCAGCACCTTCATGCCGCCGGCATTGATGGAGGAGGAGCGCACCATGGCCTCATTGTTGCCCGTTGCGCGGATGCACAGGCCGATATGCGTCCGGAAGAACCAGATCAGCAGCGCCAGCACCAGCAGCGCCAGCACCGCGCCCACGATCAGCACGGTGATCTCCTTGGCCATCGTGAAGGCCTGCCGATCCCGGTTGAAGGCCTGCAGGTTGATGTTGAACACTTCGTACAGCTTGTTGAAAATGGTGGTTTTGGTCAGCGTCACGTCCGGCTTGCCGCCCATGACGGCGGTGTTGATGGTATACAGGCCGCTCATGGTCAGGATACCCGCCAGGATGGGATGGATGCCTACCTTGGTCTGCAGCAGGCCGGTGACGCTGCCTGCCGCAGCGCCCGCCAGGAATGCGCACAGCAGCCCCAGCACCGGGTGCCCCGCCACCGTCAGCACGGCGGACACCGCCACGCCCAGCGTGTAGGAGCCCTCCGTCGTCAGGTCGGGGGTATTCAGGATGCGGAAGCTGATGAACACGCCCATTGCCAGCAGGGCATAGAACAGGCCCTCCTGCAATCCGCCGAGGAACATGGTAAGCGACATGGGAATGCCTCCTTGGAGGCATTCCGAATTCGGCATGCGGAATTCGGAATGCGGAATTGATATTGTGTACCGCAGGATCGGGTACGCTTTGCCTGCTTTACTTGAGGATGACGGCCTTTTCCAGCACGTCGGCAGGCAGCTCAGCGCCGATCAGGTCGGCAGTTGTCTGGTTGATGACCATGGTGAACTGATCCACCACCACCGCCGGGATCTCCTCAATGGGGGTGCCGGTCAGGTAGGTATGGAGCATATCGGCGGTGATGGCGCCGATCTCCCGGTCGCCGATGGAGATGGTAGCGAACGCGCCGGACTGAACCATGACCGCAGAGGAGCCGTACACCGGGATGCCCATTTCTGCAGCGCTGTCAGCCACAACGGTCATGGCCGTCTGGATGACGGAATCATTGGGCACGAAGATGGCATCCACCTGCTCCAGCAGCACGTCCACCGCCATCTGCACCTCCGACACATTGGTGACCACCTGCTCCACATAGGTCAGGTTATTGGCGTCCATATATTCCTTGGCCTGCTTGGCGGTTGTGACGGAGTTGATCTCGCTCTGGCAGTAGAGCAGGCCATACACCTTGCAGCCGGGCGTCAGCTGATCGGACAGCTTGAACATTTCGCTCACCGGGATCGCATTGGAGGTGCCGGTGGCGTTCATATCGGGGGTCGCCATATCGGTGATCACGCCCGCACCCACCGGATTGCTGACGCTGATAAAGAACTGGGGGACGCCGCTGTCCAGGTTGCAGAAGGCCTGGGTGGGCGGCGTGGCGATGGTGACCGCCACATCGATGCCGTCGTCCAGCGCCGCCTCGCAGTTGGCAACCAGCTGGGTCATATCACCCAGGGCATTGCGGTAGCTAAAGGTCATTTTGCTCTCATCATAGCCCAGCTCCCGCATGCGGTCCATGAAACCTTCCCGCATATCGGTAAAGGCGCCGTTGTCCGCCATCTGGATGATGCCGACGTTGATCGGGTCGTCTGCAAGGGCAGTGAAGCAGCTCAGGGTCAGGAGGAGGGTCAGGAGCATCGCGATGGTCTTCTTCATGGGATTCCGTCCTTTCTGCCGGTTTCGGCACGTTCGTTTTTGCTCTGCGTCGGAACAGAGCCCTTCAGCGCGGGGACGGTACAGAAAAACGCACCTGTCCCCATACAAGGACAGATGCGTGAAAATACATCTGCGGTACCACCTTGCTTGACGGGAAAAACCCGTCCACCTCACTCAGGCGCCGACACGCCCGAAGCCCGATAACGCTGGCTCTGCGTCGCGCAATACTGATGGCAAAGTCTCCTCCGCCACGTTCAGCGCGCCCTCGACGGTCCATTTGCCGGTTCGCTGCGATCGGGCTTTCAGCCAAGGCCCGTTACTCTCTGTGCGTGCGCCGCCGGTTTGATCTCCGCCTCAACGGTTTTTTTCAGTTTAGCACAGGCCCTGCCGGTTGTCAATTCCAGGCGTGTATTTCTCATGTATTTTCCGGGAGCGTCCTTTCCATTTCCAGTACCTTATTGAACTGGGTCTCGAACAGCTCCCGGTAGACATTACCCGCCGGGCCCACATCGGACTGGCGGAGCAGCTCGTCATGGGTGCCGCACTGGGCGATCACGCTGCCCTTGTCCTCCCCGGCGCTCCCCAGCACCAGGATCTTGTCCGCCGACATGATGGTGGACAGCCGGTGCGCGATGACGATGGAGGTGCGGCCCTTCATGATGAACTCCAGCGCATCCTGTATGTTGGACTCGGAAATGGAGTCCAGCGCAGAGGTCGCCTCGTCCAGGATGAGGATGCGGGGATTCTTGAGGATCACCCGGGCGATGGAGATTCGCTGCTTCTCGCCGCCGGAGAGCTTCAGGCCCCGGTTGCCCACCTCGGTGTCATAGCCGTTGGGCTGGGCAGCAATGAAATCATGGATGGAAGCCGCCTTGCAGGCCGCGATCAGCTCTTCGTCGGTGGCGTCCGCCTTGGCATAGCGCAGGTTCTCCCGGATGGTGCCGTTGAACAGGTAGGTCTCCTGGCTGACCATGCCAATCTGGCTGCGCAAATAGGTCAGGTCGAAGTCCCGCACGTCCACGCCGCCCACGGTAACCCGGCCGGCATCCACGTCCCACAGGCGGGGAATGAAGTTGATGACCGTGCTCTTGCCGGAGCCGGATGCGCCCACGATGGCTGCCATCTCGCCGCTGCGGACGGTGAAGCTCACGTCATGGAGAATCTCCACATCCTCCGTATAGCCGAATTTCACATGCTCGAAGCAGATATCCGCATGGGTCAGGTCAGGCTTCTTCGCATTCTCCGGGGACTTGATGTCGATGGGGCGGTCAAAATAGTCGAAGATGCGGGTGAACAGCGCCATGGAGCGGGTGAAATCCACCTGGATATTCAGCAGGGATTCCACCGGGCGGTAGAGCCGGTTGACCAGCGCCACCATGGCAGTAATCATACCGACGGTCAAGCCCGTTTCCCCAGCCACAATAATGAGATAACCGCCGGCAAAGTAGATCAGCAGCGGGCCCAGCTGGGTGAATATCCCCATCGTCAACCGGAACCAGCGGCCGGAGAGCTGCTCCTTCAGCGCCAGCTTGGTCACCTCACCGTTGACGGTCACGAAGCGATCATACTCCGTCTTTTCCCGGGTGAAAAGCTTGGTCAGCATCGAGCCGGAAACGGAGAGCGTCTCGTTGATCAGCTGGTTCATTTCGTCATGCTTGGCCTGCCCCTCGGAGAGCAGCTTCCAGCGCTGACGGCCTGCTGAGCGGGTGGGCAGCACCAGCAGCGGGATCACCAGGATGCCGATGATGGCCATCTTCCAGTTCATCCCGAAGAGCGCCACCAGCGTGGTGATGACCGTGGACACATTGGACAATATGTTCTGCAGCGTGCCGGAGATCACACCGGAAACGCCGGAGATATCCGAGTTCATGCGGGTGATCACGTCACCCTGACGCTCGGTGGTGAAGAAGGCATGGCTCATCTGCTGGAGATGCGCATACATCTGGTTCTTCATGTCGAAGATGATATGCTGGCCGATCCAGGCATTGAGGTAGCTGGTCAGCACAGACACCAGCTGGGAGGCGATCATCGTCGCCAGCGCAGCCAGGATCAGCTGCAGCAGCAGCGCCATACTCTCGCCCACCAGCGCTTCATCCACAATGCGGCCCGTGATGATGGAAGGCAGCAGGCCCAGCACCGAGGACAGCAGGATGGTGACAAACACCAGCACAAACCGCACCCAGTAGGGCGTCAGATAGGACAGAATACGCCGGATCAGCGGCCAGGTAACCTTCGGGAGGTTGCTTTTCTCCTCATCTGTCAGAAAGCCTCGGGGGCCCATTCTCTGCATCGCTTTTTCCTCCGTTCAATGTCTATATTTTCAGTATACAACCATTTTTCGCGGTTGACAAGCCCTATAGATGCTAATGAAAACAAAAAAGCCGGGACGTCCTTATGAACGTCCCG
The DNA here is from genome assembly GCA_017397765.1 of Clostridia bacterium. Lineage (GTDB taxonomy): Bacteria > Bacillota > Clostridia > Christensenellales > Aristaeellaceae > UBA11524. The sequence continues at coordinate 37,122 of JAFQIB010000048.1, read as the reverse complement.
GCCAAGCATTGCCGTGATAAATCAGCGATTACTCGACGTCGCCAGCCTCGGGAGACTCGATCGCGCCGGAGTCAGGAGACTCGATCGCACCAGCGTCGGGAGACTCGATGGCACCGGCATCGGGAGACTCGATCGCCTCAGCGTCGGGAGACTCGATGGCCTCAGCGTCGGGAGACTCGACAACGATGGGCTCCAGCTCAGCCACCATGGCGTCCAGGTTGGCGCGGTAGGCTTCCCAGATCACATGGTAGTGGTTGTAGCGGGCCAGGAAGATGCCGTTGTCAGCGATGGGGTTGCAGTAGGTCACGCCGTTGCAGATGAACAGGTAGCCGATGTTGCCCAGCTCAGACTTGTTCATGGGCTCGCCGAAGGCCAGATCGCTCTGGGGATCAGCGCAGAACTCGGCGGTCACGTCATCGATGCTGTCGAACCACTTCACGCACTCGCTGTTGATGGTCAGGTTGCCGGGAGAGGCCCACTGGGTCTCATAATCAACGGTCACATTGTCGCCGTCAACGGTGACGATGGCGTTACCGATGGTGTACAGGTTGGAAACCACCAGCGGGATCTTGTAGATGCCGTTCTCGGTCAGGTTGACGGGAACAACATTGTACCACTTGTCGGTGATGCCCATGTCGCGCAGGCTGTAGCCGGCAACGCCCATGGTGTTGTTGGGATACCACTTGTAATCGTAGGAGGGTGCGGGAGGCAGCTCGCCCTGGGTACCGGTGACGAAGAAGTCCACTTCGATGTTGTTGACGTTCTTCAGATCATCGGGGTTGATGACAGCGGAAGTACCTTCAGAGCCGTCCCAGGTCTCATGACCCCAGGGCAGATCGCCAGAGGCGCTCACATAGTCGTCAAACAGAACAGAGTAGCCATCGGTGGAGGTGAAAATCATGTTGCCTTCAGCATCTGTATTCCACTCGCTGTCATAGCCAGTGCCGCCGAAGCCAGCAGTGCCGGCCATGTTAATGGAAGTGCCATTGACACGCACGTCGGAGATGCCCAGGTACTTGTCGTCCATAATGGTGCCCTGGCCCTTGCTGCCGTCTTCAACAACAAGCCACAGCTTCAGAGCGCCATTGCCGCTGGGAACCCAGCCGCCCTGATCGCTGAAAGCAGCGCGAACAGTGTATTCGCCTTCGCCCTTGATGGTCACATCATTAGAGGAACCCAGAACGCCATCGATAACGGGCCACCAGCCGTTGGCCTGATAGTACAGGGAAGCGGTGGTCGCATTTTCGGGGGTGACGATCAGGTCGGTCGCGGAGAACACGCCGCCATGCAGGGTGGGGCCTTCGCCCTTCACGCGCAGGGCAGGGCCGCCCTCGGGCTTCACATCCTGCTCAGCGGACAGGAAGAAGTCGATCTCGATGGACTTGGGGTTATGCAGCACAGACACGTCAAACACGTCGAACTTCTGGGCTTCGCCAGCGCTGTTCCAGGTGGTGCCGGTCTCGATGGAGCCGCCGTTGTCGATCATCCACTGATCCCACAGCAGGGCGTAGGCGTCGTTGGAATCCCAGTACACCTTGCCGCCTTCCTGGTCGTTGATGTTGTCATAGCCGGTCTGGCCGTAGGTCACATCAGCGCAGGGGTAGGACACGCCGTCCACACGGATGTCCACGATCTGCAGATACATGCCGGGGAACAGGTCAGCGCCGTCCCGGACGACCAGCGCCAGCTTCTGCGCGCCGATGTTGCTGTTGCCGCCGCTGTAGAACCAGCTGGGCATATGGGCGTCCAGCTTCGCGGTGTACCAGCCCTCGCCGGTCACCATCGCGGGGGTGGGAGTCCAGTAGTCATCCTCCTGCGCCCAGGCAGCAGGCCACCAGTCCTGATCCTGCCAGAAGATGTACGCAGGGGTGCCGGCCGCAGCTTCTTCCGCCGCAGGCTCGACCGCTTCCTCGGCATGGGCCAGGCACAGGCTCAGAGCCAGCACCAGCGCTGCCGCCATCAGGAAAATACGGGTCAACGTCTTTTTCACAGGTAAATCCCCTTTCATTGTGCGTAAAGACATACGCAAACGAATTTTGTGACATTAATTATAGGCCTCTTTTCCTGTTTTGTCAACATCTGGACAGCACACATTTTCCACTTATTGTTCTTTTCCTGCACTCCTTGTCTTCACAAAGAACATCCGTTCCTTTGATGTGCCGATGGACGGTATTGAATAGTGTTGCAGTCTGAATATTCCGGCAGCTGCTGAGCAGCTGCTGCCCGTCAAGGAGTTCCAACCGATGAAAAAGATTCTGCTGCTTCTGCTGTGTCTGTGTTTTGCCCTGCCCGCGCTGGCAGAGGAGTATTCGCTGCCCATTGATTTCTCCGGCGGCTACGTCCCCAACCCCGACGACTTCACCAAGGATTCCTACGAGGATGCCAGCCTGTCGGTCAAGATGGAGAAGCGGGATATTGACGGCGTGCGCTATGATATCGCCTGGATCAAGGTTGCCAGCCCGACGCAGCTGCGTACCGCCATTGCCGGCAAGCCCAACGAGATCGTTGCGGAAAAGCCCGGCCGCATGGCCCGCAAGGTAAACGCGGTGGTTGCCATCAACGGCGATTTCTACGTCCAGCGCAAGGACGGCCTGATTTACCGTCAGGGCCAGGCGTTCCGCTATCTACTCAATCCGGAGAAGGACGTGCTGGTCATCGACGATCTGGGCGATCTGCACGTGTTCCTGGGCAGCGAAACCCAGACCAGCGAGCTGGTGGCCTTCCTGCAGTCCGGCCGGACGATCATCAACGCCTTCACCTTCGGCCCCGCCATCGTCAAGGACGGTCAGGCGCTGCCCATTCCGGAGACCTACCTGACCCGCTTTAACAGCGCCGTGCGCGCGCCCCGCACCGTCATCGCCCAGATCGGGCCGCTGGAATATGTGTTTGTCGAGGCAGAAGGCCGCGTGAAGCACTCCATGGGCGTGACCACCGATCAGATGGGCCAGTTCATGGTGGAGCTGGGCGTCCAGACCGCCTACTGCATGGATGGCGGCAACCCCTCTATCATGCTCTTCAACGGCCGCTATTACGACGCCAACTACGCCGCCTCCGAGCGCGAGCAGAGCGACATCATCTACGTCTGCTCCGCCGTGCCCAACGAGTAAGAGATAACCCGGACGGCGGGCATTCGCCGTTCTTCTTTGGAAAAGAGGCTTCCTATTTATGAATAAGGTTCTGATGATCCTGCTGGCCCTGCTGACTGTGGTCTGCCTGGCTGCCTCCCCCATCCTGCTGACCCACTCCAACATGCTGCCGGAAAAGGCCACCGCCTACTATGAGCTCAAGGCTTACAATGAATCCATGAGCGCAGAGGGCCCGGAGGCGGAGCTGATGCGGATGCTGCTGGGCACCGCGCCTGCTCCTGCAGTGGAGCCCTTCTCCCCGGCTTTCTCCTGGTACGGCATGATCCTGGCCATCGGCAGCGCCGCTGCGTTGGTTTTTCTGTTCCTCTGTGCCCGGATCCGCAGGGATCTGCAGCCCGCGCTGACGTGGACAGGCCTGCTGGCTGTGCCCTTCGGCCTGATCGGCGCGCGCCTGGTCTACTGCCTGTGCAGCCTGCCCTTCTATGTGAAGGACATCGCCGCCCCGGAAGCGATGCTGAAGGTCTGGGAGGGCGGCTTGTCCCTGTCCGGCGCGCTGATCTTCGTCGGTCTGGCAGGTCTCCTCGGCGCAAAGCTGGGTAAGGCGTCTGCCGGCGAGGTGCTGCACGCCATGACGCCCTCCCTGTGCTTCCTCATTGGCGCTGCCGCCATCGCATCCCGGACGGTCACCATGGGCTACGAGCCTGAGATGGCCGAGGGAATCCTCACCATTTCCATCAACGGCACGTCCCGCCTGGACACCGCCTGGCTGGTCATCGTGCTGGTGTATGCGGTCCTGCTGGCCGGTTCTCTCCTCATGAAAAAGACTTCCCTGACTGCAGCGTCCCGCTTTGCCCTGTATGTCTTCCTGTACGGCACGGTGATGATCCTGCTGGAAAGCCTGCGCAAGGACGGCCACATGGTGTGGGGCTTTGTGCATGCGGAGATGGTCTTCGATCTGTGCTTCGCCCTGCCCGCGCTGCTGTATCTGGCCCGCACCAGGGCACGCATCCTGCTGAGCCTGCTGTTCACCGCCCTGCTCGCCGGCGCCGTTGTCGCCCTGGAGTTTGCGCTGGATCGCGCCGCCATCGGCGACGGGCTGCTCTATGCCGTTTATGTGGCAGTCCTCGCGGCCTATCTCTTCTGGGGCTATGTCTGCGCCAAACGGGCCAAGGCCGCATAAGCTTGCCGCACCCGGAATACCAGTTCTTCCAAGCGTACTGCAGATTGCAGTGCGCTTCAGCCCATCGACAAAGGCCGAGTTTCCCAATCGGGAAGCACGGCCTTTGTCGATGGGCTGTGGGCCGGACGCAATGCGTCCGGCCCTTTGATCGTGAATACACAGATGATTGTGGGAAACTATCTGCAATTTCAAGCCCTGACCATTACACCACCGGAACCAGCAGAAACAGCCCTGTAGTATCCGTTTCCAGGGTCAGCATGCCGTTTTCAAAGGTAAAGGCAACCTCCGTCCAGCCCTCTGTGCGCCCGGCAGTTTCCGTTGCCGGCGTCACGTCCACCCGCACCAGCCTGAACCCTGCAGCCTTCTCAACATCCAGCGGCAAGGAGACAGATACCATTCCGTTGAAGGGCATGACGCGTCCCGCCGCCTCGTATGCCGCAGTGAAGGCATGCAGCACACCGCCAAAGGGCGCTTTCAGCTCACGCACGATCTGTTCCCCGTGGGGCATCGGTTCATGGCTGTGCACGTTTTCGATCGCAGCGCCGCCTGCCACGCCAAAGGTGCCTCGCCCGTAGTCGCCGCAGACAGGACAGACTGTCCACATGGTTTCGGTCTCGCCGTCCTTTACGGTCACTTCATACAGCGTGCATGCTGTGGTTTCTTCAAGGCCGCAGCCGCTGCGCCTGCATTTGGCGCTGTGCGTGCCATCCTCATTGGGCGACCACAGATCAAACCAGTGTCCGCGCGAGGCTGTCTGATCTGCCTGATAGCTGTCCCCGCAGCGGGCGCAGGTATAGGTTGTGTAACCATTCTCTGTGCAAGTGGACTTTGTCACAACGGCAGTGTAATCATGGCCCAGCTTTTCAGTCAGCAGTTCGCCGCATCCCTCGCGGGTACAGACCTGACCGGTAGTGCAGTCCGCTTCGGCGTCAGGGAGGTGGCCCAGCGCAGCGCCATGTTCGCTTCCGCAAACATCACAGATTGCCTTGGCCGTGCAGGTGGCCTTGCCGCCGGTGCAGTCCTCGGTCTCGGTGTGGTCAGCGTCGTTGGCGCACACGCGAGTATGCATGCCGTTGCCGTTGGACTTCCATTCGCCCCAGCTGTGGTTGATGGCAGGGATGTACGCTGCTTCGCAGACCTCGCACACGCCGTCCTCGGTACAGGTAGCCGTGCCGCCGGTGCAGTCCTCGGTCTCGGTGTGAGTCACGTCGTTCTTGCAGGTGCGGGTGTGCGTGCCGTTGCCGTTGGACTTCCACTCGCCCCAGCTGTGGTTGATGGCGGGAGTGTAAGCAGCCTCGCAGACCTCGCACACACCGTCCTCGGTGCAGCTGGCCTTGCCGCCGGTGCAGTCCTCGGTCTCGGTGTGGTCAGCGTCGTTGGCGCACACGCGGGTATGCGTGCCGTTGTCGTTGGACTTCCACTCGCCCCAGTCGTGATCGTCCGGAGCAAGCTTGCCGTAGCCTTCGCCGCAGCCCTCGCAGACGGCCTTCTCGGTACAGTTTGCCTTGCCGCCGGTATGTTCAGCATACTCGTAGGAACTACTCGAACCGCAGTCCGGGCAGTAGCGGAAGTGCCGATCGTTATTGATGAAGATCCAATCAGTCACGTTGCGGTGCTCGCCATTCTCGTCGGAGTAAAGCAGGCTGCAGTCCGCACAGACAGGTGTGCAGGAGCCGTCGCCGCCGTGGTGGTTGGCGTATTCATACTGGTCGCAGTCCTTACAGTAGCGGAAGTGCTGCGTACCGCTGTAAGGGAACCAGTCGGACATATTGCGGTGCTCACCGTTTGCATCGTTATACTGCGTGCCGCAGTCCTCACAGGTGGGGCGGCAGGAGCCGTCGCCGCCGTGGTGGGCGCCCTGTTCGCTGTATCGGTAGCAGTCCTCGCACTGGCGGCTGTGCAGCTCATTGTTCTCCATGCGCCACGCCGACAGCGTATTGTGCGTGCCGTTTTCGTTGTAATACTGCTGCCCGCATACCTCGCAGGAGGGCCTGCAGGAGCCATCGCCGCCGCGATGGGCTTCGTACTCATAGCTGTCGGTAGAACTGCAGTCCGCGCATTTGCGGTAATGCTGCTCCGTCGAATAGGGCTCCCAGTCGGTCATGTTGACATGATGATTGAAGTCGAGCTCGCCATGGGGCCCGTCGCAGGTTTCGCACCTGGCCAGTGAGTTACAGGCGGCTGTCCCACCGGTATGCTCGCCGTACTCGGTATACTTCTCCCCTATACAATCCAGGCATTCGCGGTAGTGCTGCGTCATGCTGTAGGGAACCCATTCGGACAGGTTGCGATGCTCGCCATCGGGGTTGGAATAATTCCAGCCGCACTCCTCGCAGGTGGTCCAGCAGGAGCCGTCGCCGCCAGTGTGAGGGGCTTCCTCTTCTGCCTCGCAGTCGCGGCACCCGCGGATGTGGGTGTGGGCAGAAAACCCCTCCCAATCGCCCCAGTTGTGGTTGTCGAAGTCGTAATCGCCGTAGGGTTCGCCGCAGCCTTCGCAGACGGCCAGCTCCCAGCAGGTGGCCTTGCCGCCGTAGTGATCCTCGTACTCGAAGGAAGCCTCAGCAAAGCAGTCGAGGCAGTAGCGGTAGTGCTGTGTGGTGGAGTTGTATTTCCATTCGCTCATGTCATCATGGGCATTCGGGTTTGTCGCGCCGATCCGGTCAATATGGCCACAAACGCTGCACTTGGCGGGAATGATACACGTCGCTGTACTTTCGTCAGGTGTGCAGGGGATCACCGCACTCCACACAGCCGCCTGGCAGCTGTTACAGCCGGGCACATGACACATGGTTGTACCGTCCCCGCTTCTAAAGGGGAACCAAAACGTACAGGGTTCGCCGCACATGAGACAGTTGTAGTCCGAGGGGCTTTCCGCCAGCGCGGTGGTCGCTGCCAGCAGGAGCAGCAGGGTCGTCAGCAGGGCAAGGATCAATTTCTTCTTCATCGGGGCACCTTCCTTCATCAAAATCAGGCTTTGAAGTCAAATAAACAGACCGGATTGCGTTATGATAGAGCATCAGCGTTCCGCAGCGCTTCATGGAAGCACACGCCGATCAGGTCGCCAGACTCTTGCCGAACCAGGTGCGTGCAGGACCCGCAGTCGCCATAGGGCCCATCGGCGTGGGGGCAGCTGTCGTGGGTCACATTGCGCCATCGTCGTCCCGCAGGCGTCCGGCGCGGCTCCTCCTCGAAGTAGGGGTAATCCCCGATCCAGACCCGGCATGCTTCGTCATAGGTGAAGTCTACATGCAGCGTGTCCTCATCGATGGTGTATACCTTTTGCTTCCGCACCATACCGGGCTCACCTCCAGTTGATTTTCATATATTTATTATAACCTTCCAACCTGCTGTTGTGAAGGTAAATGAAAACGCTTTCGATGTGCCAATTTGGGCCCAAATGCTAAAAATCCGTTCGCCAAAACGAACGGATAGAATACAAACCTCATTACTGAAGCATGAAACGATCCAGCATGCCTCTGTCGTGAATTCCCAGCTTTTCGTAGATGGTCGCAATGTGACGGTTTACTGTCCTTACGGAGATCTCCAGGTGGTTGGCGATCTCCTGGATCTTCCAGCCCCGGTTGTACAGCATGGCGACGGTGAATTCCGTGGTGGTCAGGTTATCCGCCACATCCCGCTTGGTTTCATAGTTGTGCACCTTCCGCCAGCCGGCGCTGTACTTCTCTGTCAGCTCCATAATGCGGGACAGCGCATCGGGCGCAGCCTTGCTGAAGTAAACCTCCACCATGCCCTGCAGCAGCCCGTGATGCTCCACGAAGGGCTGGAGCAGCCCGTCCGGCTCCGCGATCTTCCACGCCTTGTCCATATGCGCGTGGGATTCATCAATGCGCTTCATATTGATCAGCGCCATCGCCGCCGCCACATGGGTGTACACCGCAGCAATGGGGTACAGCTCCGGACTCAGAGCCAGGCTGAGCTCCGCAATGGTCAGGCATTTTCCGTAATCCTTTGCAAGATACGCCTTGTGTGCAAGTACGCAGCAGGCGTACTGCCTGAAGCCGCCCGGCAGACAGGAGAGATGATCTTCCAGCTGCAATACATCCGCCTGGGAAAGCCGGAAATCGACTGAAACCATCGTAGCCGCAAAGACAGCCAATGCCCGAAGCTGCGGCGGGGCATCCGTATTCAGGACTGCTTCGACCTGATCGCTCAGTTTTTTCATTGTAAACTTGCCCAAATGGCCATGTCCGAGTCCGAGGTTGGCAAAGGCGCAGATCAGGTTTGCGGAGAATTGCATACCAGCATCATGGCTGACCATGTATGGCTCGGCAATTCGTGCCGCCTCCGCCACCTGTCCCGTAAACAAACAGTACTCCGCAAGCGCAATATTGCGGACATCAGGATCGGACATGGCAGCAATGCATGCCTTCGCCTGACCGACGGGATAGGGGCTGTTGATCAGCGGCATGGCAAAACGGAAGTAATCGGGCTGGCACACACCGGCACCGTCGTTTTCCGCAGCGCTTTGCCCTTGCGTTGCGCCTGGGGTATAGTCAGCCGGAATCATCCAGGAACGCCCATGCCGCTCTGCCCCGGGGATTCTGCCGACAGCCGCTCGCTTTTGAACGGCGCGGACGGTTATGCCCAGGCGGACCGCTGCCTGCTGCGCAGTTTCAAATCCGTTCTTCGGCATTCATAATCACCTGCCCTCACCCTGTATTATACGCTTCATACAGGGCAAATTGCAAGCGGACACCAGAGACGCTGCCGGACTGGTTCTCAACTTCGCCAAATCATATCATAAAGCTTACTATGAGTGCATTGTCAAGAAATGAAAAGGGCCACCCCTCGCGGGGTGGCTATTTGTTGTTGTATTAAACAATGTATAAAACGTTGTGTAACCCTTGTGTAAAACGCAAGGTGATTTTAGGTAATTTAGAGTGATTTTGCTTTTTATGCAATTACCCCGCAAAAAAGAGCAACCCCTTGAAACTACTGCGTTTCAAGGGGCTTTAGTGTGTCGAAGTGGCGGGATTCGCCCGGCGCCGCAGTCGCGTCGCCGCCAGCCCGGGGTGCTGAAAACAGTCCACTGGACTGTTTTTGCCTTACTTCGTTCGGCCGCACCCTTCTCTTCCCGCGGCCTTTTGGTCCCGAACGCCGGTTGTTAGTTTCGAAATCATAAATTATTGTCCGGTTTTTCTGAAACTGTTTGCTGGCGTATAGACCTTGAAAACACGGCGTTTTCTCGCGATTTCACGAACGCATATGGACCCCGCAGAACCACCTCTCTGATGTGTTGGAAGCTAACAGCAGAGGGGTGGATTTCTCGTGTTATACCACAATTGGCGTTTTCTTTCTATTTCAATGTCATGTAATTAGGCTTGATTCTTGCTAAAAAGCCTGTATCTTGTTCTTCATCTTCACTTAATGCAGTCAGATGAACAGGCAATCCAATTGCCCTTTCGAGCTTTGCACTAATTGTTTTCAAGGCGCTGCTGATTTCTTCGGAATACTTGGAGTAAATGACTAATAGATCGATATCGTTGCAAATTGTCTTTGGATTAAGTGAAGACCCAAACAGATATGCATGTGTAAACAAGTCAAAGACGGAGAGGTGCTCTTCTATTATTCTGGAAACGTTATTTGGGGAGTCTGTTGATGTATGCATAGAAAGCCTCCGTGGTGAGCAAAGTTACATTCATACTGTCAGCCAAGGCATAAGCCTGCTTTGAGATACAGCCCACTCCATTCCAGTTGTGAAGATTGACAATTACACTATTCGCATCTGGCAAAAGATCCATTAACTGAGCTTCACTCAAGCAATATTCATATATGAACGTTATTTTCGTACCTTGTATGGTGATTTCTCTGAGATTGCTGTCGCATAAATAGTCATACGAAATCTTTCTGGAGCGAATAACTCTCATAGCATAATTCAGGCTTTTCAGTTGAACTTTGGCTGCTCTAAAGCACCTGTAATCGTGATACAGTTGCCGTACTCTCGGAGTATCATCTAAGTAAACCTGAACCTCCTCATCATTTTCCTTCAGGGTAATGTATGGGCGAGGGAGCCCCAGTGTTATAGAAAGGAATTTTCCCTGTGCTTTTAGCCTATCAATTAGCAGCTCTAAAGATTCTGTTGAAGGAAGCAATGTGTCTTCAACAGGAGCAATACCGAACATAGAACTGATTTCCTGTGGAAAAAGAATCTCTCGGCACTTCTCGTCATCCGAACGAGTTGCTTCAAACTCATCTACATGAGCCATAAATCTGCGAACATATGCTCCATTCGAGAAATCATCATCTGCGTGTTTCTGGAATAATGCCCAATTAGCAGAAAAGAGTTCTTTAAGCATTCTGTTATTTGCCAGTATCCTACCCTCAGATTTATCCCATAATACCCGATTCTTCAAATAGTAGTTCTCGAAAATAGTCTGATTTTCTAAGAGTAGTGGAACAACTACCTTTTTGAGTTCTTCAAATGATGGATATTGCTTGCCAAAGAACCTCTTTAGTTCCTCTCCTCTGGCCTTCTTCCATCCTAAGACTTGTTCAGCTGTAAAAGCATGATTTTTATCAAAATCTGTATGACAGTTTGGGCACAGCAAAACTAAGTTCTCAAACGAATTATCTGCCGTTTCGCAGTAAGGATCAATATGTGCCTTCTCAACAATATCTCCGTTATGTCGAAACAATTCCTGTTGACAACTTGGATTCATACACCGGCCCATAGATTCCGCGTATAGCCTTCTGCGCACTGATTCCTCTATATATCTGCCGCTCATTTTTCATGCTCCTCTCTTGCTCATTCAGCCTGTTCTCAGAAAACATCTATCTCAATCATAGCCGTTACTAAGTCGTTTGTCAATGATCACATCTGCATAAGCCGACAATGCTATAGTCAGAATAGTTTGATGTCCCTAAACTTAACATGCAAGAAACCACGCAAGATAACACTTAAGATATTGCTATTTTCACCGCTATCCGGTATAATAAATACAGAAAGCGAGGTCAAGCCCATGCCATATCATCCCCCCTTCACCATCACCAATCGAATGCTGATGCTTGTCGCCGAGATCGCCGAAAAGACCGGACGCATCAGCAATTACAAATCCTTTGAGTCCAAACCTCACCTACGCCGTAACAACCGCATCCGCTCCATCCACTCCTCCCTGGCTATTGAGGCCAATTCCCTCTCGCTGGACGAGGTGCGCGGCGTGATTGCCGGCAAAACGGTGATCGGCCCGGAAAAGGAGATTCAGGAGGTCAAAAATGCCTACCAGTCCTACGATATGCTGGGGCGTTTCGACCCTTATGATATCGCCGCGCTGAAGCAGCTGCACGGCGTTATGACTTACCTGACCGTGCAGGAGTCCGGCAGCTTCCGCAGCAGCAACGAGGGTGTATTTAAGGGCGATCGGTGCATCTTCATGGCTCCGCCGCCTCACCTTGTACCCGATCAGATGGTCGAGTTGTTTCGCTGGATGCAGAGCGCATCCACCACGGTGCATCCGCTGATCCTATCCTCCGTGTTCCACTACGAGTTTGTGTTCATCCACCCCTTCAGCGACGGCAATGGGCGTATGGCCCGTCTGTGGCAGACAGCACTGCTGTCCGCATGGAACCCAGTGTTCCAATACCTGCCGCTGGAGAGTCGAATCCATGAATTCCAGGACGATTACTATGAGGCTATCGCAGCCTGCCACTCTGCAGGGCGCTCCGACACCTTTGTGGAGTTCATGCTGGACAAGATCAACCTGACGCTGGATTGGGCGCTGTCGCAGATCTCTGGCGAGGATGCATATCTGCCCGAGCAGGTGCGGCGTCTGCTGGATGTCATGGAGTACGATGTGCCCTATACGGCTGCGCAGATCATGGCTGCACTGGGGCTGAAATCGAAGGAAAACCTACGCAAGCTGTACATCGGCCCGGCGATTGAAAAGGGCCTGGTAGTCATGGGGATACCGGATAAGCCTACGAGCAGAAATCAGACGTATAAGCGGAAGTGATACGTTTCGAGTTAACGTCAATCATTGCTGGTAACAGTGATGTGTGGTATACTAAAGTGGCTTCTGAACACACATGAAGTGCGGTTGCCACAGTAGAAGATAGGGAAATGGCGGTGTGCGGATGCCAGAAGTGAATATTCAACAAGCCGTTATTCAGACAGGAAATTGGGTAAATAGTAAACTAAAAGAGATTTTTCGGATAGAAACAGAAGGTTTCCGTAAAATCCTGTACTTTTCGCTAATTGATTCCTTCGCACAAAGTTGGAAGGATTATCCCCGTAATGGAGCTTCGAAGGTTTTCGCTGAGTTCTTGGTATCCTTTTCAAGCCAATATCGTGAGGTGCTGCAGCAGGTTTGTCCTGTTACATTGTATCACCACTATTCTGACAAGTATAACTTTGGTCAATTGCGCTTGCCAGAAGGACGGTTGCTACTTGCAGATAGCACAGTGCTGGAGCGAGAAAGCGAGCGTTTGCTGTTGCTTATTCCCGATCAGCAACAGAGGGAATTCGCGCGAACAAAGCACCAGTATTGCCAATTGATGTATGCTGAGAGAAACAAACTGGTACATGAATTAACACAAATAGGTATGCCGATTGATTTTGGCGAATCGCTTCCGCATGTCGCTCAGGGTAGCAGGCAGGTTGACGGGGCATCATCTGATATTTCTTGGCAAATGGTTATTCCCGAGAAATTCATAGTTCTCGTTCTGCAAGATGCAATCAATGGATATCTTACACATTGTGAGCAGGAAGGTATTGTTCCTTTCAGTAACAATGAATACAGCAGAAAAAGTCGATCAGCATGGTATGATTAAAGTTACTATGAAAGAGTATTTCGCGAGTTCTGAACTCTTTGTCAGCTACATTTTCGAGGTACATTGATATGTTTAAGCTCTTTTACTCATGGCAGTCGGATCTTCCTTCCAACAAGACACGCTCCTACATACGCGAATGCATAGATAAAGCCATTGACCTTGCACAAGAGACAGAAGCAATAGATGCAGAACGAGACGAGGCGACACAGGGGACAACTGGATCACCCAACATCGTCCAAACAATCTTTTCAAAGATTGATGAAGCCGACTTGTTCATTGCAGACGTAAGCCTATGCTATAAAACCGAGAAGGATGGATCAAGTAAAAGAAGCCCCAATCCTAATGTCCTAATTGAACTGGGATATGCGTCAAAAGTACTGTCCTGGGATCGGATCATCTGCATATGTAATACAGACTTTGGTCGCCCCGAGGAACTACCTTTTGATATAGCTCAAAATCGGATTCTTACATATTCTTTGAACAATCAAAGGTCAAGAAACGAAAATCTCTTCACTACCGCACAGGTGATTTTTGAGAATATCCGAGATCTGAAGAACGCGCCTCAACGAGCAAAAAATGGCATGCCTGTTCATATCCTTGGAACGTATGATTGGAATGCAAAGAAAGTTGTGCCTATTCTTGCACCTTATCAATCGTTAGTCTATCCCGAGTATAACGCAGAAAACGAGAAGCTTAACAATGCTGCACGCGCGCTCGTCCAAGAGATCATGTCGCTTACGGAAAAGATCTTTTCTGAAATAGAATACAACAAGAGAATATCTGAAATCACCGCAGATGCACTCAGCAATATAAAGCCTCTTTCTGATTTTGTGCAGAACTTGCTCCCAGAAGATATTCAGTCTCTGAAAGGACTACATTCAGGTAATAAAGTTGACTACCAAGAGAAGCATCCCGATTTTATACGCAATCTTCTCAAAGAAATGCTTAATGTCGAAGTAACAGACTCCTTCTTTGACTTTGGGAATCTCAAAAAGTCAACCCCATATCTCGCTTTGGGTGATACCACCTATGTGGGTTCTGCATCGGAAAAACAGAAAAGAATCAAATACGAAGAATTAACCTATACCCTTCTACAGCTTTGGATGCGTACAGAGTATGTTCACACTTTTGATGGCATGCTGTTTATTCCCATTGCAATTCAAAACACATCAACTTTCGAAGATAGAGACATCACTATCACAATAGAAGCAACCGGATGTACCATAATAAACCCATCTAAAGAATTAATCGCGGAAGCATTGGATGGTGCACAAGGTGAAATATGTGAGGCTTCTATAATTCCACAACTCTTTACGATACCTGAAGATGCCATAGTGCATACAGAGGAAGAACCTTTTGATCCCTCCTCAATTTCCATTAAGCCTCCTGTTTTTACCATACATGGATATCAAGAGCCCGCCAAAGACGAAGATGACTATGTAGAAGAACTGGAAAAATTTATCATGCCCGAGCGCCTTCAAGGTGTCTATGAGTTCCATGTTACATGCCTCCGTCCCAGCGAGTGTAAATGGTTGAGTCGAGGCGTTCTCGTAAAACCAGAAGACGGAAAAAACGTAGAGATGGTATACCACATAAAGTCGTCCAAATCTTCCGGCAAGCTGCAAGGAAAACTGCATCTCGAAACCTGATATTTACCCTGACTTCAATTACCATAGATCCGGAGTGAACACACATGATTATCATCCCTGCCGTAATCCTCGCCATCGACTCTGAGGATGACCGTGCGTACATGACCGCACTTTACCAGAAGCACTACGCCCTCATGCTCAAGACGGCATGGGTCTTCACTAAGGAACGCGCTGACGTTGAGGACATCGTATCCGACAGCTGCGCCGCCTTGATCATCAAACTGGACACTGTACGTGCACTTGAGCCAAGCAAGTTGCGTTCATACATTATCACTACTGTTCGCAACACCGCTATTGACTTCTGCAGAAAGCAACAGCGGCAGAATGCACGCTTTGTTCAAGTTGAAGAAGGCGATATGAATCAGTATCCAGCGACTGATTCCGTGGAAGGAAGTATCCTCCTGATGGACGAGCTGAATATGGTTCGCAATGCGCTCCACGCACTGCCTGAGCGCGAACAAGATATCCTGCGCATGAAATGTCAGCAAGGATTGAAGGATGCTCAGATTGCCGAACTCACCGGCCTATCTGAAAGCAGCGTCCGCAAATATGTCATCCGTGCCCGCGAACACCTGAAGGCCATGATCTACAGGAGTGTGACGGAATGAAAGAGCATGTAGACATCTCCGCGTTGCAGGAGCGGCATCTGGATTTGATGATCCGGCTATCCTTCGACATGGATGACGCAGACGAAGTACAACGCCTGCTGGACTCTCCCGATCCCGTTCTGACCCCGGAAGAGCAAGCAATGGCGCAGGAGATCTTCGCCGCTGCCCAATCCAAAGCCAAGCATCATTCCCGGACTGAAAGGCGCAAGAAAACCCGACAGACTGCCGGGCGCATTGCTATGCGAGTCATTGAAGCAGCGGCCTGCCTGATACTGATCGCCATGATTGCTGTACCGGTCGCCATGGCTGCTTCCCCCACCTTCCGGGCAAGGGTCATGAAGCTGCTGATCGAGATGAACCCGGATACGCAGGAGGTGCAATACACCTTTGTGGAGGATCCGGACGCTTCCTTTTTTGTCCCAGAGCTTTGGATGGGAGACTATTACCCCACCTATATACCAGAGGGATTTGCGTTACAGAACTACGACCCGTCTTTCCCGCAAGTAGAATACCATTATGGAACAGTAATATTCTACTTCAGCGAAGATACGGCCGATACCAATCTGCTCGTGACGCACGAAGGCGAGGTTGGCTACGGTGAGGATATCAACGGCTGTCCGGCACTTGTCTTCGAAGGCGGAAGCGGCCCTTATGCTTATTGCCACATTCTCTGGAGTAATGATGATCGTTGGTTCTCCCTGTTGACCTATACACTTGAACGAGAGGAAGCCTTCCGCATTGCCCGCAGCGTCCGTCGAACCGGACTGGAGCATCCCGTGTTTACGCCTGACAAGGATGCCCCTCTCGCGCCCCCTTATGGGTGGCTGGGCACACACTACCCCACATGGATACCCGACGGCTGGTACGCCTCCAGCTTCCAGATTCCCGATAGGAGTATATTCTTCAGCAATGGCGTAGACGAGCTGTGGTTCGTTAATGATATGAGTACAATCTGCAGATTGGGAACCTTCGTCGCGGCGGAGGTTGTTGATCTGAACGGCCATACCGCCTGGCTCTATGAGCCAGACAATGATCAAGCTGCCGATCAGAATCGTGTGCTCATCTGGGTTTGCGGCGACAGAACACTCTGGCTGCACTGCTCCGCACTCAGTTCCGATGAGTTGCTTGCCATTGCCCGGAGCGTAGAACCACTGGATGGCAGCAACTGTCATCGAGACGCCACCCACGGCCAGCCTGTGTGGAACAACACGCCCTTCCGTGAAGCCGATACGCTCGGAACGAAGTGGCCATATTCACACATTCCCACAGCCATTCCAGAGGATTACTGCTATATCGACTGGATATGGGGTAGCGACGGGGATGAGTTCGGATTCTGGGATGGCATTCAGCGCTGCGTTTTCTACGCAGAGGTTGATGCGCCCACTGAGTCTACCCTTAACTGCTATACACCGGTCATTCTCGGTGAAAAAAACGGTTGGCTCCTCACGGAAAACGACTTCGATGGCAAGGGAACGACCCGTCTGGAGATCCTGTGGGAAGGCGAATCCTGTTGGCATCGTCTGCGTACCCTTCACTTCACCGAAGCGGAAACCATCGATCTTGCCTGCAGCGTACAGCCTTTTGACCCTACGAAGGGCGGTGAATCGCAATGAAGAATCGTGAAGCCTTCATCCATGCGCAGGATGAGCATTTGGACATCATGATCGCCCTTGCCTTCGACCTGGATGACGCAGAGGCCGTCCAGCAGCTGTCCGAGACAGATGATCCGCCGCTCACCACCGACGATGAGCGCCGTGCCGAGGTGTTGCTGTCCAGCGCCTTCTCAAAGGCAGAACAACAGCAACGACAGACGCGTACCATTGGTTTCCGCGCCGTGCTGCGCAAGGTGCTTCCTGCAGCTCTCCGTGCTGCGGCATGCCTGCTGCTGCTACTGACGGTCTCCTTTTCCATCGCATTTGCCACTTCCCCCATACTCCGCTCTAAAGTGCTGACTCTTGTGGTGCGCATAGACGAAGAAAAGGATTGGATCTTCTATGTAGATTTCCTGGAGGATCAGGACAGTGCCTTTGATGTACCGCAGGACTGGACAGGTCTCTACTTCCCTTCCAACCTCCCGGATGGATATGTCATCAGCATGACAGACAGCACGCCGCCTCGCATCATCTATCAAAATCCTCTGGGGCAGAATTTCTGCTACGCTGAGTACGATGAGGCCGACAGCGTAACTGTCTCCACGGAGAATGCAACCACCCGTTTCATCAACATTGGCGGGATTGTTGCCCATCTGATTGAAAGCGAATCGTCCGACGGTTCCGCCCATGTGACCACGATCACATGGACGAACGACCACCGCTGGTTCTCTTTAACTGGCGAGAACATGACCTTGGATACGCTGGTCAAGATTGCAGCCAGCGTCAAGAAAATCATCCATTAACAAAAGATCGGCCTCCCCTGGTCAAACAAGGGAGGCCGATTTTTCATTTGCCGTTACCGCTGAATGCTGATCGCCTGGGTACGATCCTCATTCCCCTGAGCGTCGATAGGAACGATCAACAGATCATACACGCTGGAATCCGCACTGCCCTGACCATAGAAGCCAGCCGCATTCTGAGAAGCGGTGACGATCTTGCGACCAGTCGTAACATCGTAGAGGGCGAACGAAGCTGCCTGCTGACCATTCGCAGTACATGCTGTAGTCGTAATCGAAAGCGTAATCCGGCCAGAGTTGGTGATCGTCAGGGTTCCCCTGAGAGGGTAACGTTGCAGGCTCGCATCAGGATGATTCTCCAGATGGAACACCACATCTGACGTCAGTGCACTCTTGGGGACAAAACCACGAATCAGGTCGCCGGTGCTGCTTTCGATGTAGGCCCATTCGCCCATGGTCGCGAGCCATTCAACCCATGCGCCCTGCGGCAAAGTCAGTACAGACTTTTCGCTGAACAGCGGATCATCCGTCACAGAGACGCTGCGAGTCGTATATGCCGCCATAGGAGAGAAATTCAGCGTTGATACCTGGGCGTTGCTGGGCAGCGCACTTTCACGAATCCAGCCGATACGCATATGATCGCTGGTGATGTCATACTGGATCATGATCCAGCCATCTTCCTTGCCGAAGACCTGAATCCAGTCGTTAGTGCTGACGGAGGCCTTGCCATTCCCGCTGCGGCCGTAGCCCACGCCAGGGCCCTGATAGACCTCATACTTCTTGCCACCGGTGAACTTGATGCTTTGCGCGGAAAGCTCGCCGCGCGGGATATCAGGAGCAACGCTCAGCACCTTCTTCGCCTGTGCGCGGGTTTTAGGCAGAGCGTCAAAAGACACATAGCGCAAATTCCGCTGTACTGTGCCAGCTACACGGCCAAGCTTCTTCGACTCGGTAAAGTTATAGAAACTTACACCGCTGTCCGTCACATAGGCTCGCTCGCAGTTGCCGTTACGGCGATCCATATAGGCATAGAGCTGGAAGCTTCCACTACGCCAGTGGTAGGATACGGTCTGCATCCAGTATTCCTCATGCTCCTTATCAATACGGATCACATCGAAGCCCAAAGCGTTGCTGTACTCGTCATTGGTATTTCCCTGGCTGATGGACTTGCCTGCCATATGACGATCAAAGTATACATAGCCGTCACCCTGCGGAACAGCATCTGCATTCCGCATCCAGTATTTCATACCATCACCACCATCGTGATAGCCCAAGAGAATGCGGCTTCCATTCAGGGACATCAGGGCAAAGCCGTAATCTCCTTTGGATGTACCGCTGATGGTGATGTAGTCTTCCATCAGATAACCAGCGTAGTTGTTCTGAACATGCAGAAGAATCTCTACAGGTGGTTCATCTACATAGGTATCTCTAAACCGATCCGCAAATGCGGTACCCATACAGAGTGTCGTTAGAATCAACATATAGAAAAGAATCCTGTTGATAAGCTGCTTCATTATCACAGCACCTCCTTGCTTATTAAACGATTAGCCTTAGATATTTGTGACAAGATTTCCAGCCATTTAGCAATTTTACAATTGTCACATTTGCTGCAGCAATACGACAAACCCTACTGTACCACTGCTTTGTTACTCTTCTATGCGGTACTCCATAAAACACGGGTGCTCTCTGAGTTTCTCGAGAAAAGCAATTGCATCCATGCAAACTGCTTCTACTGCAGCAATATCGAAATCATCAAGGCGAAAGGACACATCAGTTTTCCACCGAATTGATGGATATACAGTATCTTGGGTGATTGTAATGCTTTTATCATCTTCCAAGCTAAAGGAGTACTTTATGTTTCCTCCTTGGTCTGCAATAAACCCATATGCAACATACCATTCCTGGTCATTTTTCTGTTCTATACACAAATAGATATCTACATTCGTCTGTACATCGCTTGCACCCCACCAGAAATACGGTTTTGATTCATCCCATGGATCTTGCATCCAATGCGCTCCGGAGACAAACTCGTCATATGATAGAATAGGCTTACTAAGTTCAATTATCTTATATTGCCTCTCTTCAACCTGATTAACCACTGCAAGCCTCAATGCATTCTCTTCTTCGCAACCCAACAATAGAAAAGCATATTCTGTATTTCCACCAATCCAGGTACCATCTATGCCCTCATACCCTGCAGGCAAATGAATAAAACAAGATGCAATATCGCCCTCTTCAGTTGCATATGCAGACATAAGTACAGAAAAGAGTGCTAAAACTACCATTACTTGATTGATTCGTTTCATGAGTTCCCCCTATTTCATATCACAGAAATAGCCAACCCCCATATGAATGAAAGTTGGCTACAACAAAAAACACTTTACTGAATCTCTGCATCCATGAAGTTCTCGTGGACGAAGCCATGCATACCCTGGAAGGCAACTTCATACCACTTGCCGGATTTGGCAATCACAGTTACCTCCGTACCGCTGCGCAGCTTGACAATGATGCAGCTGTCATTGCTGGCAGTGTTGCGGACAGGAACCTGTGCTGAGCCGGTGGCGCGCCCATTGTAGGTTAGTACGGTCGTGCCCATAACCTCTGCAGACGGATCAAGGAAGGTCAGACATGCGGTCTGCACGTAGCCAATCTGATCTTCATAGACGATCTGGCAGTAGCTCTTTCCGTACTTTACGACCTGCACCACGGTGCCAGCCTTGCATTTGTCGATAACATCGCCCTTACTGGACGCTTTTGCACGAAGATAGCAGCGGCCAGTGCGAGGCGCCAGGATAGAAGCAATTCTTTTGCCCTCCGGGACATCAGTGGAGAACTGGAGCTCCGATGTCGGAACTTCGATCTCCCGGCCTTCATGCTTTACGGTGGTGGTGAAAGCACCAAGCTGCACAAGGCCGATCTGCACGGTGTTCTCGGTATTGGGGGCTTTGTTGCTGGTTGGCGCAGAGGCTGACCTGGAGGCTGCTTTCATGGTTGAAGGAACGGGCGTAGCGGCAGGAGTATCTTCCTCTACTTTGTTGCCACGGCCTGCCGTCTGCTGGGCAGCTGAAGCGGATGAAGAGTCCGGATTCTCGAAAGTCAAATCAGAGTAGTCCTTGTCTCCCTGTTGGAGAAGGCTGTCCGCCACGTTGATAACAGGCTTAGAAGCAAGGATTGCATCGTGATTTGGATCAAGTTCGTGTACGCTGTCAGCATAACCACTGCTCCCGCGTACAGTGGAAGTGCAGCGAATTAGATTACTTCTCATAACCAGGCCAGTACGTTTCTGGCCATTGATCATATAGTTGATGACACAGAAACCATCGGCACCACCACTCTTTATTTTCACATAAGTATTAGCAGGGATAGTTTCCTTGATTTCATGCTTGGCTTCTGTTTTGTATACTGTTGTCGAACAGGATGTTTTTAAGTTGCAGGACAGATTCCACTCTTCCTGAGTTTGAGCAAGGCTGACAGTCGGCATCAAGAGCAGTAGCATCATCAAGCATATGAGTTTATTGATTGTACGCATATTACCTCCTATAAATGGTCTGCGTCATTTTTTGCGCATGATGAAGTGTTGGCATGGGAGGCGCCTGGATAAAGTATAGCCGCAATGGGTAAAGATGGCAATACGCCATCATACATTGTTACAAAAGTTTAACATAATTATTAAGATAAGAAAACGCCTCCCAGCATATGTATCGCCAGATAACGAGGTTAACCCTCATGGTTATGCGTAAAACTGATACACCCGTTCAGTCTCTGCACTGCTTTCTTGCTGGTCATAACCTGTTATCCGCCTGCTTAGTAAACGAATATCCGCTTCTCAATGTGACAAGATTTCCACATTTCTGGATATTTTACATATATGACAAATTGATGGAAATCGCGTCAGCATTGCACGCTGGGTCATCCAATAGGGGCGCGCAGCATCCCTGTTGGCACACGACTTTGCTTGCAAAGTGTAGTGTGTTATACCTTTTGTGACCGCTGACGGCGGAAAGGGGTGCGCCCGGTATGGCGCAGTGCTTTCCGGTGGCAGCAGAACAGGGGCAGATGTGTGATCATTTCATCACACACCTGCCCCTGTTTGTCTGTAGGCGACACCGTCGCCGGAGGCACAAGAGGTATATCACCCGCCGCAGCGATATGGCCTGTGCCAAGTTGGCACGATGTTAATTTTTGCCATCCATGCGTTGATCATTTCCGCGTCCTCTTGAACAACGGTAGCAGCACCGTTCTCATCGCCTTCCTATGTTCCTCCGTAAACACCCTCGGATCCGTCGTATCCAGAATCGCTTCCACCATCTGCTCCGGTGTGACCTTCATCAGATTCTTCCCGCCGCGCTTTGTCAGGTTCTTCATCATCTGCATCATCACCTCGGTGGTCAGCTTATCAGCCTCGGCAATGTATGCGGCTGCGCCATTTCGTAGATCCTTCACGATCCGCAGGAAGGTATCTTCCATTGCAGAAGTGTCCGGCAGATTGTCCTGCCGCTTCACGGACTCGATGTCCTGCCGTGCCCGGATCGCCGCACGCTGCAACTGCGGGTTCTTACTTCCGACTTGTTGGATCAAGCTGCCCAGCTGATCGATCATGGCATTCATCCCCGCAATACCCGCAGAAATGGTCACATCCTTGAATTGTGCGATCTGCGCTGCCAGGATGGCAAACTCCTCATGCTCCAGCAGCTGGCTGGCAATGACAGGATCAACCTCGCCCGTGTACAACCGTGCGGCTGCCTTTGCGCTCAGCCCCAATTCCTCAATGTCGTAATTCGTCCTGTACGGAATATTCGTCTCACACAGCAGGAAATCTGTAGGCACCCCGAAGATACGGGCCATTTTCACAATATTTTCGGTGGACAGCTTATCTGTCTGTCCGCTGAGATATCGGTTCAATGAACTTTCTGAGATCTCCAGCTTCTCCGCCAGCTGCGCCTGTGTCATCTTCCTTTCGATCAGCAAGTCCTGTATGCGCTCCCGGCTGTCTCCGGGCAGATATTCATGCAGTTTCTCCATTTCAAACCACCTCCGTCAGTATTGTACACCACTTTTTCAAAATATGCAAACGATCGTTCTCATAAATCTCTTGCATTTTTGCAAGAGATTTTTGTTTTTACTTTGCAAAATTGCAAATACGCCGGTATTCAAGCGTATAGCCGTTTTTCTCAGTATATTAAGAGTAGATGTGCGCACATCAATCCATTTTCCTTAGGAGGAACCACTAATTGACCATCTACGACACCATCAAAGCGGCGGTCAGCGTACCGCAGGCAGCCGCCTACTACGGCATGAAGATCCAGCGCAACAATATGACCCGCTGCTGCTTTCATGACGACCACCACCCCAGCATGAAGCTGAACGACACCTATTACTATTGCTTCGCCTGCCTTGAGCATGGCGATGTGATCGACCTCGTTGCCAAGCTGCACCGCGAGAGCCATTATGCCGCTGTGCAGCGCATCGCTCGTGACTTCGGTATTGGGCCGAACAGTCCCGCTCCGGCAGCGGCAAAGCCCTGTTTGCCCAGCCGCAACCCTGATGAAGATCTCTGCCGATCCGTCCTCACCGATTATGAGCAGCTGCTGAAGCGCTGGAAGCACGATTATGCCCCGGCCACGCCAGATGATCCGGTCAACGAGCGGTATGTGGAAGCCTGTCAGATGCTGCCCGCCATCACAGATATGATCGACGCTCTGTTTCAGGCCGACGCTGAACTCCGTGCCCGCGTGGCACGGCAGGTTGTGCAGGACGGCACGATCCCCCGGCTGAAAGAACGGCTGGACAGGCTCAGAAAGGAGGGCTCCGATGGCAGCGAAAGCCCCTGCGCAGCGGCCTGAATCATGGCCGATTTGGTACGATGGCAAGCACATCAACGAAGTGCTGTTCTGCCACGACTTCCTTACCCGGCATCCCATGCGCTGCGTGAACGGCACACTCTTCACGGTCGACGGCCCCGTCATCAACGAAGAGCTGGTCAAGCACCAGATCGTTGAGGCTGTCCAGGACTGCGTCACCACAGGTCTGTCCAAGCGGGCTGCGAGCCTGCTGGAGGCTGTCAAGATCCAGGCCTACGCCGAGCCCTTTCCTGTGGAGCATGACCGCATCCACTGCGCCAACGGCGTCTACCACCTGAGCGGCACCTTCGAGCCGGTTAAAGTATTCTGCGCGAACCGGCTGGCAGTCAGCTACAATCCGGCTGCTGCCAGCCCCCAGCGCTGGCTGACCTTCCTTTCAGAGCTGCTGGAGGCGGACGACATCCCCACCCTGCAGGAGTACATGGGGTACTGCCTGATCCCGTCCACCAAAGCGCAGAAGATGATGCTCATCATCGGCAAGGGCGGCGAGGGCAAGAGCCGCATCGGACTGGTGCTGAATGCCATGCTTCGCAACGCCATGAACATGGGCAGCATCCAGAAGGTTGAGACGAACCAGTTCGCCCGCGCCGATCTGGAGCACCGGCTGCTCATGGTGGATGATGACATGGACATGAACGCCCTGCCCAAGACGAACTACATCAAGTCCATCGTGACCGCCGAGGCGAAGATGGACCTGGAGCGCAAGGGCATCCAGAGCTACCAGCAGCAGCTGTACGCCCGATTCCTGTGCTTCGGCAACGGCGCACTGACCTCCCTCTACGATCACTCCGACGGTTTCTACCGACGCCAGTTGATCCTGACCACGAAGGACAAGCCCGCTGACCGCCGAGACGATCCATACCTCGTTGAAAAGCTCCTGAGCGAGCTGGAGGGCATTCTGTTGTGGTGTCTGGAAGGGCTGCACCGGCTGCTGGCAAATGACTACCGATTCACCGTCAGCCAGCGTGCTGCCGCCAATGTGGAGACCATCAAGCGCAGCAGCAACAACGTGCTGGAGTTCCTGCAATCTGAGGGCTACATTGCCTTTGACCCTGCTGCACAAGCCAGTTCCAAGGCGCTCTACGCCAGCTACAAGATGTGGTGCGAAGATAACGCCGTCCACTGCCTGTCCGCCAGCCGGTTCAGCTCCGAGCTGACACAGAATGAGCAACGGTATGGTATCCACGCCACCAATAATATCTACTTGCCCAATAGCAAGCGAGTCCGGGGATTCACGGGTGTGAAGGTACTGTTCCACTCACTGAATTTCTCGTAATGACTTTCAAAACTGCTGTACGTACTGTACGGCGTACAAAATCCCGTACAGCGTACGGTACGTACAGCTGAAATGAAACCCATCCCGCAAAAATCGCATATATGATACCACCAATTCCCGCCTGATCGGGGATTATCTACAAGAATCGACACATAAAGGAGAAACCCATGAGCAACCAATACGCAATTATGAGATTCGCAAAATACAAGGGCCCTGAAATCAGCCGTATTGAGGGCCACAATGAACGCACCAAGGAAACCTACGCCAGCAACCCTGACATTGACCCGACTCGCACTCACCTGAACTTCCACCTGATCGACCCACAGAACCGTTACCGCGCCGAGGCTGAGCGCCAGATCGCCGCTGCCCAGTGTCGTACCCGTACGGACAGCGTCCGGCTGGTGGAAACGTTGATCACCTGCAGCCCGGAATTCTTCAAGGGCAAGGGTGAAAAGGCCATCCGCGCCTATTTCCAGCACGCACTGGACTTCCTGATGCAGAAGCAGCGTCCGGATACCTTCGTATCCGCTGTTGTCCACCTGGATGAGAAAACCCCGCACATGCATGTGACATTCGTGCCACTGACGCAGGACGGCAGGCTGTCCGCAAAGGACATCATCGGTAACCGCAAGCATCTGATCGCCTGGCAGGACGCCTACTGGCAGCACATGGTCAGCCAGTTCCCGGAGCTGCAGCGTGGCGAGAGCGCCAGCAAGACTGGCCTGAAGCACATTCCTCCGCAGGTGTTCAAGCAGATGGTCAGGCTGACCAAGCAGAGCCAACGGATCGAGGCTGCGCTGGACAACACGAACATGTTCAACGCCAAGAGCAAGGCCGAGGAGGTCAAGAAGTTGCTGGCCCGATACATCCCAGCAGTGGAAGAGATGGCGACCCAGCTGAAGAAATTCGGCGTTGCATTCGAGGAAGTGGAAGAGCTGCAAGCTGAAAACGAGCAGCTGACCAGAGAGCTGGATGCAGCCAAGCGTGGCAGCATTACGGAGAAGCTGGAGCAGGCCAAACTTCAGCAAGAATACAAACAGGCGAAGGCCATCCTTGACCGGATTCCCCCGGAGATCCTGAATCAACTGAGAAAGGAGAGCCGTGCTGTCCAGCGGGATACGCCGGAAGACTTGCGCCATTGACCGTCCCTATGTTACAATTATCGCAGGACGAGCTCCAGCAGATGCTGCACACCGCCGCCAGGGAGGGCGCGCAGACGGCGCTGGAGGCCTCCGATGCGTTCGTGCACCTTGACAATTACACCAGCAATCACTCAGAAATATCGGACATGTCGAAGGAGGAAAACGACGATATGTCCCGTAACCGAATCAGGCATAATCTGATCATCGGCCATAACCCAGATGGCACGCCCATCACCCGCTGGATCAACGGCTACACCATGCAGGAGCTTATCGAGAATGGCGCTGCACTGCTGCATCCCGAGACCTCGCAGGAGGCCCCTGAGAAACTCGACGTGCCGACCTTCCGGAAGTACGCCACCAGCTGGCTGGAGCTCTACAAGACCCATACAGTGCGCCACACCACCTACTCGGAGTACGCCAGCATCCTGCAGAAGCATCTGATCCCCGCTTTCGGCGACCTGCCGGTGACGGAGATCACCACGGACAGGATCCAGCAGCTACTCAACGACAAGCGCGACTACGCCAGCAAGACCCTGCACGAGATCCAGATGGTGCTGGGCATGGTGCTGGAAGGCGCGGTGGAAGACGGGCTGATTACCCGTAACCCGGCCAAGTCGAAGCGGCTGCGCAACCCTTCCACGAAGAAGAACGAGCGTGAAGCGCTGACGGAGGAGCAGGTGGGCGACATTATCAGCCATCTGCCGGATCTGAAGCAAAAGCGTGACCAGCGCTATCTGGCCCTGCTGATTTACACCGGCATGCGCCGGGAGGAGGTACTGGGCCTGCGCTGGGAGGACGTTGACACGGAGAAGGGGCTGCTGCACGTGCGCCGCGCCATCACCTTCAAGGGAAATCTGCCGGTCATTGGCGAAACCAAGACCCGCAACGGCAAGCGCACCATTCCGCTGCACCCTGATCTGCTGCAATGGCTGACCCACGAAGACGACAATGTGGAGTACGTGATGCAGGACAACGTGACCTCGTCCACCATGAAGCGCACCTGGGAGCGCATCAAGACGGGGATCAACGTGTATGGCGCGACGCCGCACTGCTTCCGGCACACATTCACCACGGTCTGCCGCCGCAGCGGCATGGACGAGAAGACCATGCAGGTCATCGGCGGGTGGTCGGATATCGCCACCATGCGCAATGTTTACACCCATGTGCAGCAGACGGATCTACAGCGCGCAGGGCAGCTGATGGGAGGCATGTTTCAGACGAGAAATTTGCCGGCCTGATTGCCAACGCAAAAAGCCCGCAAGCCCTTGAAGATCAAGGGTTTGCGGGTTCTCAGAACACAAGAAAATTGCCATTTGCCTTGCCAGATGGACGATCTGGAACCAAATGAGCCATTGCCTCATCCGGCATGGCACACCGACATGTATAAAACGCAACAAAAAACGACCAGATTTCACTTGAAATCGGTCGTTTCACGTGTCGAAGTGGCGGGATTCGAACCCGCGGCCTTTTGGTCCCGAACCAAACGCGCTACCAAACTGCGCTACACCTCGGAATCAATAAGCAGCCCGCCCCGACGAATCCATCGTGACGGGCCGTATACGAGCCAATAGAGGGACTCGAACCCTCGACCTGCTGATTACGAATCAGCTGCTCTACCAACTGAGCCATATTGGCAAACGCTGAAAACATTTCAGCCTTGATATGATATCAGAGATCCGGGGCTTTGTCAAGGGGGAGGCCGGGAAATCTGTGAAATCTTTTGTAGAGTCCTCAATGAAATGCCCCCCATTTGTTAGACAAGTATGGTATACTTGAACAAAGAGATGGGGGGTAAAACTATGCCAAAGGGAATACCGAACAAGAGGTACACAGGGGAGTTCAAGCAGAAAGTCGTAGAGACAATGCTAGAGAAACACCTCAGCTATAGAGAAGCAGCACGGCAATTCGATGTAACCAGTGACACACGCGTGGCATCATGGGAACGAATATACCTGACAGAAGGGGCGGAAGGACTGTATGTGGAGCGAAGGGGACGTAGCAGCACAGGCCGACCGCCACAGATGCCCAAGAAGGTAGAAGAGGATCTGCTAGCAGAGGTGCAGCGGCTGCGTGCGGAGAATGCGTACCTAAAAAAATTGAAGGCCTTGGTTCAAGAAGAGGAACGCCAAGCCAGAAGGCGCAAGTGATCCAGGAACTGAGGCCGGAGTTTGGTCTGGCGATCCTGCTGGAAGTATCCGGCATGGCACGGGCAACCTTCTACTACCATATGAAGCAGCTACAGAAGGCTGACAAGTATGCAGAAATCAAAGAGCAGATCACACAGATCTTCCATGAAAACCGAGGACGCTACGGATACCGCCGAATCACGCAAGAACTGAAAAATCGCGGCTTTCGAGTCAATCACAAGACTGTGGCACGCCTGATGAAAGCCCTTGATCTGGTTTGTCGTGTTCGGATGAAGAAGTACCGCTCCTACAAGGGTGAAGTGGGCAAGGTAGCGCCTAATCTGCTGCAGCGGGACTTCCGTACTGCTGCTCCTAACCAGAAGTGGGTTACTGACGTCACCGAGTTTTCGCTCTTCGGCCAGAAGCTTTATCTGTCGCCGATCCTCGATCTGCACTCTTCCGATCTGGTGGCTTACACCATCTCAGATCGTCCAGTCCTTTCCATGGTCACCTCTATGGTTGAAAAGGCGATCGCCGTTCTGCCTCCGGGGGCAGAACCTATCCTGCACTCCGATCAGGGCTGGCAGTACCAGCACAAACTCTACCAGCAGCTGCTGGCCAACAATCACATACGCCAAAGCATGAGTCGGAAAGGCAACTGCCTTGATAACGCAGTCATAGAGAATTTCTTTGGCTTGCTCAAATCTGAATTGCTCTATTTGCAATCCTTCGATTCCATTGACCACTTCAGGGCTGAACTTATCGACTATCTGCACTACTACAATTTCCGCCGGATCAAAGCCAAGTTAAAAGGCTTGCCACCTGCTATCCACAGGCAACAAGCCCTTTTGGTTGCTTAATTCTTTTCCTTGTCTAACTCTTTGGGGTCACTTCACAACGCTGCATCGTTTTGTTGCAGTTGCTTTGTTCACCCATTCAGCCCGGCGCAGCCAGAACCCATCGCCCCCCCGTTTTTCCATTGACAAAGCCCCGGCTTTGCTGGTATATTTGATACAGTTTCCAAATCAAATCGTTCTGCTATGAAAGGATGAACACCATGAAGCAGCTGTTTTGTACCCTGCTGGCACTCCTGCTGCTGTGCGCACTGCCTGCTCTGGCAGCACCTGCTGACGACGGCGTGATGCGCGAGGGGCTTTCTGCCCTGGAGCTGACCAGGCTGATGGGCAACGGCACCAATCTGGGCAACACCTTTGAAGCCTGCGACACCTCCCGGCCTTATGTTCCCGGCAACGATCCCAAGACCTATGAGGTCACCTGGGGCGCGCCGGTCACCACGCCCGAAATGCTGCAGGGCATCAAGGATGCCGGCTTTGATACCATCCGCATCCCCGTGGCCTGGATGACCAACGCCACAGATCTTGCCAACGGCGATTATATCATCGACGTCGCTTACCTCGACCGCGTCAAAGAGGTTGTTGATTACGCCCGTGCCGCCGGTCTGTACGTCATCATCAACGATCACTGGGACGGCGGCTGGTGGGGCATGTTTGGCTCGGAGAAGGCCGAAACCCGTCAGCTGGCGATGGACGCCTATGTGGGCATGTGGGCGCAGATCGCCGTGCATTTTGCGGAATACTCCGACTATGTGATCTTCGAAGCAGCCAACGAGGAGCTGGGCACCCGCTTTGATGAAAACTCCGGCCGCTACTGCCAGGATTCCGAAGTCTCCTATCTGCCCGATGACGAGCGCTACGCCCTGTGCAATGCCGTCAATCAGGCCTTTGTGGACACGGTGCGCATGACCGGCGGCAACAATGAGCAGCGCTTCCTGCTCGTGGCAGGCTACGGCACCAACATCGACCAGACCTGTGACCCCCGCTTCAAAATGCCCACCGACGCCGCAGAGGACAAGCTGCTGCTGAGCCTGCATTACTATGATCCCTGGAGCTATGCCGGCGCAACCACCGCCGCAGGCGCAACCGCCTGGGGCATCAAGTCCGACTATGAATACATGGACGCCCAGCTGGCCAAGCTGGAGAAGTTCACCCGGCAGGGCGTGGGCGTGGTGATCGGCGAATACGCCGCCCTGCCCGGCAGCGACGGCCTGAAGGCCAACACCCTGGCCTATCACAGCCGCTTCCTGGATCTGTGCGACTATCACGATCTGACCTCCTGCCTGTGGGACTGCAGCGGTTTCTTTGTCCGCCGCACGCTGAAGATGTCCGACGCGGAGATCGCTGAGCTGTACGCCAAGCGCAATGCCGCCTCTGAGGCAGGCCTGGCCTATGCGGACGTGCAGGCTGCCGCCAAGGCCCGGCTGGACGCCGGCATGGACGCCGCGCCCGTCACCTTCCTGAAGGACGCCATCACCCTGACCGACAACAATGCCGTCGCCTGGCTGATGTGGAACGACGGCGGCTGGGCGCTGTCCTACTCCGTGGGTGATGATTACATCCCCGATTCCATCTCCTCCGGCATCAAGACGACCGACGTGGAGATCACCGGCCCCGGCACCTACACGGTTGGTCTGGACTTCACCGGCACTGTCCAGGGCTATTCCAATTCCATCGCCTTCTCCGCGCTGGGCATCGCCAACGGCGAGAAGCTCTTCCCCAACTATGTCGTGGACATCAAGGAAGTGCTGATCAACGGCGAGGTGTACCGCCTCAAGGGCCGCGCCTACACCACCTCCGACAATGGCGAAACCACCCGCGTGAACCTCTACAACAGCTGGGTGACCTCCGTGCCCGTGAATGCAGCCCGCATGCACTACGGCAATCTGGCCGGCGCGACCCCCACGCCCATCAACATCAGCGATCCCGTCATTTCCCGGATCGAAAGCATCTACATCACCTTTGACTACGGCCCCATGAAGACCCGCTGATCTGCTGCCCCCGGCCCGTTCCGGGGGCGCTTTTGAAAGGATGAGAAACCCATGAAGCTGCTGCTGAAAAACGCCCGCATCTATGACGGCACGGGCAATCCCGCCTTCTCCGGCGACGTATTGACGGAGAACGACCGCATCCTCCGGGTGGCGCAGGTCATCGACGAAGCGGCGGATCAGGTGATCGATCTGCAGGGCGCCTCCCTGGCCCCCGGCTTCATCGACGCCCATTCCCACAACGACTGGTTCGCCCTCCGCGCAGATCCCCTGCCCTGGTTCGAGCCCTTCATCCGCCAGGGCATCACCACCTTCGTCACCGGCAACTGCGGCATCTCCACCGTGGGCTTCGACCTGGACTGTCCCCATGCGGACATCATCGGCGCGGGCCTGTTCAGCTTTGGCGACGCGAAGGAGCGCAGCGGCTCCCTGAAGGCGTATTTTACCGCCGCAGACGGCGCCATGCCCTGCAATCTGGCGGTTCTGGCAGGCCACTGCACCTCCCGCGCCGCTGTATCCGGCAGCGTCAACCGCCCCCTGACGGAAGCGGAAGAGGGGCGCATGCTGGCGCTGATGGAGGAAGCGCTGCAGCAGGGCGCGGCAGGCATCTCCCTGGGCCTGATGTACGATCCGGGCCTGTACGCCCAGAAGGAGGAGCTGAAGAAGGTCGCCGCCCTGTGCGCAAAATACGACCGGCCGCTGACGGTGCATCCCCGGGCAAACTCCGCCGTATCGATGTCCTATCCGGAGCTGCTGGGCCGTTCCCACCTGCTCCGGGCCGTGGACGAGCTGAAGGAGATCGCCCTGGAAACGAAGTGTAAGCTCCACTATTCCCACGCGATTTTCGTCGGCCGCCGCTCCTTCAAGGACAAGGATGAATTCCTGTCCATCATGAATGAGCTGCGGGCCCAGGGGATCGACGCGAAGTTCGATATCTACAACGAGCTGCTGGGCGTGTCGGTGATCACGGTCATCCTGCCGGCCTGGTATCAGGCCATGACCCCCGAGGAGCGGAAAAAGCCCCTCAACCGGCTGAAGCTGACGGTGCTCGTCCATGCCTCCAGCCTGCTGCTGGGCTTTGGCTTCAAGGATATCCAGGTGGCCTATATCGGCCCCGGATACGAAAAGTATGAGGGCAAGACCGTCCATCAGATCGCCCGGGAGGAGGGGCTCTCCGATCTGAACGCTTACCTCATGCTCTGCGAGCAGAGCGATTTCAAGGGCCGCGTCAACATGGGGCCTTACACGACACGGGAGATCATCTCCGATTTCGAGCATAACGAGAACTGCCTCTACATGACCGATGCCTGGGTGGAGGAGCACGGCGTGCAGAACCCCGCCATCTACGACTGCTTCCCCAAATTCCTGCAGGATTCCCTCCTGGGCACCGGCGACACGCTGGAAAACACCATCCGCCGCATGACCGGCGCCACAGCCGACCGCTTCCAGCTGGCGGACCGCGGCTACATCCGCCCCGGCTGCTATGCCGACCTGACCGTCTTTGACGAGGCGGAGATCAAGGCTGCCCGGCCCGACCAGGAGAAGTCCTTCGGCATCCGGCAGGTCTTCATCAACGGCAGGCAGGTGCTCAGCGAAGGCACGCTGGACAAGGAAGCGCTGAAAACCACCGGCCGGGCCATCCGGATCAGCTGATAAAGGAGGTACACATGCAGCAGCACGAGCCCTTCATCAAGCGCTGCTACGCGCTGGCGGTCAGCGCTGGCAAAAAGGGATATGACACCTTCGGCGCTGTGCTGGTGCACGGCGGGGAGATCCTGGCTGAAGCAGAAAACACCGCCGATTACGAAAAGGGGCTGTTTGGCCATGCGGAGTTCAACCTGGTGCATCAATGCGCCAACCGCTTCCCGGATCAGGTGCTGGCAGAATCTGTCCTCTACACCAGCTGCGCGCCCTGCGTTCGCTGCCTGATGGCCATCGCTTCCCTGGGCGTCAAGCAGGTCGTGTACGGCGTATCCTACAAGGAATTCTCCCGCCTGACCCCCTTTGAGGACAATACGCCCGATTATGAAAGCCTCCTGGCCCGGATGCAGGTGCCCATGCGCCTGATCGGCCCGGTGCTGGAGGATGAGGGCATGCACGTCTTTGAATACTGGGGCGGCGAGTACCATCCGCTGGAAGAGCTGATCCGCGAAATGGATGAGATCAAACGGAACCAGGCTGACTGAATAGGTTTCCCCAGTGCAGGAGGCGTCTCAAGAAACATATCCGGCAAGTCATGACCACCCGTTGAACGGGTGGTTTGGCCAAGCCCTATAAGGGCTTATCTCCTGTGGTCGCCCTCTAAAGAGGGCACCGAAATAGACATCAAGCACACTCTTTGCTCCCGCAAATCCCCTTTTCGGGGATTCACAAAGCACCGTTCAAGCTTACTTCAGAATAATTACCGCCAGTGGAGCCACATTTTCAATGTGGCTTCATTCCGTATGCTAAAGCACTTGTTTTCTACCCCCAGTTAAACTGGGGGATTTATAACGCCTATTCGGCTACCATGAACAAACGAGCATCCGGCGTTCGGATGCTCGTTTTCTGATGGATTTACAGGCTTGTCTGGTCAGGCTGTATGGTAGAAACGCAATGCACCGGACCGGTACGCATCATCGTCCTCCCCGCAAACAGCGGCGGCGTGTGTTGGCATCTGCCCAAGGAACCGTGCATTTTGTTACAGCACCAATCGATATCGTTCGAGGCTGTCCGATGTATCCTCATAGGCAAATCCATTTTTGATTGCAATCCTTTTGCTGGTGATTTGTCTTTCATCACATTCAATAACACAGCTAACAGCGCCCAAATGTCTTGCACGTTTCACCAGTTCTTTTGTCACTTCATCCGCAATTCCAATACCCCAGAAAGCCTTCTTCAAGACCCAGCCAATCTCATAATCGTTTTTTCCATAGAGATGAAAAATAGCATGCCCTATCACTTTCCCCGTCATTTTCCATACAATCGCATAAACCAATGGCGGTTCGCACAGACCTGCCGATTGAATAAAGCGCCTTGTCCGCTCCATGTCAAACGCCTGTTCAATATACATCATCACACGCTTATCTGAAAGCACCTGATACAAATCGTCAGCGTCTTCCATCCTCATATCGCGGATCAGGCATCTCTCTGTTGTCAGCTCCATACTTCCCACCAAAAATTCCAGTTTATCGTTTTTTCCATTACAGTAGTACAAGAAACCGCAAGCCTTGACCGGGCCTGCGGTTCCGTTTTTGCCTGACGAAAGGTGCAGGATAAGGCACACCTTTCCCGCATTCTCGCTGCATGCGACATCTTTGCAGCGTCACCTGCTTACAGATACTGCTCCAGGGCCGCCACGACCTGCCTGGCCACAAGGGTGTTGCCCTCCTCGTTCAGATGCAGGTGATCGCCCCGGTCATAGGGGATCATCTTGTCATGGAAGCCGGCGTACAGGTCGTCCACGGGAATGTCATACTTCGCCGCGACCTGCTTGATGATATTGTTGTAGCTGATGATGCCGGTGTGATCCGGGCCGGTGGTGGGCATGGTGGTGGCGAAGATGATCTTCACACCCGGGAAGAGCTTGCGCAGCACGATCACCGTGCGCTCCACCGCCGATTCATATTCCTCCGGCAGCGAGAAGGGACGGCCGATGTGATAATCATCGCCCAGATCCCACAATCCGCAGTTCCAGTGGACGATATCCGGCTTAGGGAACTGATCCAGCCAGAACCGCAGGGAATTGAGGGTGTAGCCTGCCCAGCGGCCGTTTTCCGCAGGGCCGTAAACGCCCGCCCGGCCCTCCAGCAGCTTGCGGACAAAGGGCTCATACCCCTGGCGGCGGCTGTCGCCCAGGAGCAGGATGTTCTTCATGTCAGCCATGTTGTTTGCCTCCTTTGCATTTCCGCAACAGTATAGCACATTCCCGGTCAAAATGCCATCAGTCCGGGAAATATTCTTCCCGCAGCCCTTTCCTCCCGGCGGAATCTGTGCTATACTGATTCCAGCGTTTTCGATTGCTCACAATGAAACAAGGAGGACTCCCATGAAAGCACTCTTTATCGGCGGCACCGGCACCATCTCCATGGCCATCACCCGTGCCCTGGCCCAGCACCCCGACTGGGAGCTGTATCTGCTCAACCGCGGCAGCCGCGAGACCAAGCTGCCCGCCGGCGTGCAGACCATCCACGCCAACATCAACGATGAGGCCGAGGCCGCCAGGGCACTGGAAGGGATGACCTTCGACTGCGTGTGCGACTTCATCGCCTTCGTCCCCGCCCAGCTGGAGCGGGACTACCGTCTCTTTGCCGGCAAGACCAAGCAGTTCATGTTCATCTCCTCCGCCTCGGCGTACCAGAAGCCCCTGGGCGATTACCGCATCACCGAGTCCACGCCCCTGGTCAATCCCTATTGGGAGTACAGCCGCAACAAGATCGCCTGCGAGGAGTATCTGATGAAGATGCACCGGGAGAACGGCTTCCCGGTGACGATCATCCGCCCCAGCCATACCTACGACGAGCGGAACGTCCCCGTGGGCGCCCACGGCGACAAGGGCTCCTGGCAGGTGCTCAAGCGCATGCTGGCGGGCAAGCCCGTGCTGGTGCACGGCGACGGCACAACGCTTTGGACCATCACCCACAACTCCGATTTTGCCAAGGCCTTCATCGGCCTGATGGGCAATATCCACGCCATCGGCGAAGCTTACCATATCACCTCCGATGAGTCCGTCACCTGGAACCAGATCTACCGGATCATCGCCGACGAGCTGGACGTGGCCTTCAAGCCCTATTACGTCCCCTCCGACTTCCTGCACAAGGCGGGCAAGTACGACTTTGAAGGCGGCCTGATCGGCGACAAGGCCAACACCGTCGTCTTCGACAATTCCAAGGTGAAGCGGGCCGTGCCGGACTTCGTGTGCACCGTGCGCGCCGATCAGGGCCTGCGCAAGACCGTCCGCCACATGCTGGCCCATGCCGAGCTGCAGGCGGAGGACCCCGAGTTCGATCAGTGGTGCGACAAGGTGATTGCCGCCATGGAGCATGCAAAGGAGGAAGTTCTCAATGGTTGATATGAAGGGCCGCTGGTGTCTGATCACCGGCGCAGCAAGAGGCATCGGCTATCTGACAGCGAAGTTCATGGCGGAGCAGGGTGCAAATCTGATCCTGCACAGCCGGAAGCTCGCGCACACGGAAAAGGTGCTGGCAGAGGTGCTCGCCCTGGGCGTGGAGGCCTATGCGGTGGAAGCCGAGCTGTCCGACCTGGATGCGGTGAAGGCCATGCTGGCAGAGATCGACGAGCGCGGCACCCAGGTGGATATCGTGCTCAACAACGCCGGCGTGCAGATCGCCTACCGGGTGGATTACCTCAAGACCCCTGTGGAGGATTACACCGAGTCCTTCAAGATCAACACCATCGCCCCGATGATGATCTGCTATCACTTCCTCCCCGGCATGATGGCGCGCGGGTTTGGCCGCATCCTCAACACCACCAGCGGCATCTCCCTGGACCCCCAGCAGGCGGGCTACTCCGCCAGCAAGGCCGCGCTGGACAAGGTGACCATCGATCTGGGCAGCAAGGTGCAGGGCACCAATGTGCTGATCAACCTGACCGATCCCGGCTGGTGCCGCACCGACCTGGGCGGCCCCCACGCCCCCAATGCGCCGGAAAGCGCCATCCCCGGCATCGCCGTGGGCGCCTTTGTGGATGACGGCAAGTCCGGCCGCTACCTCACCGCCCCCCACTTCACCGGCATGACGCTGGAAGAGGCCGTGAAGAAGGCGGAAGCGGAGTTTGCCTCCCCCTATTGATCTGTCCGGACACAAAGCCCTCCCGCATCAGGAAGGGTGATGCAATGGATGGTGTTATCCAACACTCTGCATCATACAAATAACGAAACCGCAAGCCCTTGTTGGCTTGCGGTTTCGTGTGCTGTTGTGATAGATAGAATGAATACGATAAACTGGAATCGGGCGCTTCGACAAACTGGAATTTGTGGGGGGAAAAGATGTTGGCAGCAGGTATCTTTGCGGCTGGTGTGAACAGCAGCTCGCGCGGGCTCCCTCAGTCATCGCCTTACGGCGATGCCAGGCCAGATAGTCAAGTAAGTGCAACAGAAAAGAAGACCTCGTGAGGAGAGAGCCAGCCCAGGCATTTGCGAGGGCGGAGGTTAATGGAGAGGACAACAGAGCGAAGGA
>JAFQIB010000047.1 GCA_017397765.1 Clostridia bacterium | reverse complement strand
GGCTTTGTGCACGCGGGTCGATGACCCTTCGACGCGCGAAAGTGGCTACCGAGCTGCAATACAGTCTTGCTTCTGAAGATAAGCAATCGCGTGATTATGTACAGAGGATGCCCTCTCACCCGCTGACGCGGGAGCTCTCCCAGAGGGAGAGCCTTTGGCACTGCCAATTGGGATTTGGCGGGATAAAAGGTTGATGGCTGTCTTCTTCTTTGCAACACGGCAGGTAAAGCAGCTCGCCAAGCCGCATAGAAAATGCAATCTCCCCCACAAATTCCAGTTTGTCGAAGCGCCCAATTTCAGTTTCCTGCATTCACCCTGCCTTGGTATAACAAAAACCCGCAAGCCAGTCAAGGCTTGCGAGTTCACAATTTGCATGATGGAAAGCGAAGGCCAATGCTTCTTTTTCCTGCTGAAGGGGGATCAATCCACCCAGCGGAACACGCGCCGTCTGCCGGCAGCGTCCACGGTGGAGATGGCCGGCTCTCCCTCGCCTGCGGGCAGCAGGCAGAACAGGGGCAGCTCTGGGCTGCGGGGCGTGCGGCGGAAGCTCTCGCTGACCACAAAGGCGTCACCCACGATGTGACCGGCGCTCCAGGCCTCCAGCGTATCCATGGCCTGTTCGGTATGGGGGAAGGAGGGATGGCTGGCGCTGAACCCGGTGAGCAGCATCATGCCGCCCTCGCCGGTGTACATGCCTTCCAGCCGGGTGTCATCCATCGCGCAGGGGCATTCCAGCAGCAGATCCCGGCTCTCCAGGCGGCTGGCGGTGGTGAGGATGGCTTCCGGGCAGGAGTCCACGCCGATGTAGCGGCAGTTCAGCGCCTGGGCGGCCTCCATGGCGGTGCCGGAGCCGCAGCACAGGTCGATCACCAGATCTCCGTCCCGCACCACCGGCTTCAGGATACGATCCAGCAGCTTCACGGGCTTCTGCGTGGCGTAGCCGGTGCGCTCCGGATCGCGCTGCTGCAGGTGGGAGATATCCGTCCACACGTCGCCGGGATAGACGGGCGCGTCGTCATAATACCGGTAGACCTTGCCGCCGGTCTTGATCTCGGAATAGGCGCGGCCGTCCTCATCCACGCGGCGGCGCATGTGGTTCTTGCGGTGCTCGGTACGCTCCAGCGGTACCCGCCGCAGATCGAAGTGATAATCCTTCGTCCGGGCATAGAGGAGGATGGTGTCGTGCTTGCGGGAGAAATACTTCTTGGCGCGGCCGCCGCTTTCATAGCTCCAGATGATCTCATTGAGGAAGAATTCCTCGCCAAAGACCTCATCGCAGATCAGCCGGCCGTAGGCGCTGGTGCGCCAGTCCAGATGCAGCGCCAGCACGCCCGTGCGGCACAGCAGCTGATGGGCGTTCCCGATCAGCTCCCGCAGGAAGGCCAGATAAGCCTCCCGGCTGTCAAACTGATCCGCATAGGCGGGGTATTCCGGGGCGGGACGACCCGTTTTCCAACCGGCCTGACCAAAGCGGCGGCGGCGGGTGAAGCTGTCCCCGGTCATGAAGGGCGGATCGATATACACGCACTGGGCCTGACCGGCATACTCCGCCAGCATGTCGGACAGCGGGGCGCTGCCGTCCTCGCAAAGGAGCAGATTACGCCCCTGACCGATGATCTCACGGGATACGTTGACCGCTTCAAACATGGGAACCCCTCCTGAACTGGTTTCGCAGCGCCTTAAGCTCATCTTGCTGTCGGGCGAGCCGGATGAGGAATGCCTTTTGTACCTCGTCCTCTGCCAGGATGCGCCCTGCCTGACGCACCGCCGCCACAAAGGCCGGGTCCAGCGCGTCCTTGCCCTGGCGGGCCAGGGGGCAGACGGCTTTGGCCCGCAGATCCGTGGCGACCCGCATTCCGTCCTCCCGAAGGATCGGGAGCAGCGGCATCAGCCGGCAGGATAGCGGCCTGTCTGCCCGCTCACAGCGTCCGGAGCAGAAAAGCAGCGTGCCGTGGTCGGTCACCGTCATGCGGTAGCCCTCGCGGCCCTCGTAATACGCTTCCTCGCCGGGGAAGAGCAGCATGCCGGTCATTTCCCCCTCCATGGGGCGGCAGCAGGCGCCGCCGCAGGTGAGGCCGCAGTCCGTCTTCAGGGGCGTCACATTTTCCAGCAGGGCGCGGGCTTGCTTCAAAGACTCCGGCAGCATGGCTTCCTCCATTGTATACATGTTCTCAGATACTTTATTTTACCACGAAAACAGCTCCTTTGGGAAGAGCCCCAAAGGATTTTGGCTGTACTTTTTTGTGATATCATGGAATGCTGGGAGACTTCATACGAAGAGCGTTTCTGTCGGGGCGGCAATGATTGCCTGGCGATGCATTTCAGGCTGTACGGATCAATTCAGCCCCACATATCCTGCCTCCTCCACGATCCACTGCCCCTGCTCAGACTGACAGAAATCAAGGAAGGCCTTCAGCGTGGGATTTGTCTCCTCCGGCGCGGGCTGGCCGATGGGGGCGGCGGTGACGGCATAGAAATAGCTGGAGATGGGGTAGCTGCCGTCGCGGATCGTCTCCTTGGTGGGAGCGACGCCGTTGAGCGCCAGGAGGCGGATCTGATCGTTGCCCACCATCTCGTTGGAATAGAAGCGGAAGGTGAATCCCAGCGCGCCGTCATAGTTGCGGTAGGCGGCGACCCGGCTGATGATGCCGCCCATGCCGTCGACGAGCTCCTCCCGGTCGGGAGTCATCAGGGACAGGCCGGCCATCACCTGCTGCAGGGCGGTCTGGCTGCCGCTGCCCTCGTCCCGCTGGTAGGCGCGGATCTTCTGGTTCCTGCCGCCCACGTCCTTCCAGTTGGTCACTTCTCCGGTGTAGATGCGCTGAATCTGCTCCACCGTCAGCCCGGTGACGGGATTTTTCACGTTGACGAAGAACACGAAGGCTTCCCGGCCGATGGGGGTCATATGGAGCTGAACGCCGGCCTTGACGGCAGCTTCAAGCTGCTGGGCGGAGGGGGCGGCGCAGAAGATCAGGTCTGCATCGCCGCTGGTCAGGAGGCGGTAGGCGCTGGTGGTGCCGGTGCAGCGTAGGGTATAGGTGTCATCCTCGCCCAAGGTATAGTATTCATCGGAGGGCGCAAAGACGTTGCGGGCAAAGCCGGCGTACACCGGATACAGGGCGGTCGCGCCGTCGATGCGCAGGGAGGAGGCCTCCTCGATGGTCAGCTTCAGGGCGGCTTCCTCCGGCAGGGTGACTGCCTCGGTTTCTTCGCTGAAGGGACGATAGCGGCTGAGCTGCAGACGGCGGTCATCCACGGTCGGGATGGTCTGCTGGTAGTAATACGCGCCCAGCACGCCGCCTGCGGCAAGGACGATGGCCAGCCACAGGAGCAGCACCCATTTGAATCCCCTCTTCTTCCGCTGTCCGTTGACCAGCAGATAAAGCAGCACCATGGTGGCGGGGTAAAGGGTGAGGATCGCGAATTTCTCTGCCGGATGCGCGAAAATGAGCATCAGGAGCAGGAAGAAGCCGACGGTCAGTCCGCCGACGGTCAGAACGGTGTTGAGAACGACGCGCAGGGCGGTTTTGCCCCGGGAAGTCTGCTGTGTCATAGTTGCCTCCTGTCAGCATTGTATTCATCTATGAGACGCTTGAAAAGCGGAAAATGTGTCATTCTGTACGGACAGTATAGCATGCTTTCCGGGAATTGTAAAATGTGCCGGTCTGTGTTGCGGGCGGCGGCGACGTGTGGTATCATGAGGGCAGAAGGAGGACTTTCGGATGAAGAAGCTGATCGTACTTTTGCTGCTGTGCGCGATGCTGACGGGCTGCTGCGGCGCAGCAAATCTGGAGGGAAAATGGACTGCGGCGCAGGGGGAAGCCCAGGGCGCTGTCATGCTGGAGATCGATGGGGAGCAGTTCACGCTGACTCAGGAGGGCAGGACGTATACAGGCCAATGGTTCCGGGAAGTCGGGAGAATCGTGCTGTTTGAGGCTGTGGAGCATCCTGCGCAAAGCGGACATATGTGGACTGCATCCTATGACCGCGCTGCTGACACGCTGACGCTGGGCGACCTGACGCTCTGCAGGGAGTGAGGCTATCCGGCGGCGGCGGCGACCTGCTCTGCCCCAGCTCCCGTCCGGCGTCATTGTCTTGCAGGGAATGTGTTTTCCTGCTTGAAATATGACAAATATGGTGTATAATACGTTGGGACATCAAAGCAGAAACCGGCCTGCAGCCGGTAGAGGAGGCCCTGATGAGAACCAACGCAAGCATCAACATGACGCAGGGGAGGCCGACGGGCCTGCTGCTGCGCTTCGCGATACCGATGCTGATCGGCAACATCTTTCAGCAGGCCTACAGTCTGGCGGACTCGGTAATCGTCGGCCAGTTTGTGGGCGCGTCTGCGCTGGCAGCGGTCGGCTCTACCGGCTCGGTCACCTTTTTGTTTTTCTCCGTCTGCAACGGTATTGCCTCCGGCAGCGGCATCGTCACCTCCCAGTACTTCGGGGCGGGTGATCCGATGAAGACCAAAACGGCCATTGCCAATGCAGCCTATATCATGTTTGCGGCGTCACTGGTGATGGGCGTGATCGCCTTTCTGGCTGCGCCGGCGGTGCTGGGGCTGATGGAGACGCCCCCGGAGGTGCTGGCGGATGCAACGCTGTATATGCGGATGAGCTGCATCGGCGTGCCGCTGGTGGCGGTGTACAATTATGCCTCCTCGATGCTGCGGGCCCTGGGCGATTCCAGAACGCCCCTGTATTTCCTGATTCTCTCCTGCCTGCTGAACATCGCGCTGGATATTTTTTGTGTCCGCACGCTTCAGCTGGGGGTGTTCGGCGCAGCGCTGGCAACCATCATTGCCCAGGTGATTGCGGGCATCGGCTGCCTGCTGTATGCGCTGAAGACGAATCCCTACTTCCAGCTCAGCCGGGAGAACATGCGCCCGGACTGGCGGGTGATTGGCAAATCTGTCCGGCTGGGTCTGCCGCTGGCCATGCAGTGGTCCATGATCGCGGTGTCCACCACGGCGCTGCAGGCCTTTGTCAATTCCTTCGGTACGGAGGCCATGGCGGCCTTCACCGCAACCAACCGGATCGAGCAGCTGGTGCATCAGCCCTATAACTCCATCGGCGCAGCCCTGGCGACCTACACGGGGCAGAATTACGGCGCGGGCAACATGAAGCGGGTCAAGGAGGGCTTCCGGCACGGCATGCTGCTGTCGGCAATC
This sequence comes from Clostridia bacterium, assembly GCA_017397765.1. Taxonomy (GTDB): domain Bacteria; phylum Bacillota; class Clostridia; order Christensenellales; family Aristaeellaceae; genus UBA11524. The sequence goes on along the minus strand of JAFQIB010000047.1, from coordinate 579 downwards.
TTTACGCTCCTGATGATGGTTGCTTACCAGCTGCTGAGCGAGCCGATCATGCGCCTGTTTGTCAAGGAGACGGAGGTCATTACCATGGGCGCCCAGGCGCTGCGCCTGACCAGCTGGTTCTACATCTTCCTGGCGGTCATCTACATGAGCCGCGGCGTGCTCAACGGCATCGGCGACGCCCTGTTTGCCTTCATCAACGGCATTGTGGAGGTGATCTGCCGGATCGGCTTGCCCCTGCTGCTGGTGCTGATCCCCGGCATCGGCCTGTGGAGCATCTGGTGGACCGCCGGTGTGACCTGGCTGATCAGCGGCCTGAGCTGCCTGATGCGCTATTTTGTCTGGCGCAGGAAGGCGGAGGCACAGATAGCGGAATAAATAACAGCTCCTGCCGGGTACGGCAGGAGCTCTGCGTGTCGAAAAAGTGCTTTGGGCACTTTTTCGAGGTTTTGCACTCACTCACTGGTCACTCGGCCATCACCGGGACAAGCCCGGCGCTGGCTATGCTCGGCAAATGCAAGCATTTGCTCTCGCTAGTCGGCGCGAGCGCCTCCCTCGTGCAACGACAAGTCGTTCTCCCGG
>JAFQIB010000046.1 GCA_017397765.1 Clostridia bacterium | reverse complement strand
GCAGAGCTCCGCAAGGCCGAAAAGCGCAAGGCAGAGATCGACAGCCTGTTTATGAAGATGTATGAGGACTGGTCGGCAGGGCGCATCACGGAGTACAACTTCAACATGCTGTCCGAGAAGTATCAGACGGAGCAGCAGGAGCTGGATGCAAAGATTCAGCAGCTGCGCTCCAGCATGGAGGCCGACCAGCAGTCCGTACAGGATGCGGAAAAGTGGATCGAGTTGATCCGCAGGTACACTAATATCACGGAGCTGACTGCTGACCTGCTGAATGCGCTGATCGAGAAGGTCGTCGTCCATGAGGCAACCAAGAATGCTGATGGCAGCCGAGTGCAGGAAGTGGAGATTTATTACCGTTTCATCGGCAAGATCGAATAATTGATACCTGTATCTTTAAGTATGGGAAACGGGAGAAAACCTGCCGGATGCCTGCGTTCTGCTGCCTTTGGCAGAGTTGCTTCACACCACAGTAGATGAATTGCTGAGCGCTGGAGCAAAGCGGCTGCGCCAGCCCATCGACATGATGAAGCTGTATGGAAGCATAGATGCCGTGAAAGAAGTGCTGGAAGGCTTCGGCGAGGATTCGACCATTGCCCGCAGCCTGATGGATGGAATTCGGGCGTGCATCGGCAAAGAGGAAGAGACGTTCCAGCTGGATACAGCCTGTCGCGAAGCGCTCCTGGCGGAGGCGATCATTCACCGTTTGCAGCAGGGGGATACCCTGACAGAGAGCGAACTGGAGAAGGTCATCCGGGATGAGGCGCTGCGGACGCGGGTACGGAAGTGCAAGCGCGACTGCGCCTTGTTTGTGGACAAACAGCAGGTATATGATGATTGCAGGCCGGGCTATCCAGCCGCAGCGGTAGAGCTGATATGTGCCCGGGCAGGACGGGATGCTGTGGTGGCAGACATCGGCAGCGGAACCGGGAAGCTTGCCGTTCTTTTGGCAGCGACAGCATCCAGCCTGTGGGCAGTGGAACCCAATGCCTATATGCGCCGGGTACTGACATTGCGCACAGAAAAGATGCCCCAGGTGCGGGTGGTGGCCGCTTCAGCAGAACGGACGCACCTGCCGGATGGCAGCGTGGATGCCATCACGGTGGCGGAGGCGTATCATTGGTTCGATAACGATGAAGCGCGCAGGGAGTTTAGACGTATTCTGAAGCCGGACGGATATGTGTTCCTGCTGTGGAACCACTTCGGGGGCAATCCCTATGATGAGCAGATGAGGGACATTGCCCGTCGCTACCGAACCTATCCGGAACAGAAGGGCAGAACGGAAGCGCAGCTGGCAGATGATACCTTCGGCCCTGGTGCCTGGGAGAAGGTGACTTTTGACAATACCATGCGTCAGCCCTTCGAACGCTTTTATGGCGGGATGACCTCAGCTTCCTATGCACCGCAGCCGGGGACGGTGGCAGGAAAGGCCTTCAAGAAGGAAGTGCAGGAACTGTTTGAACAGTATGCAGAAGGGGATCGTCTGGTGACCCATGTGACAGCGGTATGCTATTTCGGGCAAATGAAAGGACGAGCATAACAAGAGAGGCTTTCGGGCCTCTCTTTTTCTGTGTGATGTTTTCCTTGCTTTTTATCATCAGACGCGCTATAATATACGGTGACATATTATATTCACACATCAGGAGGATATAGAGATATGAAGGTCATTCTGCTGCAGGACGTCAAGGGCGTCGGCAAGAAGGATACGGTTGTGAATGCTGCGGACGGCTATGCCCGCAATTTCCTCTTCCCCCAGAAGCTGGCTGTGGAAGCAACACCCGGCGCGATGAAGGGCATCGAGAAGATGCGCAAGGCCGAGGCTGACCGCGAAGCCGAGCGCCGCGCCAATGCCACCGAGACCGCCGGCAAGCTGCGCGGCCAGGTGATCAACATGCAGGTCAAGTGCGGCGCCCAGGGCCGTCTGTATGGCTCCATCACCTCTGCGGAAGTGGCGGCGGAGCTGGAGAAGCAGCACGGCGTGAAGATCGACAAGCGCGACATCAAGTGCGAGAATATCCGCACGGTGGGCGACGTGGAGATCGAGGTGCGCGTGTATAAGGATATCAACGCCAAGATGACCGTCCACGTGGAGCCCATCCCGGCAAAGTAAGACCCGGCAGGGGACAAAAAAGGGTTAAGGGGCGATTGCCCCTTACGGGGTCCAGGGCCGCGGAGGCCCTGGCCGTCGGAGACCTCGGGCCGCAGCCCGAAAACCCTCCGCGCGCCTTTCGCGGAATCTTTGATTCCGCCGAAACAGCTCACCCAGCCCCAAAAGAAAAGACGGGCCCTCTCCTTGTAGGGAAGCAAGCCAGCTCAGCGACGACAGCTCTCCCGGGAGGAGAACCTCATATCATCCCGAACGGAGGTGAACGAAGATGTCTGAATATCAGGGCGTGACGCCGCCGAACAGCGTCGAAGCGGAACAAAGCGTCCTGGGCGCGATGCTGCAGGACGGCAATGCGGTGCTGCTGGCGGCAGAAAGCCTCCTGCCGGAGGATTTTTATCAGCCCCAGCATAAGGAAATCTTCGATGCGATGATCGCCCTCCACCGGGAGCAGAAGCCCATCGACTTTATCACCGTGGATGCGGAGCTGTCCCGCCGCGGTACGCTGGAGGGCTCCGGCGGCACCCCCTATCTGCTGCGATTGGTGCAGTACGTGCCCACGGCGGTCAACGTCAAGGCCTATATCAACATCGTGGCGGAGAAATCCACGCTGCGCAAGCTCATCAAGGCTTCGCAGGAGATCTCCCAGGAGTGCTTCAGCCAGCAGAATCCGCTGCAGGAAACGCTGGGGCACGCCGAAAAGGCCATCTTCGATATTGTGATGAACCGCGCATCCGGCGAGGCGCTCAAGCCCATCAAGGATGTGCTGTACAATACCTATGCCAACATTGAGGAGCTGGCCAAGCTCAAGGGCCGCGTGTCCGGCGTGCCGTCGGGCTTCGCGGCGCTGGATCAGCTGCTGACCGGCTTCCACGGCGGCGAGCTCATCATCCTGGGCGCTCGTCCCTCCATGGGCAAAACCTCGCTGGCGATGAATATGGCCGGCTATGCAGCGCTGTACGGCGGCAAGTCCGTGGCGGTGTTCTCCCTGGAAATGCCCCGGGAGCAGATCGCCCTGCGTCTGCTTTGCTCCGACGCCAAGGTTAACATGCAGCGCGTCCGTCAGGGCACCCTGTCCGGGGATGACTGGATGCGCCTGGCCCGCTCCATCGGCCCCATGTCCAACAGCCGCATCTTTATCGACGATACGGCGGGCATCACGCCGACCCAGCTGCGCTCCCGCTGCCGCAGGCTTATGATGGACAAGGGCCTCGACCTGATCGTCGTGGACTACCTGGGCCTGATGCACTCCGACGGCAAGGTGGAAAGCCGCCAGCTGGAGGTATCCGAGATCAGCCGCCAGCTCAAGGCCATCGCGCTGGAGCTGAAGGTGCCGCTGATTGCCTGTGCCCAGCTGAGCCGCGCCAACGCCAACCGTGAAAACAAGCGCCCGGCCCTGACCGACCTGCGCGATTCCGGCTCCATCGAGCAGGACGCAGACGTGGTCATGTTCATCCACCGCGAAGGCTATTACGATCCCGACTGCGAGGAAAAGAACGTGGGCGAGATCATCGTGCAGAAGCAGAGAAACGGCCCGCTGGGCACCATCAAGGTGGCCTGGCTGAGCGAATACACGACCTACGCCAACCTCGCCCCCGAGGCCGGCGGCGGCAACGCGGACGCACCGTTCTGATAAATTCGGAATTCGGAATTCGGAATTCGGAATTGATAGTGTTGGCGAGGCGACTTTGGTGCGTGCTGCTCACTAACTAAATTCCGAATTCATAATTCCTAATTCATAATTATTTTTGAATGTCCCTGAAGGGGTGTTATCATGGATCTGACAGTCAGCATGCTGGAAACGGGCATGCGCTATGAAGGCTTTCTGCTGGTGCGCAGCGCGGATCAGCGGGAGGGAAAGACCGGCGGCAAGTATTTGGATATGAACCTGACCGACCGCACGGGCGAGGTCAACTGTAAGCTCTGGGACGGCACGGTGGCGCCTCCGCCCTCCGGCACCGTCATCAAGGTGCGCGGCCTGGTGCAGGAGTACAACGGCCGCAAGCAGCTGCGCATTGAGAAGATGCGTCCCATGACCGATGCGGATGAGGTGGATATGTCCCTGCTGGTGCCCTGCGCGCCGGAAACGTCTGACGCCTACCGCGCCAGAATCGAGTACACCATCGAGTGCTTTGCCTCGGAGGAGCTCCGGAAGATCGTCCGGGAGATGCTCCGCCTGGCGGGCGATGAGCTGGAATGGTTCCCGGCGGCCCAGCGCCTCCATCATGCCGAGCGCACGGGTTTGCTGCATCACACCTGCTCTATGCTCAATACCGCCGAGCATATCATTGCGGCCTATCCCTTCCTCCACGGCGATCTGCTGCGGGCCGGCGTGATCCTGCACGACCTGTCGAAGATCACCGAGATGAAGAGCGATCAGCTGGGCAATGTGACCGACTACACCCGCGAGGGCCTGCTGATCGGCCATCTGGTGATGGGCGTGGCCCGGCTGCATGAAGCGGCGAAAAATGTGGGCGTGACGGGCGAGATCGTGGTGCTGCTGGAGCATATGATTATCAGCCATCACGGCATCCCGGAATACGGCAGCCCCAAGCCGCCGATGTTCCCCGAGGCGGAGGTGCTCAACTGGATCGACACCCTGGACGCCCGCATGAACGAGATGGAGGGCATCATGGCCCGCGTCCCCGCCGGCGCGTTCTCCGAGAAGATCTGGAGCCTGGACCGCAGGCTGTATCATCCCCATTATGATGACGATGCGGAATGATCTTCCGCTTGTGAATCGTTATACAGGTGAATCCTATTTCAGGAGGTAAGAACCATGAAGAAACGGTTGATGCTTGCTCTGATGCTGATCCTGTGCGCGATGCTGCTGGCCAGCTGCGGCGACAGCCAGAAGTTCCCGGTGACTTCGTCCCCCAGCGACGGTCAGTCCGGCGCGGCAAACAAGCCCCAGCAGAACAATGCGACCCAGGAGTGGGCCGGCGTTGCCCTGCCGACGCAGGTTGTGACCACCGCCACCCCCGCGCCCACGGTGCGCAGCGTGTATGCCGGTGCGACCCCCGTGGTGCTGGACCCCATTGACAAGCCCACCCCCACGCCCGTGCCGAAGCTGTCCGTGACCTATACGGCCTATGACGCGGTCAAGCTGGGGCTGTCCTTTGAGGGCCCTGCCGGCTGGCTGAAGGATGATTCCGCTGCGGATACCTTCATCATCCAGAACCCCAATGCCCGCATTGACTACCCCGCCACGCTGACCCTCCGGGCCCAGCAGGTGTCCACCAACTATTCTTCCTCTGACCTCAAGTCCATCGTCAAGGGTATGCTGGATTCCATCGAAACGGCCGGCTTTGACCGCTACGATCCCTCCAGCACCGCATCCCGTGATCTGCTGGGCAAGAGCGGTGTGTATGCCAACTACGAGGGCACGCTCAATGACGGCCGCGAGGTTTACGGCCGTGTCCATGCGGTCTGTGTGGACAAGGTGCTCTACACCATCCATCTGACTGCGCCCAGGGCCCAGTGGAACGATTACAAGGAAATGGTGTACGACCACATGCGCGACACGCTGGTGATCGTCAAGTAAACAGAAGACAAAGCCGTATGCCCGGGGGCAGCATGCTCCTGGGCGGCTTTTTATGGCTTTAGCAGCAGGAGGACGGCATGACGGAACGGGAAAAACAGGCGGTGCGCAATTTTGCCGACGGGCATAACTGCGCTCAGTCGGTGCTGATGGCTTATGCGGACGTGCTGGGGCTGACCCGGGAGCAGGCCGCGATGGTCTCCGTGGGGTTTGGCGGCGGCATGGGCCGCCTCAGGCTGCACTGCGGTGCGTTTTCTGCTGCGGTGATGCTGGCCGGAGCCCTGGAAGGGGCGGAAGGCGCCCTGAAGAAGCATCGCCCCCAAACCTATGCCCGGGTGCAGGAGATCTACCGGCAGTTCATGGAGAAGAACGGCACGGTATCCTGTGCCGAGCTGCTGGCCAAGGCCGGCGTCCGGCCTGCCGGACAGCAGGCGGAGGCCCCCATGCCCGAAGCCCGTACACCGGAATACTATGCAAAACGCCCCTGCGCCAGGATCATCCGCAGCGCATGCCAGATCATCGACGGCATGCTGGCAGAAAAGGAGACAGAAGATGCACGAGAAGATTGAGATGAAAACCCACAAGCTGGGGGTGGCGGTATCCGCCGGGTGGCCGATGGGGCTGGCGCTGCTGGTGCTGACGGTGATGGCGCTGGTGCTGTATCCGCTGTCGTCAAGCTGGCAGGTGCTGCTGGTCGTCTGGGGTGTGATCGGACTGATCTTCCTGTGGAGCTTCCGCATGTATGTTGGCACCTATCTGTTCATCCCGCCGACGGAATACAAGGGGGCGCGGATCATCGCCAAGCTGGGCCGCAATGACGATCTGGAGATCAGCGGCGTGCTGGCCTCTGAGATCATCATCAAGCAGGGCTGGCTGGAAAAGCTCTTCGGCGTGTGCCATATCCGCCAGAAGGGGACGCTGATCTATCTCCGGGGCGTGACCGACATGCCGCGGATTCAGGCCTGGGTCGAAGCCAATTTCCCGAAGGAACGCAAGCAGACGAACAAAAAAGGGAAGAAGCGCCGGCAGTGAGCATACAAGGCGGGCAGCAGCCCGCCTCAGACTATCGACAAACCTGGCTTTCATGAAAGGTATGCGACCGAAGGTTTCCAAAGGGCATCGTGCAGAAGCGGCTCCCCGGTGGGGAGTTGCCAAAGGCAAAGCTTCAAGCGATGTTGGATGACGGAAAGCCCTTTGGTCGCCTCCGCAGAGGCGAAATCCTCTTGCGGGTAAAAGACATACCTTTGTAGACAGTCTGAGGCGGGCAGCAGCCCGCCTTGTACTTTTCGCATGACGCTCTGGGACACGCAGTCCGCAGGACGGATCAGCATCGGAAGGCCGGCTCGTCTGAAGTCAGATACGCCTGCACAGTTTCTTTTCCCAGGGAAAACACTTGCTTCTGCTCATTTTGTGAAACAGTTTGCGGCTGCTTTGCGTCTGTATCAGTGAGGGTGCTGAATCGGCTGCACGGTGGCTGCTGTCCGAAAAGACGATGGCCGCAACGGACATTTCAGCCGGGAAAGCGCGGTTTTCAGCGGGTATCCATTGCACAGAATTCTGTTTTGTGGCATGCTATACCCGTCACGAAAGGAGTGTCACAAATGACAAAGAAGCAGTTGCAGTTCTCGACGAGGTTGTATGGATGCTGTGCCATGGTGTGGATCATCAATTTCTTTCTCAACTGGCATCTCGACGGGGTGATCAACGTCAGTACCGTGCTGTATGGCCTGGCCGGGATCTGCTTTGCTGTCTCTGCGGTGCTCAACGCGATCCGCGTGCACCGGATGTAAGAGGAGGAATGCTTGATGGAACGGAAGCAGTTTGTGTGTGTGAAGTGCGGCGGCCGCCATTATGAGACGGATCAGTTTCAGGCCACCGGCGGCAATTTTGCCAAGCTCTTTGATATTCAGAACAAGAAGTTTGTGACCGTCAGCTGCTGTGACTGTGGCTATACCGAATTGTACAAGCAGCCCGAAGACGGCGGCATGAATGTGCTGGATTTCCTGTTTGGGAATGGGTAAGGAGGGGGTGGTGTGAGCCGAAAAGCCAAAACAGTCCTGATGTTCCTGACGTTTGCAGGGTTTATGGTGCTGATTGTTGTGGGGATGCTGCTGGAGCTTCCCAACTGGTTTGGCTTGCTCCTGCTGGTGTATGCAGGACTGTGGCTGTTGGCGGCATATCGGCACTGGCCCAAAGTGTTCGACTTGCTGTATGGCGGCGGAAGCAAGCAGGACACCGAAGAGGAAGTCGAAGACAAGGAATAAAAAACAGCGCGGAAGGTGGCAATGCCTTCCGCGTTTTCCGATTCAGATAAATACAGCCTCATGCCCCAGCGCGGGCACGACCTGCTCAAAGAATACCCGCTGGTCGAAGAGTACGGTGGCCGTGTTGTCGCAGGGATGGAAGGCGATGCGGCCTTCACGCTGAATGTCCCTGTCGAAAGCCAGACGGATCTTCCGGGCCTCATCAAACCATAACCCAAGCGGCGAAAGGCTGCCGGGCGTCAGATGCAGCATCTCCGGCAGGCATTCCGGCGGCGCAAAGGACAGCCGGGACGCGCCCAGCCGCTTGGATACGTCCCCCGTGCGGAAGGGCTTGTCCGGTAATGTGACGTAGAGGAAAAAGGCGCTCCTGGGTGTGTTGCACAGCAGCAGGTTCTTGCAGAAGGTCACGTCCGGTGCGGCATAGGGCAGGGCCAGGCAATCCGCCATGGTGTGGGCGGGCGCATGTTCGTGGAATTCGTGGGGGACGCCAAGCTCGCGGATACGGGCCATAATGGTTTCCTTGACTGTCATGGGATACTCCTTATGTGCAGGAATTGAGCGCAGACAGCAGCTCGCGCCAGTGGTGGATGTGCAGATGCTCTCCGGTGATGGTGAGTCCGGCGTTTTTTTGTGCGAAGCCATTGGGGACGGACTCACAGTCATACCAGACGGGGAAGATTCCGACGGATTGCGGGCCGAAGATATCCGCCTCGATCTGGTCGCCGCAGAACCAGACCTTCTCCGGGGCCAGACGGGCCTTTGCCAGCGCAGCGCGGAAGAGCCGCGGGTCCGGCTTGCGGACGCAGTAGTTGCTGGAGGTCATGACAAACTCAAAGGCATGCCCGGGCAGCAGCCGGGCCAGCCGATCCGTCAGCGCCTCGCCGGACCAGCCGAGGTTGCTGATCACGCCTGTGCGGATGCCGATGGCGCGCAATTCGCGGAGCATCTCCTGCACGCCGGGCATGGGCTCGCCCGGACAGGCGGCGGTCCACAGCAGCTTTTCCAGCTCCGCCATGGGCAGATCAAAGGTCAGCCCCAGCAGCGCGTACTTCAGCTTCAGCAGCTGATGCTCATGCAGCTCCCAGCCGCTGTGCCGGCAGTCCCGGGACGACAGGAACAGCTCCGTGCCGAGGCGGGCTGCCTCCTCCGGCGTGACGCCGCCGGGATTGCTTTGCACATGGCGGAACACCGCCTGCTCGCCGCGCAGAAAGTCTGATGCGGGTTCCCAAGCAAGGGTGTGGGCATAATCAAAGAGGATCATGGCTGGCTTTTGCATGCAGCGCCTCCTTTTTCGGCAGAACCTGGCGAAAGCATCACGAAATGCGAAAATGCTGTAGCAATTTGTCCTGATACATGGTATAATACCCGTAACAGCTCCGAAAATCAAGTGAGGAGGCCCAATGAGATGAAAAGAAGAATCGGTATTCTGACCAGCGGCGGCGACTGCCCCGGCCTGAACGCAGCGATCCGCGGCGTGACCCGCGCGGCGTATGAAATGTTTGATGCGGAGATCGTGGGCATCCACGACGGCTACCGTGGCCTGATCGAGGGCGACTATCAGGTGATGAAGCGCAGCGATTTCTCCGGCATCCTGACCCTGGGCGGCACCATCCTGGGCACGGCCCGCACCCCCTTCCGCGATATGCGCAAGATCGGCGAGGACAAGGTCGATAAGGTTGCCGCGATGAAGAAGACCTACAAGGATCTGAAGCTGGACTGCCTGGTGACCCTGGGCGGCAACGGCACCCACAAGACCGCCAATCTGCTCTCCCAGGAGGGCCTGAACGTCATCGGTCTGCCCAAGACCATCGACAATGACCTCTACGGTACTGATTTTACCTTCGGCTTCCACACTGCACTGGACATCGCCACCGATGTGATCGACCGTATCCATACCACCGCTGCCAGCCATGGCCGCTGCATGGTCATTGAGATCATGGGCAACAAGGCGGGCTGGCTGACGCTGTACTCCGGCGTGGCCGGCGGCGCAGATGCGATCCTCATCCCCGAGATTCCCTACGATATCAAGAAGGTGGCCAAGGTGGTGGAGGCGCGCGCCAAGTCCAACAAGGGCTTCACCATTCTTGCCGTGGCCGAGGGCGCGATGGACAAGGAAGAAGCCAAAATGAAGAAGAAGGAGCGCGAGGCCAAGCGCGCTGCCGAGCATTTCTCTGCCAGCGCCTATGTGGCACAGCAGCTGCGGGAACTGGTGGGCGTGGAGGCCCGCAACGTCGTGCCCGGTCACATCCAGCGCGGCGGCAGCCCCAATGCCTATGACCGCGTGCTGTCCACCCAGTTCGGCGTGCATGCGGCAGAGCTGATCCGCGACGGCGTGTTCGGCGTGACCGTGGCGCTCAAGGGCAACGAGATTACCCACAACAAGCTGGAGGATATCGCCGGCGTGCCCAAGCTGGTGCCGGAGGACGATCAGATGGTCAAGACCGCCAAGAATATGGGCATCGTATTCGGCGATTGAGCGGGGCAGCCCCCGCGGGCGGCTCGTGTGGGAAGCAGTTTTGCTCTGCCCTGATACATACGCGGGTTTACTGGGTATGATCACTGGTGCAGTCTTTCCGCGCCCTCATGGCGCGGGCTGCATGGTTGTACATCTTTGAGAATAAGGGAGAATTCCATGACCTACGCTGAAATGTTTATGGCTCTCCAGCCCGGCTTCTTCCAGAAGCCCTACATTGCGTCCCTGCCGGAGGAGGAGATCTTCGTCGAGCAGGTGATCGACCTGCATGCATGGCAGGAGGGGGAGCCCGTGCCTTGCCCGGCCCACATCACCTTCGGCTTCTACGAGGGAGAGATCGAAAAGCTGCAATCTGCTGTCCGCGAGGTGGAGGACGACTGGGTGCAGTGGTTCGGGAAATCCGACCGCGTCTTCTGCGCCTTTGACGGCGATAAGGTGGCCAGCTTCTGCCTGCTGGATTCCTTCGGCGAGGCGGATGGCAAGAAGGTCGGCGCCCCGGGCTGTGTGGGTACGGTGCCCAGCTACCGCAAGCAGGGCATCGGACTGCGGATGGTTCAGCTGGCAACGACCATCCTGCAGCAGGAGGGCTACGATCTGAGCTGGATTCATTACACCGCCGTGGGCCACTGGTATGCCAAGCTGGGCTACAAGACGGTTGTCCGATGGAACTGCAAGGGCATCATTGAATAACGGAAAGGGCTTTGTCAGCGCGATGAAAACGCCGGCAAAGCCCTTTGTTTATCGGGAGTGAGTTGTCAGTTCGGGCAAATCGGCAGGCTTACTGCCCCGCCATGCCGCGCTCAGCCTGCTCGATCAGGCGCTTCCTACTGTAACCAGCAGAACTGTTTTTCTTGCGACCTCTCGGGTGAGCAGCAGAGGTCAGTTCTTCGGCAAGGGTCGTACCGTCGGCGAGGCGGAAGTCAAGTTGGATGACGTCGCCCATCGTGGTTACGTCAATGCGGCTGATGACGGCATCCACCAACGCAGGGGTGATGTCCTCAGGGGTGGTCAGGCTGTCGAAGGAGTCGAAGGCTGCCTGAATGGTCTGCAATCGTTTCTGAATGTCGAGGGTCTTGTCCTGTTTCTCCTGCAGGGAGGTCAGCAGCTCTTTTTGCTGCTCCAGCTGGCGGCCGATTTCCTTCACCATGCCGGCGAAGTCCTCGTCGGAGAGGTGGCCGGCCACGTTCAGGTCAAGCAGCTTTTCCCGGCGGGCCTTCAGCTTGTCGATGGTCTCCTGCACCTTCTCCATGTCCTTGGCGATGGAGGTCTTCGGCTGCAGCTGCTCCAGTGTCTGCAGAATGCGCTGAGCCATGTCCTCCCGGGACTGCTGGAAGCCTTTGAACAGGGTGAACAGAACGTCCTTCATTTCTGATTCCCAGATATACCGCGAGGGACAAGTGTGCGTCCCTCGTTTTTTCTTGCCGCTGCATACCCAGGAGCTGTTGGGGGTCTTGCTGTGATAGGCAGTGGAGGTCTGCCGGTGGTACAGCGCACCGCAGTGGGTGCAGTACATCTTGCAGGAGAGCAGGTTCGCGTGGGTGTACTGCCCTCGGTGGCTTTTCACATCCGCGCTGCGCTTGGCGAGGATGTCGTTGGCCTTCTGCCAGGTCTCCTCGCTGACAAGGGCGGGAATGTTCTCATCCGGGTACATGATCCACTCCTCCTCCGGCAGCTTAATTTGTCGCTGATCGAAGGGATCGGCGATGGTGGTCTTTCCGCCGCAGAACCAGCCCTTGTACTTCGGGTTCCGAATCACCTGCGCCATGGCGGCGTGATTGATGCGCCCGCCCTGGGTATTGCGGTAGCCCTTTTCGTAGAACAGCTTTTCCAGCGCATTCAAGCTGAAATTGCCCGTGGCGAAGGTCTCGAACAGGTCGCGGACGAATACGGCTTCCTGCTCGTTGATGATCAGCCGCTTGTCCACATAATCGTACCCGTAAATGCGGCTGTTGCCAAAGACACGGCCCTTCTTGATGGCCTCGCGGCTGCCGAATTTCACGCGGGAGGAGATTTTGCGGCTTTCGTCCTGCGCGATGCCGGACATGATGGTGAGCCGCAGCTCGCTGTCCGGGTCGAGGGTATTGATGCCGTCATTTATGAAGAAAACGCCCACGTTCCAGCGCAACAGGTCGCGGGTGTAGGTGAGGGAGTCTACCGTGTTGCGGGCAAAACGGCTGACCTCCTTGGTGAGGATCAGGTCAAAACGCCCCTCCTTGCCGTGTTGGATCATCTCCAGAAAATGCTCGCGCTTACTGACGCTGGTGCCGGTGATGCCCTCGTCGATATAGCCGGGGACGAACGTCCACCGCTTCACGCCCTTGATCTTCTCGGTGAAATACGCTTCCTGATTTTCAAGGGAGTTGAGCTGCTCGTCCTTGTCTGTGGACACGCGGGCATAGAAGGTCACCCGCAGGGGCAGGTCGTATATGGTGCAGGTTTTCAGCTGCTCACGGATAAGTCTGGTTTCCATAAGGTCTCCTTTCAAAACCGGTGCCCGGAGCACTCTCCGGACACCGGCTGTCTGATCGGTGTATAATTATTATATCTGGTAACATGGGTATCGTCAACATAATTGGACAGGTTTTACATTTGTATGTTTTTCCTTCACGTCGTAGTCGAGCTGGTTGGCGGTCAGGAGTGCCTGATACTCTCGCTGATCGATGTAGCCCTCGCGTAGCAGACGGTTGGCGTAGTAGCGGAAGTAGAATTCATCAATGCTGGTCATTCTTCCCTCCAGATGGATAGTGATCAATGGCTATTTTCCTCATTTCATGGGTTCGTTATTCTGGTGGGTGGGGGAGGTATAGTGCTGCTTGATTTCCGGCGGGATCCTATCCAGCAGTGCCACGGCCTGTTTGTACTCCCGCTGGAGTTTTGCCTGTTCCAGCTTTTCATGAATGCTGCCGCGCTTGGCTGCATCCAGCTCGCGGGTCAGCTGCTCGTTCTCAGCCTGCAGGTCTTCTACTTCCTCAAAAGCAATGCCATACTTCTTCAGCTGGGTCGCCATCTCCTCCACTGCTGGGATGTAGCGAGCCAACAGTTTCTTGACCTCCTCAGCCTTACTCTTGGCGTTGAACATATTCGTGCTATCCAGCGCAGCCTCGATCCGTTGGCTCTGCTTGGTCAGCCTGACCATCTGCTTGAATACCTGCGGAGGAATGTGCTTCAGGCCGGTCTTGCTGGCGCTCTCGCCGCGCTGCAGCTCTGGGAACTTGCTGACCATGTGCTGCCAGTAGGCGTCCTGCCAGGCGATCAGATGCTTGCGGTTACCGATGATGTCCTTTGCGGACAGCCTGCCGTCCTGCGTCAGCGGAACGAAGGTCACGTGCATGTGCGGCGTCTTTTCATCCAGGTGGACGACGGCGGATACGAAAGTCTCCGGGCGCTGTTTTTCCATCAGGAAATTCAGCGCGTGCTGGAAATAGGCGCGGATGACCTTTTCACCCTTGCCCTTGAAGAATTCCGGGCTGCAGGTGATCAGCGTTTCCACCAGCCGGACGCTGTCTGTGCGAGTGCGGCACTTGGCTGCAGCGATCTGGCGTTCAGCTTCAGCGCGGTAACGGTTGGTCGGCTCGATCAGGTGGAAGTTCAGGTGGGTGCGGGTTGGGTCAATATCAGGGTTGCTGGCGTAGGTTTCCTTGGTGCGTTCGTTGTGGCCCTCGATTCGGCTGATTTCTGGGCCTTTATACTTTGCAAATCTCATAATTGCATATTGATTGTTCATAACTATCTCCTTGTGTGTCGTTATAGGTAAATTCAAGTTTTCTTGCGTACATACGTACAAATGTACAGGAAATCCGTGGTACGCTGTACGTATGTACGCAGAGTTTTGCGGAAAAACCTCACTTATGTGAATGGGTTATCCGGGGGAAATGCTCTCTGCCAGCCGTCACAGGTGGTCATGGAAAGCTTCAATACTGGGCCGATCCCCTTGAAGCCCCACACCCTGCGCCCGGCGGCGTTAAGCTGGTTGTTGTTGTGCTCAATGCCGTACTTCTTCTGATTGCCGATCAGGTAATCGCTGACGCTGCGCGGCTTGAGTGGTGTGATGGCGTTCTCGTCGCACCAGATGCTGTAGATATGGTACAGCTCCTTGGCGCTGATGCGCTGGTCGGGATCCAGCAGGATGTAGCCGGTGGATTCCATGAAGGCGATCAGGTTGTTGCCGTCACGCTTGACCTCGTCCCGGTTACTGCGGGAACGCTCGCTTTCAGTGAAGCGAAAGTGATTCGCTGCCAGCCGCTGCAATCCGGCGAATGCCCAGAGGAAGATGCCCTCAAGCTCGCTGCAGAGCTTGTCTGCCAGGTCAGGATCATCCACTCTGTCGGGGGACTTCCCCTTGGTCGTCAGGATCAGCTGGCGGCGGTAGAAGCCGTCGCTGCGGTCGTACAGGGATTGCAGGTCACCGTTGGAGAAGGCCAGCAGCCGGGCGTACATCCAGCCCTGGTAGCTCTGCTTGCCCTTCTTCTCCAGATCCATCTTGCCCTGGGCGGTCACGAGAGACTTTACATAATTGGTCTGCTTCAGAGCTTCCATCCGCATATCGTCGTCGATCATCAGATGGATGTGTTCCAGATCGGCGCGGGCGAAGCGGTTTTCGGACACCTTGCCCACGCTGCCGTCCTTCACGTTGCAGCCGAACAGGCGGGTCAGGACGGTGCCGATCTGGCTTTTGCCCTCGCCGCCGTTCCCCTTGATGACCATCATGCGCTGGCCTTTGTTGCTGGGGATCAGGCAGTAGCCGATGTACTCCTGCAGGGTCGGGATGTCATCTGGGTGCAGCAACGCGTTGAGGAAGGTCAGCCAGCGCTCTGGCTGTGGGGTGTCCGGGGCATAGCGGACAGGAAACCGGCTGCGGACGATCTCGTCCATTGTTGGAGAAAAGCTGCCGTCCAGCATCAGGGTTCCGTTGGCCAGATGGATGCAGTCAGACTGAGGCGGCAGGTCGTCCACATGGGCGGTGATCTTCAGCAGTTCGATGATGCTGGTGATTTTCTTGGTGACGTTGGTGGTAGCGAAAGGCTCCAGAAGCCGAAAGATTTCCGTTTTCAAGGGCGTTTCGTCGATCATGCGCCCGTTAACGGTGAAGAAGGCGTTCTCCGTGAAGGCAATCTGGTGTGTGGCAAGGAACTGCTGGCAGAAGAGAGCTTCATTGATTGACTTTCCGTCATACCATACAGGCCAGCTCTCAGGCCGCTGCTGCGGTGCTTTCGTGGTCATCCGCTTCCTCCTCTCGTAGCATGTCCAGCCGCTCTTTCAGACGGAGAATGGTGTTGTCCTGCATGACCTTCCGCACCAGTCGGGCACGGAGGTCGGCGTCGGGCAGGAACAGGATGTTGGTCATGGCCGTGATGCTGGGCAACATCTGACAGGCTTCCACAAAACGGTCGTGGATCGGCTTGTCTGCTGTGACTGGTGCATAATCCTGCTTCCAGCGTTTCAGCAGCTGCTCATAATCGGTGAGGACACTCATGCAGAGGGCTTCATCCGAGTCACGGTAAGGACTGTAGGGCTTTGTTGCTGCCGGAGCCGGGCTGTTCGGGCCAATGCCGAAGTCCCGGGTAATACGCTGCACCGCGGCATAATGGCTCTCGCGGTGCAGCTGGGCAACGAGGTCGATTACATCGCCATGCTCAAGGCAGGCGAAGCAGTAGAAATAAGTGTCGTTCAGCTTCATGCTGGGATGATGGTCGTCATGAAAGCAGCAGCGGGTCATATTGTTGCGCTGGATCTTCATGCCGTAGTAGGCGGCTGCCTGCGGTACGCTGACCGCCGCTTTGATGGTTTCAAAGATGCTCATGGGTTGGGTCTCCTTTATGGGTGGGATT
>JAFQIB010000045.1 GCA_017397765.1 Clostridia bacterium | reverse complement strand
TTGAATTACTTGTATTTCCCGCGACTCATGACGAGGAGGGGTAAACCTTCCTCTACATAATAACGCGTTGCAAAATCGCTTCCTTACACGAGCAAACGGCCGGGAGAGCCATTTATGGCTCGACCAGTGCGCGAGTGCAAATCCTCGAAAAAGTGCCTAAAGCACTTTTTCGACACGCTGCCCGCAGGCTGTAAGGCTTGCGGGTTTTCTTCTCTCGCCGCATGGTCGATCCAGCCTGAAGGAGCGCCTGATCCCCCAGGCGATTTTGTGTTGTTCTTCCTGTGTATTTCGCTTGCAATTTTCAGCAAGATAGTGCATACTATAGAAGCACGGTACGGATATTGTCCACCGGGCAAAAAACGTCCCACTGCAATGCGGCAAAGTGATAACACATCAACGCAATATAAGGAGGAACTTGTTATGGATCGCGTATTTAACTTCTCTCCCGGCCCCTCTATGCTGGCTCAGCCTGTGTTGGAAAAGGCACAGAAGGATCTGCTGTGCTACGGCAATACCGGTATGTCCGTGATGGAGATGTCTCACCGCTCCAAGATGTACACCGACATTTATGACAAGACGGTCGCCGATCTCCGCAAGCTGATGAACATCCCGGACGATTACGACGTGTTGTTCCTGCAGGGCGGCGCGACCGAGCAGTTCTCCGCCATCCCGCTGAACCTGATGGTGAACGGCAAGGCCGATTACGTGGACTCCGGTAACTTCGCTCACCTGGCTGCCGAGGAAGCCAAGCGCTACGGCGAGGTCAACATTGCCGCCTCCAGCCGCGAGGATACCTACACCTACGTGCCGGATATGAAGACCGCCAATTTCTCCGCCGATGCGGATTACGTCCACATCTGCCAGAACAATACCATCTACGGCACCCGTTACATCGAGTTGCCTGATGTGAAGGCACCCATCGTGGCGGACTGCTCCTCCATGATCCTCTCCGAGCCCATGGACGTGACCAAGTACGGCGTGATCTACGCCGGCGCCCAGAAGAACATCGGACCCAGCGGCCTGTGCGTCATGGTGGTCAAGAGGGCGCTGCTGGGCAATGCCAACAAGCTCTGTCCCAAGCTGATGAACTGGACTGTCCAGTCCGAAAAGGGCAGCATGTACAACACCCCCAACACCTGGGGCATCTACCTG
The DNA here is from genome assembly GCA_017397765.1 of Clostridia bacterium. GTDB lineage: Bacteria > Bacillota > Clostridia > Christensenellales > Aristaeellaceae > UBA11524. The sequence goes on along the minus strand of JAFQIB010000045.1, from coordinate 34,429 downwards.
GCCGGCCTGACCTTCGACTGGCTGCTGCAGAACGGCGGCATCGACGCCATCCACAAGGTCAATGTGGAGAAGGCAGCCATGCTGTATGACTTCCTGGATAACTCCAAGCTGTTCAAGGCGACGGCGCAGAAGGAATACCGCAGCCTGATGAACGTGACCTTCATCACCGGCGATGCGGACAAGGACGCTGCCTTCGTCAAGGCTGCCGCTGCCGAGGGCCTGGTGAACCTGAAGGGCCACCGCAGCGTGGGCGGCATGCGCGCCAGCATCTACAATGCCATGCCCGTGGAAGGCGTGAAGGCTCTGGTCGACTTCATGAAGAAGTTCGAAGCCGCGAACGCCTAAAAAGGGTTTCGAAAGGGCCGATGGCCCTTTGCGGGGCATTTGCTGAAAGCGTGTCCCCAGTGGGGATTTCGCCGAAGGCGAAAGCGAAAAGCAAATGTTGAATAAGGGGCAGGGCCCCTGCCGCCGGAGGCCTCGCGCCCGCAGGCGCAAAGAAGCGCGCGCCTTTCGCTGCTCCGCCAGGATCAGCCGAAACAGCTCGCCCAGCCCCAAAAAAGCAGCCCCTGACGCTGCCAGTCCTGCGGTGAACAACCACAGACGTTCCCGCAGATCAAAAGGAGGAATCCCCCCATGTACAAGATCCAAACGCTCAACGCGATCTCCGATATTATCTACACCCAGCTCTCCGCCGACAAGTACACCGTCGCCAAGGAAGAGCCCGTGCCGGACGGCATCCTGGTCCGCTCCGCCGCCATGCATGACATGGAGCTGGGCGAGAACCTGCTGGGCATCGCCCGTGCAGGCGCCGGCGTGAACAATATCCCGATCGACAAGTGCTCCAAGCAGGGCATCTGCGTGTTCAACACCCCCGGCGCCAACGCCAATGCGGTGGCAGAGCTGGTGCTGTGCGGTCTGCTGCTGGGCAGCCGCAATGTCATTGGCGGCGTGAACTGGGCGCAGGGCCTGAAGAATGAGGGCGACGCCGTCGGCAAGCTGGTGGAAAAGGGCAAGGGCCAGTTTGTGGGCCCCGAAGTCCGCGGCAAGACCCTGGGCGTGATCGGCCTGGGCGCCATCGGCCGTCTGGTGGCCAATGCGGCCAGCGAGGGCCTGGGTATGCGCGTAGTGGGCCATGATCCCTACATCAGCGTGGACAGCGCCTGGGCCCTGTCCCGCAAGGTCATCCATGCTGCCAACGATGCGGAGGTCTTCGCGCAGGCGGATTACCTGACCATCCATGTGCCGCTGAACGACAAGACCCGCGGCATGATCAACGCCGACGTCATCGCCAAGATGAAGCCCGGCGCAGTGCTGCTGAACTTCTCCCGCAACGAGCTGGCGAACAATGCCGACGTGCTGGCGGCGCTGGAAAGCGGTCAGCTGGGCGGCTATGTGGTGGACTTCCCCTCTGCGGATCTGCTGGGCGTTGACAAGGTCGTGGCGATCCCCCATCTGGGTGCTTCTACCCCCGAGAGCGAAGAAAACTGCGCCTCCATGGCCGCCGCGCAGCTGCGCGATTACCTGGAGACCGGCTCCATCCACAACAGCGTCAACCTGCCGGAAGTCCCTCTGGGCAAGCCGGAGGGCGCGCGCATCCTGGTCATTCACGAGAACATCCCCAACACCATTGCCACCATTACCGCATGCGTGTCTGCGGAGGGCGTGAACATCACCGACCTGACCAACAAGTCCAAGAAGGAGATGGCTGTGACCGTCATGGACATGGCGGACCTGCCCAGCGAGAACGCCATTGCCGCCATCAAGGCGCTGCCCGGCGTGATCCGCGTCCGCACCTTTGCATAAAACCATGGCAGGAGCTTCGGCTCCTGCTTTTTTCTTTGACAGAACAGGGGGAATAGGGTAGAATAGAAGAGAAAAAGACCGAAGGGAGTGCAGGGATGCAGCATGTGATTCGGGGCCGCGGCAGCCTGAATGCCGACCATATTGCCCAGCTGTGTGCAGCGCTCCGTATGCACCGTCCCATGTTGGTGTGCAGCGAACGGATGCAGGCGGATTTTGCGGCGCGTACGGGGCTGCAGCTGCCGCTGTTCAGCGGCTATCACCCCAACCCCGATCTGGCGGATGCATCTGCCGGGGCGGACGTGTTCCGCGCCAACGGCTGTGACGGGCTGATCTCCGTGGGCGGCGGTTCCGCGATGGATACGGCCAAGGCGGTCAAGGCGCTGCTCCTGACCGGCGAGATGGAGGCCGTGCGCAAAAACGCGCTGCCTCAGGAGGCTGCATTGCCGCATATTGCCATTCCCGGCACGGCAGGTACCGGCGCGGAGGCAACGCCCATTGCCGTTGTGTATGAAAACAATGAGAAGCTGTCCCTCGATCATCCGGCGCTGCTGCCGGAGGCGATCATCCTGGACGGTTCGCTGCTGGATACGCTGCCTGTGTATCACAGAAAGGCCTGCGCGATGGATGCGCTGTGCCAGGGGATCGAATCCTTCTGGGCGGCGAAGGCAACGGCGGAGAGCCGCATCCATGCAAAGTGGGCAATCCTCGGTGTACTGCGGCATTTGTCTGCCTACCTGGCAGGGGAGGCGGAAGCCGCCGACGCCATGCTGGAGGCTGCCTATGAATCCGGCTGTGCGATCCGCATCAGCCGCACGACGGCGGCCCATGCCATGAGCTATCAGATCACCAAGCGGCTGGGCTATGCTCACGGCCACGCCTGCATGCTGACGCTGCCCCACCTCTGGCAGCACCTGTGGGAGGAAAAAGCGGCAGAGCCGACGCTGGTGGCGCTGGCGGAGATCCTGGGGCTGAATGACGGCGGCGCGTCCGGCGGACAGCTGCTGCAGGGCCTGCTGGCGGCCACGGATATGCTGCCGGCAGAAATGCCCGACGAGGAAACGCTGGATGCCCTGGCGGTCTCTGTGAATGTGCAGCGGCTGGGCAATCACCCGGAGCAGCTGAATCAGGCGGCGCTGCGGGCGATCTATTTGCAGGCCTTTACACCGGTGACGGAGGAGAACAGGGCGCGCTTGGCGGCCCTGTGGAGGCAGTATGCAGGATAAGCTGACAGCGGGAGCGGAACGGTTCATCCGGGCGGTGACGGAGTTCATCTTCGTGGAGGATCAGCCCGAACAAGCGGATGTGATTCTGGTGCCGGGTTCGCGGAAGATTGAAAATGCCATCCGGGCGGCGGCGCTGTACCGGGCGGGCTATGCGCCCTATGTGCTGCCCTCGGGCCGCTATGCCACGACCTATGGGCGCTTTCTGGGCGTGCCGGAGCGGTATCAGGCAGAGTATCCTGATGCATATGAGACGGAGTGGGCCTTCCTGCGGGCGGTGCTGAGGAAGCACGGCGTGCCGGACAGCGCCATCCTCCGGGAGGATCAGGCGACCTATACCTGGGAGAATGCCCAAAAGTCCCGGGATGTGCTGCAAACGGCCGGGCTGCCCTGCGATACTGCCATATTGTGCTGCCATGCCTTCCATGCCCGGCGGGCGCTGCTGTATTATCAGGCGGCAATGCCGAAGACGCGCTTCCTGGTATGTCCGGCGCCGACACCTGGCTATACCCGGGAGGACTGGTTTCTGACTCCGAAGGGCAGAGACCGGGTGCTGGGCGAGGTGCAGCGGCTTGGCAGCCAGGTCAATGAAGTGTTTGAAATGATGCTGGAGGAGGAATAAGGCCGGAGCTTCCGATATGCTGGAAGAGAAACGGCGGCTTCTCCGTTGAACATGCAGGGGCTTGAAGCCCCGGAAAGCAGGAAACTGATGACCATGCACGATGGACACCGCAAACGGATGCGGGAGCGCTTCCGCCTGGAAGGACTGGAGGGCTTCCAGCCCCATGAGGTGCTGGAGCTGCTGCTGTTTTACGGGCGGGCGAGGGGCAATGTGAATCCGCTGGCTCACCGGCTGCTGGAGACCTTCGGGAGCCTCCGAGGGGTGCTGGAGGCACCGCCGGAGCAGCTGATGTCGGTGGACGGTGTGGGCGAGGAAACCGCCACACTCCTGTCCATGATGGTGCCCATGTTCCGCCGGTATGAGCTTTGCCTGTGCCAGCAGACAAAGAAGCTGAAGCGTTTCGGCGATGTGACGGCCTACTGCAAGGCGCTGCTGACCGGGCTGGGGAAGGAAAGATTCTATGTGATTTCCGTCACGGCACAGATGAAGGTGCTGGGACACCGGCTGATCAACGAGGGCAGCCTGTCCGAGGTGGCAGCCAATCCGCGCGTGGTGGCGGAAACGGCCCTGCATCAGAATGCTTACGGCGTCATCCTGTGCCATAACCATCCCGGCGGCGAGGCGCTGCCCTCCATCGGCGATGTGGACGCGACGGTGGATCTGGAAGCAGTGCTGGCCAAGCTTGGCATCGCGCTGGTCGATCATATCATCGTGTCGGATACGGATACCTACAGCATGATCCAGCATGGGGATTATGTCTGCAGCGTGATCCGCGGCGGAGCCATGCGCTACTTCCGGGAGGACGGCGCATGGGATGAAGAATGGGTCTGAACGAAAGGAATCGAAGTGACGTGAAACAGCCCAAAGGTTTGTTGAAAAAGCTTTTGAAGCTCGGCCTGACGCTGATGCTGCTGGGCATACTCTTTTATCTGGGAGTGGTGGCGATGCTCTGTTACCGGGAGAAACATGTGCCGCCGGTGGGCGAATATGACGCAATCATTGTCCTGGGGGCGCAGGTGAAGCCGGACGGCGAACCGTCCCTGCAGCTGCAGTGGCGCATTGACGCAGCGGCGAAGGCCTGGAAGGAACGGGAATGCCTGATCGTCGTGTGCGGCGCGCAGGGGGCCAATGAGCCCGCGCCGGAAGCGCATGTCATGCGGGACGAGCTGCAGCGTCAGGGCGTGGCGGCAGACAGTATCCTCATGGACGACAGGAGCTTCAACACCCGGCAGAATATTGCCAATGCGGTCAAGCTCCTGGAGGGACGCGGGGTCGATCATGTGCTGGTGGTCACCAGCGATTACCATCTGCCCCGGGCGATGGCCATCGCGGAGGACGCAGGGTTGGACGCGAGCGGGCTGGGCTCGCCCACCAAGCTGGGATTGAATTTCTGGCTCAAGAACCATGGCCGTGAGGGCCTGGCATGGATCAAATACTGGATGCAGAAGTATCTGCACCTGCCTTTGGAGTGACGATATGACGACTGAAATGCTTTCCGCCCGCTTGCAGGAATGCGGCATCGCCCATGATGCGGAGCTGCCGGCGAAGCTGCTGCGCTATCATGAGCTGCTGCTGGACTGGAATACCCGCATGGATCTGACCGCTGTGATCGAGGAAGCGGAGATGATCGACAAGCATTATGTGGACAGCCTGATCGCGCTGGCGGTGCCGGGGCTGATCCCGGAGAACGGCTCGCTGATCGACGTGGGCACCGGCGCGGGTTTTCCCGGTCTGCCGCTGGCCCTGGCCTGCCCGAACCTTCGCGTGACGCTCATGGACGCCCAGCAGAAGCGCCTCAACTTCCTCCAGGCAGTGATCGATGATCTGGGGGTGCGCAATGTGACCCTGGTGCATGCCCGTGCAGAGGACGGCGCTCAGTTCCCCAACCACCGGGAGAAGTATGATGTAGCGGTGGCCCGGGCGGTGGCCTCGCTGGCGGTGCTGTCGGAATACCTGCTGCCCTATGTAAAGGTGGGCGGCAAGGCGGTGTGCTGGAAGGGCCCGGCGCTGATGGAGGAGCTGCCCCAGGGCCGGAAGGCGGCGTATCTGCTGGGCGGCAAGGTGCAGGAGCCGATCAGCATCACCTTCCCCGGGCGGGACTGGCAGCATATGCTGCTGCCCATTGCCAAAGCTGCAAAAACCGCTCGACAGTATCCCCGAAAAGCCGGCACGCCCGGCAAGTCCCCCCTGGGCGGAAACGATAAGAAATGACAATAGCTTCCTGAAAGCACAGAAAAATCCCCCGTGCACGGGGCAGAACGTGTCGAACGATTCTGCTTGCGGTGCGCGGGGGATTGTCATATAGTTAAGACAGCTGCCATTCAAAGGAGAAATCTGCCATGCTGTACACTGAGCTGCCACGGTTCCTGCCGGTCCGGAAGCGAAACCCGATTGCCCAAATGCACTATTTTGACTCGGCGGAGCTGCTGAACCGCCTGCTGGGAGAGGGGCGTTCCCGGGCAGAGGCGGCAGCCCTGTGCGGGCTGAATCCGGCGCAGGCAATGGATCGGCTGCAGCTGATGGGGCTGGAGGAAGGACTTCGGGCCTATCTGCGGGCAGAGAATGCACCGGAGCAGATCGCACGCTGCCTGCTGGCGCTGCCTGATCCCGACCTGCGGCGGCGGGTGGCCCAAAGGATCGTGCAGGAGCGGCTTTGCATCCGGGACGCTGCGCTGCTGGTGGCTGCCGCCGGACGCAGCCCGCGCTGTCAACCATCCCCGCAGCAGCCCCGGGTGATTGCCGTCATCCGGGATATCCGGCTCTATCGCAACGCCGTGCGGGATATTGCAGGACAAATGAATGCTGCCGGCGTTCGCGCCACCTTCACGGAGCGCAAAACCGGCAGCATGCAGGAGCTGACGATTGCCTATCCGGCCCGCAGGCGCAGGACGGAGCGCTATCAGGCCATGTAGACCTGCAGCGTCTTTTCGATCCAGTAGAGGAACTCCGGCCCGGGGCATTCCAGCGCCTTCATCCGCCTGTACAGGGGGAGTCCGTCCGCCACGTCGTGCCAGAGATCGGTGAACACCGTGTCGTACCCCTCTCCCGGCATGACCTTTTCTGCATAGTCAAAGGCGTCTGACCGGATGATGCGCAGCGCATCCTGCCGGGGGAAGAAGGGCAGCAGCCGACGACGGAACACATCGATGACCGCCGGATTCTTCTCCACCACGGTGACGCTCTCCACCTCCTTTTTCAGCAGGCAGTGGAAGGCGTAATACCCCAACCCCAGGCCGTAGGTCAGCACCTTGCCCCGGCTTTTCCGGACGGCGGGCTGGATGGTGTTGATCTCATTGGGCGTGACGGTCATCCAGACGCGCCCCTCCTCGCGGATGGCGGGGAAGGAGAAGGCCTGGTCAAACCAGCCCAGCTGGGGAAGAACCCGCCCCTGTGCGTCCACCAGGAAATCATCCGCGACAAAGAGCTCCATGGGCTGTACGGTCTCATAGACCAGATCGATGCTGCCCTGCCTGCCGCTGTCAGGATGAATGGTTTGCATATAGGCGTCCTGCGCAAAGGGCAGGGGATCGAGCCGGTGCACCATTTGCGGGAAGTAGCTCCGGTAGAGCCGGGCGTCCTCGGGCTTACCGGTATCCAGGCCGCAGTGTGCCGCCAGCAGCGCCAGATAAGCCTCGTTCATGGAAATGCCGCAGTCCGCCGCCAGCCTGGTCACGTCTTCGGGGCGGATGGCTTCCGGGGTAAAGGTCAGATATTCGCTGATGAGCGTCAGCAGACGCTCGTTGTCCGCGTGGAGCATGGGAATCACCTCGGGCTCATCTTACCATGCGGGCACGGCTTTGGCAAGCGGTTTTCACCTGCTGGAAAAGCATTTTACTTCCGGGTATGCCCCTCGTCCATGAAAACATGGTCGCCTGCGAAGATCAGCGTGCCGTCTGCCTGCAGCCCAACACACCAGTCGTTTCCGGCGCCGATGGCGGTGATGCCCTGCCAGTGGGAAACGTCCAGGTCAACGCCCTCGACGTAGGGGGCCAGCAGTACGCGCCCGTCCTTTTTCAGCCCCATTACATACCGGTTGGTCAGGCGAAGATCCGTCAGATCGTTCCAATCTGCGAGCCGCTCTGCCATGAAAGCGGGCTCGGCGATCACCGATCCGTCTGCCCGGACGCCGATGTAGATCTCGATCGGCAGATTGCCCCTGGGGGGCGCCATGCCGGCAGAGCGGAACACCACGGTTTCCGCATCTTGGCCCCAGACGGGGAAGGGAACGTCGCAGATGACGGCTTCAGCAGCCTCAAGGGCGGCTGCTTTCCGCAGACCGTCGGCGACGCGAAGGCCGTTGACGGTGGAGACGAGCTCGTTTGCCTCGGTGACGATGAAATATTCATTGCCTGTGGTTGGAACACCCACGCGGATGGCTTTGCCATAGGGCGCAGCCCAGCCCCGGGGAGAGACCCAGCCGGAGCCGTCCATGGCAACGATGGGGCGGCCTGCCGTTTCGCTGCTGCCGTCAGCCCGGAGCGCAATGAGGCCGCAGCTGGAGGCGGCAATGGCGGTGATGTCATGCCAGACGTCTGCACCGGCGTTGATGAAGGCAGCCTTCATCCAGCCGGAATAGTCATAATTGGTATGATTGATGTTCAGTCCCGTCCGGATCTCGTACCAGAGTACGCCGCTGCTGTCCGTCTGGCTGTCGTTGATCCAGACACAGGTATCCAGGGGCAGACGGGTCAGGACTTTTCCGCCGATTCCCCGACGGAGCGCAACGTCAGTTGCGTTGACATAGCCCCAGCCCAGGGGCTCGGCAGAAGCCGTGCCGGAGGACAGCAGCATGACGCAAAGCAGCAGACTGAGTACACCTGCGCCTGCTGCTTTGCGGCGGATGTCAGCCAACGCCCTGCTCAGACGGCCAGACAATACAATCGACAAATTCCACAAAAACATCATATGCCCCCTGCAAATTGAGTTCTGCCACGTCTCCCTCGGCGAGCTTCACAACGGTCGGCGATGCCTGCCCCAGCTCGCTCTGAATGGTTGAGAGGACGTAGTACCCGTTCTTTCCGGGCATGCTTTCCACGCAGTACTGTGCGCCGGGAATTTCCAGCATGGTGAAGTAGCGCGCGTGGGTGATGGGGGTGCGCACATAGGCCTCCTGGAAGCCGGGCTGATGGATGACCTTTTGCACCGTGCAATGCTCCGGGATAATGAGGTGCATGCCTTCACCCAGATAGAAGGTAAGGCTGGTTTCTCCCTGCATGGGATAGGTGTGCACCAGCGCTTCTTCTTGGCTGAGGAGCTGCAGTGCATCCGCTGCCTCCGGCCCGGAAACGGCGGTGTAGATGCCCGGCAGGATGGACTTGCCGGCATGATAGCTGCCGGCGGTGAACTGAGCGTCCGCATCTCCGGTGTCATAGCTGCTGTGGTGGTAGAATTTCATCGTGCCGGCTGGCAGGATGCGGGGGCTGGGGGGCTCCTTGCAGCAGATATTGCATGGCTTCAGCTGCGCATAGGGCGCTTCTGTCAGCTGCGCGGCGGTGATCTGAAGCATCTGCTCCTGATAGACGGCACGCATGGTTTTGCATTCCCGGATGCTGTGATAATATCGGCCCCCGTCTGGATTGAAGTAATAGGCTGCTTCTTCTGCCTGCGCGGGGAAGGCGGCCGTCAGGGCCAGGAGCAGCAGGGTGCTGATGAGCTTTTTCATGAATGTACCTCCGTTGCGTTGAAGGATTGATGTGCTGAGCGGTTTGGCCGCTCAATCAATTCAACGAACGAGCAGGTGCTGTCCCGGCATTTTGTTCCATAAACCCGGAAGTTTTACAGTTGTGACAAATGATGGTAGAACGGTAGACCGCGGCTGCAGTCCCCAAAAAAGAAAACCGAACCGGCGTTGGCCGATTCGGTCTCGATGATCTGGTGCGGCAGGCGGGACTTGAACCCGCAATCCCGGAGGCGTCAGATTTTAAGTCTGAAGTGTATGCCAATTCCACCACTACCGCGAGCAGAAACATTATAGCACACCCGCAGAAACAGGTCAATGCAGAAGTTGGCCTGCTGCTGCGGGTGCTTGCCTTATACCTCGAAGGAAGCGCCGGTGCGCAGCGCGTGGAGCTGATCACCCATGTGGGCCTTCAGCGCCTCATACTGCTTTTCGCCGGTGCAGTGCCCGGTATAGTACACCGTGTCCTTCACCAGCAGCTCCTTGGCGGTGAACTTCAGGCGGACGGCGTCCTGCTCCGGATCGACCTTCATCAGGTGGAAGCCGCCGATGAACACATCCGGCGCAAACCAGGTCTTGATGTTCATCACGCCCCGGTGGCTGCAGCCGCTGACGATAATGCGCCGCTCGCCCTCGCGGATGAGCAGATACATCTCGTGCCGGAAGTCGTCCGGGGCCAGCTGGCCCTTGCGCTTGGCCTGCAGGCCGTAGGCGTCGGTGAAATAGGGCTGGGGGAAGTTGGGGCAGGTGTGCAGACTGAGGGCGTCGCTGAGGGTCAGATTGTCGCCCACAAAGGTGATGCGATCGTCGTTCAGCAGCTCCCAGTCCAGCCCGATGAACTTGTCCTCTGCGTTGTAATAATCCCCAAAGGCATGGCGGCTGACATATACCTTCGCATGGTCGTTGAGTTCCAGGAAGCGCTTCAGGCCGCCGCCGTGGTCATAATGGCCGTGGCTGAGGATACACAGATCGACCTGGCTCAGGTCAATGCCCAGCTTCTGAGCATTGTCCGCAAATGCACCGGACTGGCCTGCGTCGAACAGGATGCGCTGGCCGCCGGCCTCCAGATACAGGGATAAGCCGTGCTCGGCAGTGAGGTCCTCCCGGCAGGCAGTGTTTTCAATCAGAACGGTAAACTTCATGGGGATGCTCCTTTTCTTGTTCTGCTGGGGCGGGGCTTATTCGCCGTCGGGCGGCAGGCCGGGGCCCTGGGATTCCACCTGTCCCAGATGCCGCTGGATATTCCGGGTTTTGACGAAGGCGCTGTCGATGGATTCGCTGGCCTGGCGCAGCCGCAGCTGAGTCTTTTCCAGCACCTCGGAGAAGGCGCCGAAATCTGCCTTGACCGTGCCCAGCAGCTTCCAGACCTCGCCGGAGCGCTTCTCGATGGCCAGGGTGCGGAAGCCCATCTGCAGCGCGTTCAGCAGCGCAGAGAAGGTGCTGGGGCCGGCAATCACCACCCGCTGCTCCCGCTGGATGGCGTCCACCACGTCCACCTGCTGCACGACCTCGGCGTACAGCCCCTCCACGGGCAGGAACATGATGGCGAAATCCGTGGTGTGGGGCGGCGCGATATACTTTCCGGCAATGCGTTTGGCCTCCGTGCGGATGCGCGCCAGGAGCGCCTTGCGGGCTGCCTCCACGGCTGCCGCGTCGGCATTGGTGCTGGCTTCCTGCAGCCGGGCATAGTCCTCCACGGGGAACTTGCTGTCGATGGGGAGGTAGACGGTACTTTCCTTGCCGGGCAGGCGGACGGCAAACTCCACCCGCTCCTGGCTGCCGGGCACGACGGCAACGTTTTCCTCGTATTGCTCCGGGCTCAGCACGGCGCTGAGCAGGCTGCCCAGCTGCATTTCGCCCCAGACGCCGCGGGTCTTGACATTGGTCAGCACCCGCTTGAGGTCGCCCACGCCGGTGGCGAGGGTCTGCATTTCGCCCAGGCCCTTGTAGACCTGCTCCAGCCGCTGGCTGACCAGCGCAAAGGAGTCGTTGAGCCGCTTGTCCAGGCTTTGGGTCAATCGCTCATCCATGCTGCGGCGCATTTCCGTCAGCTGGCGGGTGTTCTCCTGGCGCAGATTGTCCATGCCCTCTGCGGTGGAACGGCGCACCTGCTCCATCCGGACGTCCAGCTGGGTCAGGGTCTCGTTGACGCCGGTGGACATCTGCCCGATGCGCTCCTCCTGATTCCTTGTGGACAGCAGCAGCTGGCGCTGCATGCTCTCCAGCAGGGCGGTCTGGCTTTGCCCTATGTGGGACATGGCGGCGGTGATCCGGTCGCCGGTCTGCTGCATGGCAGCGGTATGATCCGCCCGCTGGGCGTCCAGCTCGTCAAAGACCTCGTAGCCGAACTGCTGCAGATAGTCGCTGATGCGGCGGTTCTGCTGCTCCTGCAGATGGGTCAGGCTGCGCTGGCGGAGAAGAACGACCACCAGCAGCACCACGGCGACGAGCAGCAGCGCGATGATTGCAAGAAGCATATATTCCATAGAAACGCTCCTGTATAGCAAAGAAGCACACCTGCAGAAGGTGTGCTGCATGCTGCGCAGAGACGGAAGTCCGGCAACGCGCAGCGAAAAAACAGTGGGAGTGGCAGCCGGAGGCTGTTGCTTACAGCTCCCTGCGGCCCTCCATGGCCTTGGAGAGGGTCACCTCATCCGCGTACTCCAGATCGCTGCCGACGGGTACGCCATGGGCGATGCGGGTACACTTGACGCCCATGGGCTTGAGGATGCGGGCGATGTAGGTCGCCGTGGCTTCGCCCTCGATGTCCGGGTTGGTGGCGAGGATAACCTCGCTGACCTCCTCGGCGCCGATGCGGGCAATCAGCTCCTTGATGCGGATATCGTTCGGGCCTACGCCGTCCATGGGGGACAGCGTGCCGTGCAGCACATGGTACAGCCCGTGATAATCGTGCATGCGCTCCATGGCCGCCACATCCCGCGGATCGCGGACGACGCAGATCTGCCCGTTGGCCCGCTTTTCATCCGCGCATACGCTGCATTTTTCCGCAGAGGCGTAATTGCCGCAGCGCTCGCAATAGCGGATGGCCTTGCGGCCCTGCCACAGGGCAGCGGCCAGCGCGTGCACCTCCTCCAGCGGCAGCCCGACAATGTGATACGCCAGGCGCTGCGCGGTCTTCTGGCCAATGCCGGGAAGCCGCGCCAGCTCCGATACCATCCGCTGGATGGGTTCGATTTGCCCGGCCATCAGAACAGGCCGCCCATGCCGCCCATGCCGGGGGCCATCTTGTTCATGGTTGCCTCGCGGGTCTCTTCACCCTTGCGCAGCGCCTCGTTGACCGCTGCCATGACCAGATCCTGCAGCATTTCCACATCGTCAGGATCGACCACCTGGGGATCAATGGTGATGGCGAGCAGCTCGCGCTTGCCGCTGACCTTGACGGAGACCATGCCGCCGCCGGAAGACGCCTCGTACTCCGCGGCGTCCAGCTTCTCCTGGGCCTCGGTCATCATCTGCTGCATCTTCTGGGCCTGGCGCATGAGCTGCTGCATGTTGCCGCCGCCGAAACCGCCGAAATTCTGTCGTGCCATGGGAAATTCCTCCTTATATTGCGTAAAAGTTTGTTTATTCCAGGTTGCAGGCGATATCCAGATCGCTGGAGACGGTGGTGGCGCGAAGCTTTGCTGCGCCCTCCGTAATGGAAACGCCGCCGGTCCGGATGCGTCCCGACACGCTGCGCAGCACCGCGTCACATTCGATGATGGGCGCGTCCACGCTCAGGTCGCCGGTGACGGAGTTCAGGCTCAGCTCCTCAAAGGGCGATAGCAGCGCCAGGGAGATCAGGCCGGTCACCGTGCTGGCGGTGCCTGTGCTCAGCTGCATGCTGTCAGCGATCAGGCTGCCGGAGGTGGAGAAGAGGCTGCAGCGGCTGCAGCCGGTCTGGGTCAGCTTGACGTCGCCGGTGACGGAACGGGCGCTGAGGGTGATAAAGCTCAGGTCGCTGCCCATGATCATGCCGCTGACGGAATCCAGGGACAAGTCCGTACCGGAGACCGAGCGGATATTCATCCAGCCGGTGACGGTGCGCGCCTCGATGGCGCCCTTCCAGGTGCGGGGCAGGCGGATGGCGAGCTGAAGCCAGCTGCCTGCAGAGGTGGCCGATCTGGCCATGGCCGAAACGGGCTGCTCGACCGTCAGCGTATCCGAAGCGGCGCTGATGCGCAGCGTTTCCGTATCTGTCTGACCGCCGGAGACCATTACGTGGATGTCTTCGATATCATCCGTGCAGATTTCCAGGGTTGCGCCGGTCAGCTTGAGGGCCAGCCGGGTAATGGGCAGCGCCTGGAAAAACTCGTTGCGGTTCATCGTCGTACCTCCCTTCGCTGGGGAATATGATAGCATGTTTTCGCAGCGATGACAAGGGGAACGGACGCATCCGGACAGATTTGCCGGTGCGGCTTATTCTGCCGCTTCCGGATCAACTGCCGTCACGCCGGTGACCACGTCCTCCAGAATGGCCATGACGCAGGGCGTGCCGCGGTCAGATTTATTCTGCAGGCGGATGGCGTCCTTGCTGATGCGGGTGGCAGGGCTCTGATGCTGGGTGATGACCAGATCACAGGCAGCCTTTTCCACCTTGACGATGCCGGCCAGATACCGGCCGTTGGAGCCGTTCTTGTTGAAGTTGAAGGAGCGGACTCCCTTGCCGTTGCGGTTCTGCTTTTCAAAGTCCACCGCCAGCAGGCGCTTGGCGTAGCCCCGCTCGGAGAAGAGCACCATCTGCTCCGTGTCGCCGATCTGATCGACCCAGATCACCTCGTCGTCATCCTCCACCTGCATGCACTTCACGCCGGCGCTCACGCGGCCCTGGGCGGGCACGGTGTCCAGCGCGAAGCGGATGCACATGCCGCTGCGGGAGAACATCAGCAGGTCGTCCCGGCTGGCGGCGGGCAGCACGGCGAAGAGCGCGTCGTCCTTCTTGATGTTGACGGCCACAAACTTCTTGCTGCGCACGTCATAGTCGGAGGCGGCGGTGCGCTTGACCATGCCCTGCTTGGTGAAAAAGAGGAAGTCGGGCATGTGGCCGATATCCGCCATGCGCAAACAGGCGATCCACAGCGCCTTCTCGCCGTCCTCCAGGCCAACCAGCACGCCCGTGAGCAGCTGGCCGCGGTCCCGGGGCTTGCACTCGTTGAGGCTGTTCACGCTCAGCGGGTAGCAGTTGCCGTGATCGGTGAAGATCAGCAGCGTCTCGTCCGTGCGGGACATGAAGAGGAACTCGGCGGAGTCCGGCTCGTTCTCCTCCCGGGTGGGCAGGGGATTCTTGCGGTACACATCGGGGCGCATCCGCTTGAGGAAGCCGGCGCGGGTGTAGGCCACGATGACCTCCTCCGGCGCGATGACCTCCTTGAAGGCTTCGGCGGACACCTCTTCGGCAGCCTCGATGGTGGTGCGGCGCTCGTCGGCGTACTCATCGGAGATCTCCTGCAGCTCTTTCTTGATGACGGCGAGCAGCTTGCGCTCGCTGCCCAGGATGCCCTCCAGCTTGTCGATCAGCTTCAGGATCTCCTCGTACTCCTTGCGCAGGGCGACGATCTCCAGGTTCGTCAGGCGCTGCAGACGCATATCAAGGATGGCCTGGGCCTGCACGTCCGTCAGGTCGAAGCGGGCCATCAGCTTCTCCTTGGCCTCCTTGGGCGTCTTGGAGGAGCGGATGAGGGCGATCACCTCGTCCAGATTGTCCACGGCGATCATCAGGCCCTGCAGGATGTGGGCGCGGGCGCGGGCATGCTTCAGGTCGTACTCGGTGCGGCGGGTGACCACGTCCTTCTGGTGGCGGATGAAGTGGCCGATCATGGTCTTCAGGCCCATCTGCACCGGCTTGCCCTCGGCGATGGCGACCATGTTCACGCCGAAGGTGACCTGCAGGTCGGAATACTTGTACAGATAGTTGAGCACCTTCTGCACGTCGGTGTCCTTTTTCAGCTCGATCACGGCGCGCATGCCGTTGCGGTCGGACTCGTCGCGGATATCGTAGATGCAGCCCAGCTGGGCCTTCTTTTCCTCGCTCAGCTTGAGGATCTTCTCCAGCATCGCGGCCTTGTTGACCGTGTAGGGGATCTCATGGATGACGATCAGCTTGCGGCCTGCACTGCCGTCCTCAATATCCACGCGGGCGCGGACGGAGAGCTTGCTGCGGCCGGTCTCGTAGCCCTTGCGGATCTCCTCGTTCTGCACCAGCACACCGCCGGTGGGGAAGTCCGGGCCGGGGAGGATCTGCATCAGCTCATCCAGGGTAATCTTCGGGTTTTCGATCTGCGCGATGACGGCACGGATGGTTTCGCCCAGGTTGTGGGGCGGGATATTCGTGGCCAGACCGACGGCGATGCCGGTTGCGCCGTTCACCAGCAGATTGGGGAAGCGGGCGGGCAGCATGTCCGGCTCTTTGAGGGTATCGTCAAAGTTCAGGCGGAAGGGAACGGTGTCCTTCTCGATGTCCCGGAGCATCAGCATGGCCAGCGGGGCCATACGGGCCTCGGTGTATCGCATGGCGGCGGCGCTGTCGCCGTCGATGGAGCCGAAGTTGCCGTGGCCGTCCACCATCGGGCCGCGCATGGAGAAATCCTGGGCCATGCGCACCAGCGCGTCATACACGGAGGAATCGCCATGGGGGTGATATTTACCCAGACAGTCGCCGACGATACGGGCACATTTGCGATGGGGCTTGTCCGGCGTGGTGCCCAGCTCCAGCATGGTGTAGAGGATGCGGCGCTGCACGGGCTTGAGGCCGTCCTCCACCCGGGGCAGGGCGCGCTCCAGGATGACGTGCTCCGCGTAGGGAATCATGGAGTTGTGCATCACGTCCTCCACGGAGGTCTGGAGGATGCGGGAAGGATCGTCCTTGGGGATGGGGCGGTTATCGCTTGTCTTCTTGCGGGCCATCCTCAGTTACCTCCTTCCTGCTGGGCCGTGGGCACTTCAAAGTTATCGGGCTTGTTGAAGTCCGCATGCTCGGTGATATAATCGCGGCGGGGCTCCACCTTGTCCCCCATGAGGATGGTGATGCGGCGGTCCGCCAGGGCAGCATCCTCGATGGTGACCTGCATGAGCTTACGCTGCTCGGGGTCCATGGTGGTGGCCCAGAGCTGCTCGGGGTTCATTTCGCCAAGGCCCTTGTAGCGCTGCAGGGTATAGCCCTTGCCGGCTTCCTTGATGCACTTCTGCAGCTCCTTGTCGTCGTAGGCATAGAGCACCTTGGCCCCCTTCTGCACCTTGTACAGCGGCGGCATGCCGATGTAGACATGGCCGTTGGTCACCAGCTCCTTCATGTAGCGGAAGAAGAAGGTCAGCAGGATCGCGCGGATGTGAGCGCCGTCCTGGTCCGCATCGGAGAGGATGATGACCTTGTGATATTTGAGGTTGTCCAGGTTGAAGCTTTCGTCGATGGAGGTGCCCAGGGCGGTGATCAGGCTGCGGAACTCCTCGTTGGACAGCACCTGATCCAGGCGCTTCTTCTCCGCGTTCAGGGGCTTGCCGCGCAGGGGCAATATGGCCTGATAGCGGCTGTCGCGGCCCTGCTTGGCGCTGCCGCCTGCGGAGTCGCCCTCGACGATGAACAGCTCGTTGTCCTCTGCCTTCTTGCCGCGGCAGGCGGAAAGCTTGCCCACCAGGGGGGCGGCGTCCAGCTGATTGGCCTTGCGGGCATTGTCGCGGGTCTTGCGGGCAGCCTCGCGCACCTGGGCGGCCTTGATCGCCTTGGCGACGATGGCCTGGGCAATGTCCTGATTTTTCAGGTTTTCCA
This sequence comes from Clostridia bacterium, assembly GCA_017397765.1. Classification (GTDB taxonomy): domain Bacteria; phylum Bacillota; class Clostridia; order Christensenellales; family Aristaeellaceae; genus UBA11524. The sequence continues at coordinate 17,345 of JAFQIB010000045.1, read as the reverse complement.
GCCAGTCGGTCAGCTGCTGGGTGATGATGCCCTCCACCGCCGGACGGACCTCGCTGTTGCCCAGGCGGCCCTTGGTCTGGCCCTCGAACTGGGGATTCTTGACCATGGTGGTCAGCACGCAGGAGAGACCCTCGCGGAAGTCCTCGCCGGAGAGGTTGTTGTCCTTGTCCTTCAGCGCGCCGATGCGGCGGGCATAGTCGTTGAACATCTTGGTAAAGGCGGCCTTGAAGCCGGTCTCATGGCTGCCGCCCTCGCCGGTGGGGATGTTGTTGACGTAGGAGAACATGCTCTCCGTGTAGCCGTCGGTATACTGGATGGCGGCACGGCAGATGACGCTGTCCTTCGTGCCCTCCAGATAGATGGGCTCCTCGTGCATGGCGTTCTTGCCGTCGTTGATGTACTTGACGTAATCGATGATGCCGCCGTCGTACTGGAAGACCTTCTCCTTGCTCTCGCCCTTGACCCGCTCGTCCAGGAAGACGATCTTCAGCCCGCGATTGAGGTATGCCAGCTCCTGCAGGCGGCGGGAGACGGTATCGCCGTTGAATTTCACGTCCTCAAAGATGGCGTCATCAGGCATGAAGCGGATGAGCGAACCCTTCTTGCGGGTGTTGCCCACCTTGGCAAGGGGAGCGTCCGGGATGCCGGCATGGCATTTGCCGTTTCCGTCCGTGGTCGAGGTGAAGCGGATAAAGTGATGGGTGAAATCGCGGTAGATGTCCACCGTCAGCCACTTGGACAGCGCATTCACGACCGATGCGCCTACGCCGTGCAGACCGCCGGAGTAGGCGTAGTTGTCGTTGTTGAACTTGCCGCCGGCGTGCAGCTTGGTGAAGATGACCTCCACGCCGGAAATATGCATGGTGGGATGCTCATCCACGGGCATGCCGCGGCCATTGTCAAACACGGAGGCCGAGCCGTCGGTGTGCAGCGTCACGCGAACCTCATCGGCGTGGCCGTTGCTGGCCTCGTCGATGGCATTGTCCACGATCTCCCACAGCAGATGATGGAGACCGCGGCTGGAGGTGGTGCCGATGTACATGCCGGGACGCATCCGGACGGCCTCCAGGCCCTCCAGCACCGTCAGCTGGCCGGCGTCGTATTGCTTCGCCATTCGATCTATACTCCTTTCGCGGAGGACAAGTCCATTGTTGCTGCAATGGACGAATAGTGTATACTACAACACCTTATTATACCACATTTTGTGGATAATGGCAAGTAAAAGAATGGGTGTTCGCACAAATTTGTCAGGATATACAAGAAAAAACCGCCCGGAGAAGGCGGTCAATGCCCAGCCTCACGGCTGCGGTCATCCAGATATTCCAGCCGAAGGATCATTCTACCCGTTCCCGGATATAGCCGACGACCTCGCGCAGCCGGAGCTGCTCGCAGTCCACGGTGATATCCGCCCACTTTTCATACATCGGAACGCGCTCGTTGTACAGATCCTGCAGCGTCCAGCCGGGCTGGATCGTCACGCCGCGGGCATGCAGGTCGCCCAGGCGATCTTCAATGGCTTCGCAGCTGAGCTTGAGGTAGATGATGGTGCCGATCTCCTTCAGGTGGCGCATGGCGTCCTCGCCGTAGATGACGCTGCCGCCGGTGGCAATGATGCTGTTGTCAGCCTCCAGTTCCGCATTGATGCGATTCTCGATGGCCCGGAAGCCCTCGTCCCCGTGCTCGTCGATGAGCTGGGAGAGCTTCACGCCGGTCTTTTTCTGGATCACCAGGTCGGAGTCGATGAAATCCATACCCAGGGCTTTGGCCAGCACCACGCCGACGGTGGATTTGCCGCAGCCGGGCATGCCGATGAGGATCATGTTCTTCATGGGAGATTCACTCCTTGATGCAGTCTTGGAAAGGGCGGATTCCGCCTCTGCGGAGGCGGCCAAAGGGCTTTCCGACATCGCTTGAAGCTTTGCCTTCGGAACCTCCCCACCGTGTAGCCGCTTCTGCACGATGCCCTTTGGAAACCTTCGGGTCAGAGTTCTTTCCAGTAGCGGCGGGTGATGATGGCGTGGCCGTCGATCACATTGGGCACCTTATCGCCCAGGACGAAGCCATTTTTCTCCATCACGCGCGCGGAGCCGGGGTTGTCGTCGTCGCAGGTGATGAGGCAGCGGGTGATGCCCAACGCTTTGGCATAGGGGAGGGTCTGGGAAAGCATCAGCGTGCCGTAGCCCTTGTTCCACTCGCCCAGTCGGATGGCGTAGCCGATGTGTCCGCCGTAGCGCAGGAGGCTCTCCGTCAGCTCGTGGCGGACGTCGATCTGCCCCAGGAAGCGCTGCTGCTCGTCGTCCACCAGCCACCAGGTGGAGGAACCGACCCAGCCGTCAGGAAGATTCCGGGCATGGCGGAAGTCGTCGAACCGGGTGAGCAGATCACCGCTGCGGGGATCGCAGAAGGGATTGCCGGCGCGGCGGGGGAAGTCCTCATACGCATCAAAGGCCTCGACATAGGAGGCCAGGTAAGATTCACAGGGCTCGATCAGGCGCAGCATATGTTCACCTCGCTGTCATGCATAAGAGAAGGGGAGCTTCCTGCATTGGAAGCTCCCCGAATTGCTTAGAATCCGTAGTTCTCGCGGATCTCGATGCCCTTGTAGCGGCGCATGCCGGTACCGGCGGGGATCAGCTTGCCCAGGATAACGTTCTCCTTCAGGCCGATCAGCGGATCGATCTTGCCCTTGATGGCGGCCTCGGTCAGGACACGGTTGGTCTCCTGGAAGGACGCGGCGGACAGGAAGGAGTCGGTGGCCAGAGAAGCCTTGGTGATGCCCAGCAGCACGCGCTTGACGAACGCGGGACGCTTGCCCTCCATCAGGGCCTTCTGGTTGGCCTCCTCCAGGCGGCTGAGGTCGACCAGGGAACCGGGCAGCAGATCGGTATCGCCGTTGTCCTCGACGCGGACCTTGCGGAGCATCTGACGGACGATGATCTCGATGTGCTTGTCGGCCACGGCAACGCCCTGCAGGCGGTACACGGACAGAACTTCCTTGAGCAGGTAGTCCTGCACGGCCTTCGGGCCCAGGATGCGCAGCAGATCGTGGGGATTGATGGAGCCCTCGATCAGCACATCGCCGGCGCTGATGATGTCGCCCTCCTGCACCTTCAGGCGGCTGCCGTAGGTGATGGGATAGGTCTTCTGCTCGTACACGGGATCGATGGAATCAACGGTGACGATCAGATCGGTCCCGGTCTGGATGACGCTCACGCGGCCATGCAGATCGCTCTTGATGTTGATGTTCTTCTGGCTGGAGGGCACCTGGATGTCCTTGACCAGCGCGTCGCCCTGATTGACGACGGCGCCGTTCTGGACGCACAGGTGGCCGATCTGGCTGACGTAGGTGTGGGCGGGGATGGTCTCATCCTCGGGGATGAGGGTCATCTCGCACCGGCCCTCGCTGCGCTCGATCTTCACAGTACCCTTGGCTTCCGCCTTGACGGTGACCGTCTTGGAGGAACCGGGCGCAACGAAGGTCTTGTACAGCACATCGCCGACCTCGACCTCAGAGCCGTCCTCCACACAGGGGAGGATCAGCGTGGCCAGATAGTCATGCTTCTCATAGGTGGGATCTTCTGCGGTGACGACAAGCTCGTTCTTGCCCTTGACCTGCTGGAAGGAGACCTTGCCGCCGATGTCGGACAGCACGGCTTCACGCTTGGGCTTGCGGGCCTCGAAGAGCTCTTCAACGCGGGGCAGACCCTGGGTGATATCCTCGCCCGAAGCGATACCGCCGGTATGGAAGGTACGCATGGTCAGCTGGGTGCCGGGCTCGCCGATGGCCTGTGCGGCGATGATGCCGACGGCCTCGCCCACATCCACCTTGCCGCCGTGGGCCATGTTCTGGCCGTAGCAGCGGGCGCAGACGCCGTTTTCGGTGCGGCAGGTCAGCACGGAACGAACCATGGCCTTCTTGATGCCGGCGCCGACAATGGCCTTGGCCTTGTAGAAGTCGATGGGCTCGTTGAGGTGCACGATGACCTCGCCCGTGGCGGGATCGACGATGTCCTCCGCAGCGGTACGGCCGCGCAGACGATCCTCCAGATCCTCGATGGTCTGCTTGCCGCTCATCAGAGCGGTCACCTGCACGCCGCGCACCTGGGTGCCGCGGGCAGCGAAGCAGTCCTCCTCGCGGACGATGACTTCCTGGGAAATATCCACCAGACGGCGGGTCAGGTAACCCGAGTCGGCGGTCTTCATAGCGGTATCGGACAGGGCCTTACGGGAACCGTGGGAGGACAGGAAGAACTCCAGCACGTTCAGACCCTCGCGGAAGTTGGCGCGGATGGGCAGCTCCACAGTCTTGCCGGTGGGAGAAGCCATCAGGCCGCGCATGCCGGCCAGCTGGGACACCTGAGCAGAGGAGCCGCGGGCGCCGGAGTCGGTGAACATGCGGATGGGGTTGAAGGGATCCAGGTTGGGCAGAATGCGGTCACGCAGATTATGCGTGCAGCTGTTCCACAGCTCGATGACGCGCATGTAGCGCTCGTCCTCGCTCAGCAGACCCTCCTGGTACAGCTCGTTGACCTGAGCGACCTTCTCGTCGGTCTCGGCCAGCATCTGCTCCTTCTCCGGGGGGATCTTGATGTCCGCGACGGAAACGGTCAGCGCGCCGACGGTGGAGTACTTGTAGCCCAGCGCCTTGATGGCGTCCAGCACCAGCGCACACTTGTGCTCGCCCTGGGAGCGGAAGCACATGTCGACGATATTGCCCAGCTGCTTCTTGCCGCACAGCTGGTTGATCTCCAGCTCGAACATGTCGTCCAGGCACTCGCGCTTCTTGAAACCGAGGTTCTGGGGCAGTGCGTCGTTGAAGATCAGGCGGCCCAGGGTGCAGTCGATCAGCTTGGTGCCCTTCTCGCCGTTGAACTCGCGCTCAATGCGGACCTTGATGGGGCTCTGCAGGGTGATCTGACCCAGCGCGTAGGCCATATGGGCTTCTTCGGGATCGCGGAAGACGCGGCCGGCGCCCTTGCCGTTGGGATTTTCGATGGTCAGGTAGTAGCAACCGATGACCATATCCTGAGAGGGGGACATGACGGGCTTGCCGTCCTGGGGCTTCAGGATGTTGTTGTGGCCCAGCATCAGGAAGCGGGCTTCCGCCTGTGCTTCCATGGACAGCGGGACGTGCACAGCCATCTGGTCGCCGTCGAAGTCGGCGTTGAAGGCGGTACAGGCCAGGGGATGCAGCTTCACGGCCTTGCCGTCCACCAGGATGGGCTCAAAGGCCTGGATGCCCAGACGGTGCAGCGTAGGCGCACGGTTCAAAAGGACCGGGTGATCCTTGATGACGTCCTCGAGGATATCCCACACCTCGGGCTTCATCTTTTCCACCGCGCGCTTGGCGGACTTGACGTTGTGGGCCAGCTTGCGCTCCTGCAGCTGCTGCATGACGAAGGGCTTGAACAGCTCCAGCGCCATCTCCTTGGGCAGACCGCACTGGTGCAGCTTGAGCTCGGGGCCGACGACGATAACGGAGCGGCCGGAGTAGTCAACGCGCTTGCCCAGCAGGTTCTGACGGAAACGGCCCTGCTTACCGGACAGCAGGTGGCTCAGGCTCTTCAGCGCACGACCACCGGGGCCGGTGACAGGACGGCCGCGGCGGCCGTTGTCGATCAGCGCGTCCACAGATTCCTGCAGCATGCGCTTCTCATTGCGGACGATGATGTCCGGCGCGCCCAGCTCCAGCAGGCGCTTCAGGCGGTTGTTGCGGTTGATGACGCGGCGGTACAGATCGTTCAGGTCGGAGGTGGCGAAGCGGCCGCCGTCCAGCTGCACCATGGGGCGCAGATCCGGAGGAATAACGGGCAGCACGGTCAGCACCATCCACTCGGGCTTGTTGCCGCTGGCGCGGAAGGACTCGACGACCTCCAGGCGCTTGATGGCGCGGGCGCGCTTCTGGCCTTCGGTGTCGCGGTTCTGCTCCTTGAGGGTCAGGGCCTCGATCTCAGCCTTCAGCTGGGCGGACAGGGCGTCCAGATCCAGCTCGCGCAGCATGGTCTGCACGGCCTCGGCGCCGATCATCGCGCGGAACTCGCCGATATCCTCGCCCTGGCGCTTCTTGGCCTGGATCTCGCGGTACTTGTCGTCGTTGATCAGGTCATGCAGATGTACGCCGGTAACGGCCTCGTTGCCGGGATCAAGCACGATGAAGTTGGCAAAATACAGCACCTTGTCCAGGATGCGGGGGCTGAGCTCCAGCAGCATGCCCATGCGGCTGGGGATGCCCTTGTAATACCAGATATGGCTCACGGGCGCGGCCAGCTCGATATGGCCCATGCGCTCGCGGCGGACCTTGGCACGGGTGACCTGCACGCCGCACTTGTTGCAGATCTTTTCCTTGTCCTTATATTTGATACGCTTGTACTGGCCGCAGTTGCACTCCCAGTCCTTGGTAGGTCCGAAAATGCGCTCGCAGTACAGGCCGTCACGTTCCGGCTTCAGCGTACGGTAATTGATGGTCTCCGGCTTGGTGACCTCACCGTGGCTCCATTCGCGGATCTGCTCAGGAGAGGCCATGCCGATCTGGATTGCATCAAGATTCGTCAGTTCAAACAAAAGGGTACACACTCCCTTCACTGTCGAGGGCCGCAGGTTCATCGGCCCCGGTGCCAGAAGGCTCTGGCGGGGTGCAGCAGAGGACTTGCATCATGCTGCACCCGTATGCAAAAGCGAGAGTTATCGCTTACTCAAAATCATCCAGGGGATCGCTCAGGGGATCGTCCAGCTCCATTTCGCCCAGCGCGTCGATGGACATATCGTCCAGGCCGTCGTCGCCGTCGATGGTGAAGTCCATATCGCCGAAGGCGTCGCCGCCCAGGTCGTCCTCGTCGCCGGAGAGCAGGTTTTCCACGTCCTCCAGGGTCTGGGCGGTCTCTTCGGGCTCTTCCTCGCGCATCGGACGGGTCTCGGCGGGAGCCATATCCTCGGGATCCAGCTCGGGAATCTCGATGACGTTGCGCTCAGCGTCCAGCACCTTGATATCCAGGCACAGGGCCTGCAGCTCCTTGATCAGCACCTTGAAGGACTCGGGCACACCGGGCGCGGGGATGTTCTCGCCCTTGATGATGGCCTCGTAGGTCTTGACGCGGCCGACGGTATCGTCGGACTTGACGGTCAGGATCTCCTGCAGGGTGTTGGCGGCGCCGTAGGCTTCCAGCGCCCACACTTCCATCTCGCCGAAGCGCTGGCCGCCGAACTGGGCCTTGCCGCCCAGGGGCTGCTGCGTGACGAGGGAGTAGGGACCGACGGAGCGGGCATGCATCTTGTCGTCCACCAGGTGATGGAGCTTGAGGTAGTACATCACGCCGACGGTGACGGGATTCTCAAAGAGGTTGCCGGTGCGGCCGTCGCGCAGACGGAGCTTGCCGTCCAGGAACAGCTTCTGGTCTTCCTCGTTCAAATTCAGACGCAGGGGCGCGCCGTTGTGGAAGTGGTTGTCGGTCATGTGCCAGTCGGTCTCGTCATAGGGAGCCGCCATGGTGTCGCAGGCCTTCTGGAGATACTCGCGGATCTCCGGGTAGGTTGCGCCGTCAAAGACGGGGGTCGCAATGTGCAGACCCAGGGCACGGCAGGCGAGGCCCAGATGCACTTCCAGCACCTGACCGATGTTCATACGGGAGGGAACGCCCAGGGGGTTCAGAACGATCTGCAACGGGGTGCCGTCGGGCAGGAAGGGCATGTCCTCCTCGCGCAGCACGCGGGACACAACGCCCTTGTTGCCGTGGCGGCCTGCCATCTTGTCGCCCACAGAGATCTTACGCTTCTGGGCGATATAGACGCGGACCATCTCGTTCACGCCGGGGGCCATTTCGTCCTTGTTCTCGCGGGTGAAGATCTTCACGTCCACAACCACGCCCCACTCGCCGTGGGGAACGCGCAGGGAGGTGTCGCGGACTTCGCGGGCTTTCTCGCCGAAGATGGCGCGCAGCAGGCGCTCCTCAGCGGTCAGCTCGGTCTCGCCCTTGGGGGTGACCTTACCGACCAGGATGTCGCCGGCCTTGACCTCCGCACCGATGCGGATGATGCCATTCTCGTCCAGATCCTTCACTGCATCATCGCTGATGTTGGGGATATCACGGGTGATCTCCTCCGGGCCCAGCTTGGTGATGCGGCTCTCGCACTCGAACTCCTCCATGTGGATGGAGGTGTAGATGTCTTCCTTGACCAGCTTCTCGCTCAGCAGGACGGCGTCCTCGTAGTTGTAGCCTTCCCAGGTCATGAAGCCGATCAGGGCGTTGCGGCCCAGGGCGATCTCACCCTTTTCGGTGGCGGGACCGTCAGCCAGCAGATCGCCCTTCTGCACCTTCTGACCGGCGACCACGACGGGGCGCTGGTTGGAGCAGTTGGACTGGTTGGTGCGGGCAAACTTGATCAGCTTGTAGCGATGGCGCTCGTTATACTCGTCGCGGATGACGATCTCATCGCCGGCAACCTTCTCGACAATGCCGTCCTCGCGGGCGAGGATGACAACGCCGGAGTCCTGACCGGCCTTGAATTCCAGACCGGTGCCGACCAGGGGCGCTTCGGGCACCAGCAGCGGCACAGCCTGACGCTGCATGTTGGAGCCCATCAGGGCGCGGGTTGCGTCGTCGTTCTCCAGGAAGGGGATCATGCCGGTTGCGACAGAGACCACCTGGCGGGGAGAAACGTCGATGAAGTCCACCTGGGAGCCGGGAACCTGCACATACTCGGTCTTGTCGCGAACGGTGATCAGCTCGTTCTGGAAGACGTTGTTCTCGTCCAGGGGCTCGGTGGCGGTGGCGACCTTGTAGAAGTCCTCCTCGTCGGCGGTCATGTAGAGCACCTCGTCCGTGACGCGGCAGTTCTCCTTGTCCACCTTGCGGTAGGGGGCCTCCACGAAGCCGTATTCATTGATGCGCGCATAGGTCGCCAGAGAGCCGATCAGACCGATGTTGGGACCTTCGGGCGTCTCGATGGGACAGATGCGGGAATAGTGGGAGTAGTGCACATCGCGGACCTCGAAGGAGGCGCGATCGCGGTTCAGACCGCCGGGGCCCAGGGCGGACAGGCGGCGCTTGTGGGTCAGCTCGGCCAGGGGATTACACTGATCCATGAACTGGGACAGCTGGGAGGAGCCGAAGAACTCCTTGACTGCAGCGGTCACAGGACGGATGTTGATCAGGTCGCCGGGGGCCACGTCCAGGGTATCCTGCACGCTCATGCGCTCCTTGACGGTGCGCTCCAGGCGGCTCAGGCCGATGCGGATCTGGTTCTGCAGCAGCTCGCCCACGGAGCGCAGGCGGCGGTTGCCCAGATGGTCGATATCGTCCACGGAGCCGATGCCGTAGGGCAGGCCCAGGATGTAGCTGATGGAAGCCACGATATCATCGTCCAGGATGTGCTTGGGCACCAGGTACTGGACGTTGTCGGCGATGACCTGCTTGAGCTGGTCTTCGTCGGTGGATTCAATGATGCGCTTCAGGGTGGGCAGGTGAACCATCTCGAGGATGCCTGCGTCCTTGGGATCGAAGGGCAGGTACTCGCGGGCATCCACAAAGTTGTTGCCCACGACCTTGCGGATCTCGCCTTCGCAGTTGACGCTGACGCTGTTGACGCCGGCGTTCTGGATGCGGCGGGCGGTCTCCAGGTCGATGATCTCGCCCACAGACACCATGATCTCGCCCGTGCGGGGATCAATAACATCCTCCGCAGCGATCTGGCGGGCGATACGGGTGGCGATGGACAGCTTCTTGTTGAACTTGTAGCGGCCAACGCGCATCACGTCATAGCGCTTGGGATCAAAGAACAGGGAGTTGAAGAGGTTGGTGGCGCTTTCGACGCTCTCAGGCTCGCCGGGCTTCTGCTTCTTGTAGATCTCCAGCAGGGCCTGCTCGCGGGGACGGCGGGTAGTGCCGTGGCCCTTGGCCGCCTCATCCAGCGTATTGTCACGGGACAGGGTGGCGGTCAGGCGCTTGTCGTCGCCCAGCAGCTCCAGGATCTCCGCGTCGCTCTCATAGCCCAGGGCGCGCAGCAGCACCGTCAGGCACAGCTTGCGGGCGCGGTCAAGACGGACCCAGATGATATTGTTGGAGTCGGTCTCATATTCCAGCCAGGCGCCGCGGTTGGGGATGATCTGCGCGGAGTAGAGCGGGACGCCGGCCTTGTCCAGCGCACGGGCAAAGTAGCAGCCGGGGGAGCGGACCAGCTGGGAAACGATGACGCGCTCGGCGCCGTTGATGATGAACGTGCCGTTCTCGGTCATCAGCGGGAAATCGCCCATGTAGACGTCGGTTTCCTTGATTTCGGAGGTCTCGCTGTTGTACAGCTGCACATGGACGTTCAGGGGCGCGGCATAGGTCATGTCGCGCTCACGGCAGCGTTCCATGGAGTTCTTCGGCTCGCCCAGAGCATAATCCGTAAAGGTCAGCTCCAGGGTGCCGTTATAATCAGTGATGGGCGAGGCGTCCGCCAGGACTTCCCTCAGGTCGGTATCAAGAAAGCGCTGGTAGGAATTTTTCTGCACCTCGATCAGATCGGGCATGTCCAGAACTTCCTGGATACGCGAGAAGCTCTCGCGCTTGCGGAGCTTACCCAGTTGAATCTCACGCGCCATAAAAAGCTATCACCCCTCCTACTTGTTGGGAAAGTGTAACAACTGCAATTTCCTCTTGCATTTTCCGCGGAATCCGTGTAAAATACAAAGGCATAGGAAAACTGGCAGCAATACACAAAGATACTGATGCAATTTATAATGTTATCATATCCTGCTGCAAATGTCAAGTGATAATTCATATTTTGTCCGGTGAAACTTTGTGCGCCTTCACGCGCGCGTATATTATAATGAAGAAACTGCGCCGGAAGGCGCTTTTTGCTGAAAGGAGCTCCCTGAATATGTTCAAAAGGATGCTGAGTCTGCTGCTGGCGCTGCTGATGCTTGCGGCAACGACTGCCCTGGCGGAGGAGGAAACGCTGCCGATCCTGATTGACCGGCACACCCATCCGGAGCTGCATGCGGATTTCGCCTTTGCGGAGGATGCGGAGCTGCTGGAGGTCATTTTCCCTCAGATGGTGGACTGCGACGCCATCCTCCTGCGCTGCGGCGGCGAGACGATGCTGGTGGACGCCTGCAAGCAGGCATACTCCGAGCGGATCGTCAATCTGTGCAAGCAGCTGGGCGTCACCCGCATCGACCGGGTGGTGAACACGCATCCCCATGAGGATCACATCGGCGGCTTCAAGGACGTGATCAAGGAGATTGAGGTGGGCGAGCTCTGGATCTGCTTCCCGGAGGACGTCAACAATCATATGAAGAACGCCGTCAAGGCGGCCGGCAGGGCAGGGATTCCGGTCAAGACCTACGCCGACGGCGACGTCCTCACCCTGGGCGGTGCAACCATCGAGGTGTGGAAGATGGAGGGCACCGTCGCGCAGATGAACGACTGCTCGGCGCAGATGATGGTCCGCTTCGGCGAGCGCGCCTTCCTGATGGCGGCGGACCTGCAGCAGGACGGTCAGAAGTGGCTGGTGGAGACCCACGGGGAAGCGCTGGATGCGGATATCCTCAAGTACCCCCATCACGGCATCGAGGTGCTGCGGGAGGACTACATGGCGGCGGTGAGTCCGCTGTTCCTGGTCATTACCAACAATCACCGGCAGACGGCCGGCTGGAAGTGGATCAACGGTCCGCAGAATACGATCCCCTATGCCTACACCGTGCCTGACCTGGTACACCTGGTAACCGACGGCACGACCTGGATTGCAGAAAAGATCCCCTCCGCGGTGAAATACTGATTTTGCAAAAAAAGTTGGAGAACCGGGTTGACAGCGGCCCGGTTTTCTGCTATCATACAATTAACACTTATGTTAAATGTTAAACGTAAGTGAAGCCGGTATCCGGAGCCGGCAGGAAAGGAGCCCATGCTATGTCATTGCAGGAAACCCTCAAGGCGCTGTCTGACCCGACGCGCAGGGAAATCCTCCAGATGCTGCGAAGCGGCAGCAAGTCCGCCGGGGAAATCAGCGAACGGTTCGATATCACGGCGGCGGCGGTATCCCGCCACCTGTCCGTCCTCAAGGACGCAGACCTCATCCGCGATCAGCGCGACGGCAAATTCATCATCTACACCCTGAACACCTCCGTGCTGGAGGACGTGCTGTTCTGGGTATCCAATCTGAAAGGGGAGTAACATATATGTTGAAGAAATACCGCAAGACCCTCATCATTACTACGATCATCACGCTGCTGCCGATGCTGGCAGGCATCATCCTGTGGAATAAGCTGCCCGAGCAGTTCCCGATTCACTTCAATGCTGCCGGCGAGGTGGACGGCTGGAGTAGCAAGACCTTCGGCGTGTTTGGCCTGCCGCTGATCCTGGTGGCATTCCAGTGGCTGTGCGGCCTGGGCAGCCTCAAAATGGACCCAAAGGCCGAGAATCTGGAGGGCAAGGTGTTCGGCCTGGTGTTGTGGATCATCCCGGTGCTTTCTGTCGTGCTGAATGCGCTGGTGTACTGCACCGCCCTGGGGATGGATATGAATGTGCAGATCATCCTGCCGCTGCTGATCGGCCTGCTGCTGACGATCATCGGCAACTGGCTGCCCAAGTGCAAGCAGACCTATACCCTGGGCATCAAGCTGCCCTGGACGCTGGCGGACGAGACCAACTGGAACCGTACCCATCGCTTTGCCGGCCCCATCTGGGTGGTATGCGGCCTGGTGATCATGCTCTGCGGCCTGATCGGCGGCGCGTTCCTGTGGGTGATGGTGGCGGCCTTCGTGGTGATGATCGCTGCGCCGACGGTGTACTCCTACCTCCTGTTCAAAGGGAAGATCAAGTAATCTTGCGGAGGCGTATATATAAATGAAAGCATTCATCAGGAATTATTGGAAAACCCTGCTCTTCTTCGCTGTGGTGGGCCTGATCGGCGGCTATACGGTCGGGCTGTATCAGCTGGAAAGCTATCCGGAAGAGATAAAAAGTGAACTGTATGCCCAAGGCCTCAACGACACGCTGCTGGGCCTGGTGTCAGCGGTGCAGAGCGCGGGCTATGGGCTGATCCTGGGGGCGGCGGGTATCTGGCTGGGCAAGAAGGTCGGATTGTGGAAGGATGAGCGGCACATCACGAAGAAGCCCCTGCTGGCGGCACTGATCATCAGCGTGGTCGGCGGCCTGTCGCTGATCCTGCCGGATCTGCTGTTCTTCGGCAAATACGAGCCGGCGCTGCTGGATATGTACGCAGCCAAGCCGACGATCCCCTTCCTGCTGGCGACGGTCACTTACGGCGCGGTGATCGAGGAGATCATGCTGCGGCTGTTCCTGATGTCGCTGGCGGCGTTCGTGCTGCATCTGCTCTTTGAACGCAAGCGCGATGGAGTCAGCACAGCGGTGCTGATCGCCGCGAATGTGCTGTCGGCGCTGCTGTTTGCGGCGGGGCATCTGCCGGCAAACGAGATGATGTTCGGCCTGACGCCGATGATCGTCATCCGCTGCATGCTGCTCAACGGCGTATTCGGCCTGGCCTTCGGCTGGCTGTACCGCAAGTTTGGCCTGCGCTACGCCATGCTCGCCCACGGCGGCTGCCATGTGGTGTCGAAGCTGATCTGGATCCTCTTTCTCTGAGTACACTCAGGCAGGGCTTGCGTGAAGTGACCCCAAAAAGTTAGACAAGGAAAAGAATTAGGCAGCCAATAGGGCATGTTGTCTGTGAATAGCAGGCGGCAAGCCTTTTAACTTGGCTTTAATACGGCGGAAATTGTAGTAGTGAAGATAGTCGATAAGTTCAGCCTTGAAGTGGACGATAGAATCGAAGGATTGCAGATAGAGCAGTTCAGATTTGAGCAAACCGAAGAAATTCTCCATGACTGCGTTGTCCAGACAGTTGCCCTTGCGACTCATGCTCTGGCGGATGTGGTTGTCAGCCAGAAGCCGTTGGTAGCGCTTGTGCTGGTACTGCCAGCCTTGATCGGAGTGCAGGATAGGTTCTGCCCCCGGGGGCAGAACGGCGATCGCCTTTTCTACCATGGAGGTGACCATGGAAAGGACTGGACGATCCGAGATGGTGTAAGTCACCAGATCGGAAGAGTGCAGATCGAGGATCGGTGACAGATAAAGCTTCTGGCCGAAGAGCGCAAACTCGGTGACGTCGGTAACCCACTTCTGGTTAGGCGCAGCAGCACGGAAGTCCCGCTGCAGCAGGTTAGGCGCTACCTTGCCCACTTCACCCTTGTAGGAGCGGTACTTCTTCATCCGAACGCGACAGACCAGATCAAGAGCCTTCATCAGGCGTGCCACGGTCTTGTGATTGATTCGGAAACCGCGATTTTTCAGTTCTTGCGTGATTCGGCGGTAGCCGTAGCGTCCTCGATTTTCATGGAATATCTGTGTGATCTGCTCTTTGATTTCTGCATACTTGTCAGACTTCTGTAGCTGCTTCCTATGGTAGTAGAAGGTTGCCCGTGCCATGCCGGATACCTCCAGCAGGATTGCCAGACCAAACTCCGGCCTCAGTTCCTGGATCACTTGCGCCTTCTGGCTTGGCGTTCCTCTTCTTGAACCAAGGCCTTCAATTTTTTTAGGTACGCGTTCTCCGCACGAAGTCGCTGTACTTCCGCCAGCAGATCCTCTTCTACCTTCTTGGGCATCTGCGGCGGACGGCCTTTGCTTCCTCGTCCTCGCCGTTCTACATACAGGCCCTCAGGACCTTCTGTCAGATAGATTCGCTCCCAGCGTGCTACTGCGTTGTGATCTCCTATCTCGAATTGTCTCAGCACTTCTCGGATACTGAGTTTCTCTTCGTGCATAGTTTCGATCACCTTCTGCTTGAACTCTCCACTATATCTCTGCTGCGTTCTACTTCTTGACATAGTTTTACCCCCCATCTGTTATTCCAAGTATACCATACTTGTCTAACAAATGGGGGGCATTTCAGCGGCTCTGCCTTTTCTTTATTCCCATGCCCGGACAAGCTTCAGCCCATGATAATAATGAAGGGCAATTTCTTCGCCGGATATGCCCTGCTGCGCCAGCGCATAAGCGCCCCACTGGGGCATGCCCACGCCGTGCCCGTAGCCGCGCCCGGATATGCGGATCACACCGTCCGATGCGGACAGCGCTGTCAGCAGGGTGGAACGCATTTTGCTGCTTCCCAAAGAAATGCGCAGGCGGGCTGCATTGACGGCTGTGCCGTCCACCAGGAGCGTGACGGCGCGGCCGCTTTGCCCTTTTTGGCCGACTTCCACCGTTTCACAGGAGGAAACGGCAGCGCCTGCCTTCCTGCAGGCAGCGAGAAATTCCTCCTCTGAAAACTCGGCTGTCCACGCCTGGACCTGCATCGGTGCGTCTGGGGCGTCGTTGCCCGGCATGGGGCGGATGTAGGCGGGCTCGTCACCCTGCCAGTCAATGCCGTCGGCGGCGGTCTCCGTCATGCCGCCGGAATGGCTGTGGAACCAGGTGTAGGGGAGCGCGCCGTCCTCTGTGCGCAGGATGAGTCCGGCGGTTTCCTGCACGGCCTGCCGGATCCGGTCGTTGACGGCGGCGGCATCATAGGCCTGCGCCTCGGCGATATCGGTGGAGATATCCGCGCCGGGATAGCGGCTCTCCTTCTCGGTGACGAATTTCAGCACGAAGGTCCGGGCGAGGATGGCCTGGGCCTTCAGCGCTTCCAGCGGCCAGGTATTGGGCATTTCTCCGGCAACCACGCCTGTGACGTAGGTTTCGATGTCCATGGGGTGAAGCGCCTCCTCCGACACAACGTAGACCATCAGCTGCGGCAGCTGCGAGTCGGAATGAGGGAGGACCTGGGCGGAAAAATCCTTTGGGTGGGCGGCGGCGCAGCCCTGCAGGATCAGCAGCGAAAGCAGGGCGGGCATCAGACGGCAACGGCGCATATCGGACCTCCGGAAAGAAAAAATGGCGGAATTGCGAAAAATTTTGAAAAGAACAGGATTTACGCAAAGGATGGACACGCTACACTATGTGTGCATGTAAGTGGTTTCAGTGGAAGTTGGTAAAAGTTCAAAAAAGTCCGAGAAATGCACAAAAATTCTTGGAAAAAGTGTTGACATCGGGGATGAAAAATGATACACTGAACGAGTTGAGCGCTTGCACGGAGAAAGCTGCCCTTTTGAGGTGCGCCGATCCGAAAAACGCGCAAAAGCCACCACCGGGCCATGCCCGATGACAGGAGGTCAGTGCCATGGAGATGCTCAAGTCCGCCGCGAAGAAGGCGGTGGGAACCAAGGCGGTGCTTCGTGCGCTGAACGCCCATGAGGCTGCGCACGTTTTCGTCGCCAGCGATATCGATACCTTCCTGTACCAGAAGGTCACCCGCGCCTGCGCGGAGGCCGGCGTTCCGGTCAGCAAGGTCGATTCGATGAAGGAGCTCGGCAGGGTCTGCGGCCTCAGTATCGGCTGCGCCGCTGCCGCGGTCTGCAGGTAAGCCCGACAACAGGTTTCCCCATTACCATGCCAAATAGTTTCCGAGGGTTGCGGAATCTTTTGGATATAAATTTGGAGGTGCTCTCATGCCCACGATCAATCAGCTGGTTCGCAAGGGTCGCGAGAAGGCTATCAACAAGTCTACCGCGCCCATTCTGCAGAGCTGCCCTCAGAAGCGCGGCGTTTGCCTGAGCGTCAAGACCACGACGCCCAAGAAGCCGAACTCTGCTCTGCGTAAGATCGCCCGTATCCGTCTGACCAACGGTATCGAAGGTACTTGCTACATTCCCGGTATCGGCCACAACCTGCAGGAGCATAGCGTTGTGCTGATCCGCGGCGGCCGCGTTCGCGACCTGCCCGGCGTCCGTTACCACATCATCCGCGGCGCGCTGGATACTGCCGGTGTGGCCAAGCGTATGCAGGCTCGTTCCAAGTACGGCGCCAAGCGCCCGAAGAAGTAAGGGTCTTCGACCCGTTTATTCAAGAGTTGATCTTGATAAACGGAGAACACGCTTACAAGAGCCTACATGAGTATCCCTCGCAGCCCCTGACAGACGCGACCTGTGCCGCGCAGACAAGCGCCTTCCCTGGAACCGGAAGGATGCGCGTTTGCTCACTGCATGGCGTTTGGCGGACTGATCGGTTCCGAGCGGCTTGATGCTGACTTGCCGCAGCAGGGGAGAGGTAACCCAACCGGGGATACTTCAAGAGGGTCCAAGCCCTCAGAAAAAGGGTCGAAGACCCCCCGCAATCCACATGTGCAGTCTGTTTGAGCAGGGCCATGTGCCTTGCTTCGTGACAGATTGCAAAACGACAAGATTCAGACGATTTTCAGGAGGTATTGACTATGCCCCGTCGCGGTTTTGTACCCAAGCGCGAGGTTCTGCCGGATCCCGTATACGGGACCACGGTTGTGACCAAGTTCATCAATCAGATCATGCTCGA
>JAFQIB010000044.1 GCA_017397765.1 Clostridia bacterium | reverse complement strand
TTTGGCCTGTCATGACAGCATTCCGCAGGTGGTGAACTACGCCGTGCTGCTGTCTGAAATGGGGCAGCCGGACAAGGCAATCGCCGTGTTAGAGCAGGTGGAGAAGGTTGTACAAGAGTACAACTCTGCCGTATGTATGGACACAGCTGCCATCCATGAAGCAATGGGCAACACCTACCTCATGACAGGCAACATGGAGCAGGCTGCTATTCAGCACCGGAAGTGCCTTGCCATTTACTCCACACTGTTCCCTGACCAGCCCGATATACTGTCTGCTAAGCAAGCCGACCTCCGTATGCTCTATGAGCAGGTCGGTACATACATCGCTCCATCAATCCCTCGAATCGCATAATCACTATAACCAACACAGGATGCAGTCCACTCACCGGCTGCATCCTTTTCTTTATGCCATCATCCAGTTTTGCCAAATTCCTCAATTTGCCCTCAATCCGCGCTCAATACTTTTTTCGTTCTCCCAATTAGAATGAAATCGCCCCGAAAGCAGCACCAGCACTGCAGCCGGGCAAATCATCAAAAGGAGGACAAGCAATGTCCAACACCACCCGGGAGGTGCAGCCCAAATGAGAAACCTGCACAACATCCGCATCATCGCGGTGGATCACGGCTATGGCAACGTGAAAACCGCGAACACCATCACCCCAACCGGCGTCAAAGCCTACCCCACCAAGCCCATCTTTGGCGGGGATATCCTTGAATATGCCGGCACCTACTACCTGATCGGCGAGGGACACAAGGAGTTCATCGCAGACAAGTCCATGGATGAGGATTACTACATCCTGACCCTTATGGCTGTCGCCCGAGAGCTGAGCCTTGTCGGGCTCACCCGTGCCGATGTACACCTCGTTGTCGGTCTGCCCATGACCTGGGTACGCGCCCAGCGCGAGAGTTTCCGCGCCTACCTCATGCGCAAGACGGACGTGCAGTACTGCTATTGCGGCAAAGAGTACCGCGTTCACTTCGTCGGCTGCACCGTGTACCCACAGGGCTACCCGGCGCTGTACAGCCGCCTTGGCGAGATGAAGGGTACGACCATGCTGGCCGACATCGGCAACGGCACGATGAACATCCTCTACCTTGTCAACGGCCAGCCCTCCGAATCGCGCAGCTGGACGGAGAAGCAGGGCGTGAACCAGTGCGTCATCGCTGCACGGAATGCCGTCATGGACAACTTCGGCGTGAAGATCGACGATTCGATCATCGAGCAGGTACTCCGCACCGGCACAGCGGACATCGGCAAGCCGTACCTGGACTGCATCACCACCATTGCCCGGCAGTATGTGGCTGACCTGTTTGCCACGCTCCGCCGGTATGAGTACAACCCCGATCTTATGAGGCTGTACATCGTCGGCGGAGGCGGCTGTCTGGTGAGGCACTTCGGCGACTATACCAAGGATCGTGTGACGATCATCGGCGACCTGTGCGCGACGTCCAAGGGTTATGAGGCTCTCTGCTTCGCACAGCTCCAGCGGAAGGGGCAGGCATGACGAACATCCGCAACACCAACCTACGCTTCAACCTGAATAAGGAGAAGCACCGCAGGGCGTGGGAGCACCTGCAGCGCATGGACAAACGCATATTCAAATCCCACAGCAACGCAGCCATCGACGCGCTGAACGACTACTTTGACCGCTACTACAAGGTGCAGGACGATCCCTATCTGGAAACCCGCGAACGCGAGGCTCAGTTTGTCGAGCGAATCGTGACTGCTGTTGAAGCCAGCCTTAACCAGACGCTCCCAGCCTATTGGAGCGAACACGCATCACAACTAACCCCAATAACTGAAAACAAGCACCAATCCAACCCGGAAGCAACACCAGAACCCAACGTGGACTGGGACTTCCTCGGAGGCTGACGGTGCGAGAAAGGAACGAACATGAAGCGAAATATGACCACCATGACACCCGAAGAGAAAAAGCTCGTGCAGGCACAGCACCGGCTGGAGGCAGCTCAGGCACGGGAGCGCGACCGGGAACGCAGGCAGCGGACACACAGGCTCATTCAGACTGGAGCGATCCTGGAGAAGCTGATCCCGGAGATCCGTACGATGGAGCTGGACGACGTGGAACTGGAGCTCGAACGAAGACTGGGGACGACGGAATCCGAGGATACCGGT
Source organism: Clostridia bacterium (assembly GCA_017397765.1). Taxonomy (GTDB): domain Bacteria; phylum Bacillota; class Clostridia; order Christensenellales; family Aristaeellaceae; genus UBA11524. Next base: position 21,001 of record JAFQIB010000044.1, on the reverse strand, counting down.
GCAACGCAAGCATCAGGGCTCCCGTAAGGGCGCATGTACTCGCCACCCATAGGGCGGCGGTATCCCTTCGGGCAAACATGCGGCCTCCCGGCGGGGAGTTGCGCGTCTGCGGACGCGACAGGGCATGCTGTTTACCCCATCATGCCCTGCGCCTTGCCCTCCTGACACTGGCAGCAGTTCTGCGGCATGACGCAACCTGCCACTGGCAGCTTGCGGGTACGACGAGGCTGGCACGACGAAGAAACGGAGGTGATCGCCGGTAGCGATCTTCTACATACAGGCCAAGGTTGTCACGCGAGGCACGGGGCGCTCCGCTGTCGCCGCAGCAGCGTATATGAGCTGCTCCAACATCCTCAACGACTACGATGGCGTACGACACAATTACACGCGAAAAGGCGGGCTTGTCTGGCAGGAAGTGTTCCTGCCGGATAACGCTCCAGCGGAGTGGGCAGACCGTTCCGTGCTCTGGAACGCCGTGGAAGCCGCCGAAACCACCAAGGAGAGCCGTCTTGCCCGGATGTTCGTCGTGGCGCTCCCGATAGAGCTGAACCACGAGCAGCAGACTGCCCTGCTGACAGAGTACATCCGGCAGCAATTCGTGGTAGACGGTATGTGCGCTGACGTCGCCCTGCACGATCCTGACCCGCCTGGTCACAACCCGCACGCCCACATCCTGCTGACCATGCGCCCGCTGGACGAGCACGGCGACTGGCAGTACAAGACCGAGAAAGAGTACCTGTGCGTCCGGGGCGATGAGGAGCGCGGCTTCACCGCCGATGAATTTACCCAAGCCAAGCTGGACGGCTGGGAGAAGCAGTACCCCTACAAGGTCGGGCGCAAGAAGGTGTACATGGCACCGTCTATCGCGGAGGCGCAAGGACTGGTACGCGCCAGCAAGCACCCGAAGAACACCCGGTATGGGCGGCAGAACCCGATCACGGAGCGCTGGAACAGCGAGAGCCAGTTGCTCATGTGGCGAGCATCGTGGGCCGAGACTTGTAACCGTCATTTGGAAATGGCCGCCTCTGAGGCACGCATCGACCACCGCAGCAATGCTGAACGCGGCATAGACGAGCAGCCCACCGTGCATGAAAGCATCGCCGCCCGGATGATCGAGAAGCGCGGCGGCACATCGGTGCTGTGCGAGATGAACCGCCAGATTCGTGCAGACAATACCCTGCTTCGTGTACTGAAGGAACAGGTACAGAAGCTGATGGATGCGGTCAAGCAAGGTGTGCCCGCTTTGTTGGAGGGACTGCGGGATGCACTGGTGCTGATCCAGTATCAGTTGCTGTTTAATGCTGGGCAGCAGGATTCGCTGTCCAAGCGGCTGGCAGCCGTGGGTAACTTGACAACTGAATACAAGACCATTCAAAACGAGATTAAGAATAAGACCAAACAGCGGAAAGCATTACTCGCCGAGCAGGCCGCACTCAGCCCGCTGCAATTCATCCGCTCCAATCAAATCAGCCAGGAGGTTGCTTCCTTGACAGAAGACATTGAAGAACTCCGCTTCCGTAAGGAGCAGCTGCTGGCATCTGTCCCTGACGGCGACATCAAGCGTGTGGCGCGCCAGGAAAAGGACTTGAACGTCAGCATGACCCGCCTGGTTGCACAGCATGAGCAGCTATCTACTCAGAAGGCGAGCATCCGTGCTGACTATGATGCAGCACTTGCTGAGGTAGACGCTGCTGATCTGACAACGGTGCAGACAGAGCGCGCCACCATTCGTACAGAGCGTCGGGAAGGTCTCGTCCAGCGCCTGCAAGATACCTATGGAAAGCATTATCGGCCTGGCCTGCTGACCAAAGCAGAACGCATCATTGACACAGAACTGGGTGAACAGCCCGCCGCCGAGGAGCGCCATTCTCTCCGCGAACAACTGAATATACACAAGCAAACACAGGAGCATCATCCTGAAAAGAACAAACACGATCACGCCCGAGGGAGGTGATTTACCATGACGACAATTTATGAATTCACTATTTGGAGGAACCATGACCCAGGTTATCAACGAGGACACCCGCGCCGGAACGAATCCCGGCACCACCGTCACCGACGATGACGGTACGCAGTATTTTATGATCCGTAACTGCCGGATCAAGATTTCCGAGCACTTCGCCCCGCAGGGAAAACCCTTCGATCTGCTGATGGAAGACGTGATCCACCGCGCCGGGATGGCAACTTAAAAAGAACTACCAAAACGCCCGCGCTTATGCTATACTTGACTTGCAAGTATTGTGTAAGCGTGGGTTGTTTCAAGATCGAGAGGAGGATTTCCTTGAAGCAACTGATATACAATACAGCACTATACATGAGACTCAGCCGTGATGATGAGCTGTCCGGCGAATCCGGCAGCATCAGCACGCAGAGAATGATGCTCCGCCAATACGCGCAGGAGCATGGTCTGAACGTGGTGGACGAGTACATCGACGATGGCTGGTCGGGAACAAATTTCGATCGTCCTGCTTTTCAGCGGATGATCGACGACATCGAAGACAGCAAGATCAACTGCGTCATCACGAAAGACCTGTCCCGACTCGGCCGCAATTACGTCATGACTGGCCAGTACACGGACTTCTACTTTCCCAGCAAAGGCGTGCGTTACATTGCCATCAACGACAATGTGGACACCCTGAATGGCGAGAGTGAGCTGGCTCCGTTCCTGAACATCCTGAACGAGATGCACGCTCGGCAGACCAGCAAGAAGGTGAAGGCTGCGCTGCGCACCAAGTTTACGAATGGATTGCATGGTGGTGCGTATGCGCCGCTTGGGTACATGCGCGATCCTGAGCAAAAGGGGCATCTGATCATTGACCCGGACACCCGATGGATCGTGGAGAAGATCTTCGACCTGGCTGTCCAGGGATCTGGCGCATCAAAGATCACTCGCATCCTTCTAAATGAGAAGGTTCCTTCACCGGGCTGGCTCAACTACCACCGGTATGGCACTTTTGCCCATATCTATGCCGGTCAGCCCGAAGACAAGGCCTATGTCTGGACGATAGCGCAGGTCAAAAAACTTCTCAAAGATGAGGTGTACATCGGGCATAGCATCCACAACCGACAGAGCAATATCTCCTCCAAGAACAAGAAGAAGGTTCGAAAACCACGGGATGAATGGTTCAAGGTTGAAAACACCCATGAAGCCATTATCTCTGAAGAGGACTTCCGGCGTGTGCAGGAGATGATCGACACTCGCCGACGTTCACAGAAGAACGGAGAGCTGCAGCTTTTCGCTGGACTGATCAAGTGCGCGGACTGCGGCTGGTCTTTGGGACACGGTCGCCGCAAAACAAAGAACGGTTACGATGGCTATTACCATTGCAGCAAGAATGGTCAGGGACTCCACCAATGCTCCATGCATTACATCCGCGAGGATGTACTTTGCGCCTATGTTCTGTCCCGCTTACAGTACTGGTCGCAGCAGGCCCAGCAGAATGAGGAAAAGCTGCTGACGCGCCTGATGGGCGCAACAGACCGGGAACGCAATGCTGCAAAGAAAAAGCAGGCCGCAGAGCTCCGCAAGGCCGAAAAGCGCAAGGCAGAGATCGACAGCCTGTTTATGAAGATGTATGAGGACTGGTCGGCAGGGCGCATCACGGAGTACAACTTCAACATGCTGTCCGAGAAATATCAGACGGAACAGCAGGAGCTGGACGCAAAGATTCAGCAGCTTCGCTCCAGCATGGATGCGGAGCAGCAGTCCGTACAGGACGCGGAAAAGTGGATCGAGCTAATCCGCAGGTACACCAATATCACAGAACTGTCTGCTGACCTGCTGAACGCGCTGATTGAGAAGGTCGTCGTCCATGAGGCAACCAAGGATGCCGATGGCAGCCGAGTGCAGGAAGTGGAGATTTACTACCGCTTCATCGGCAAGATTGAATAAGTGATACCTGTATCTTTAAGTATGGGAAACGGGCACGAATACGCCGGACATTGCGCTGCTGCCGGAGATTGCGTCGTTCTTTGGCGTAACCATCGACGCGCTGTTTTCCCTTGATATGTCCTGCGGGATCGAAGGGCTGCCGCAGGAGGACGACGGCGTCATCCGCATCGTACAGCTGCGGGGACGGCAGGTGCTCTCCGTTACGCCGCGAATGTCGCCGGACGATCCGCCCATTGAGATCGCGTTCCCCCGCAACTGCAATGAGCGCACGCAGTATTTCAAGGTGGAAGTGTACGGGCATGTTATTGCGAACGGCTCCATCAACGGGGATGTGGTATGCCATCAGTCCATCATTGTGGACGGCAGCATCAACGGGGATGCGCGCGTCCAGGGGGATGTGAAGGCCAGCGCGATCAATTCCATCGGCAGTATCGTGTGCGGTGGGATTTACGATTGCTATAAGCTGCACGCAAACCGGCTCGAGTGCAGCGGCAATGTGAATGCTGCGCACCTGACCTGTGGGGTGATCGATAACAGCATTCCCCCGGAGCTGCAGTAATGAAAGGCTTTCCCTTAAGGAGAAGGCAGAGCCCCGGCAGGACATGCATCCTGCCGGGGCTTGCGTTTTTATCTGTGCGTCACACTTTCCACTTCAACCAGTTCGAAGCGGTATGTCTGCTGGCAGACGGGATATTTCTCCCTGTCCACCGGGCTCAGGAACATGTCCAGCGGGCGTACCCATAATCCGCCGTCGCCGTAGAGCGGACGGTAGATGACAATGGGCTGCCCGGTTTCCGCGTCGCGGGCGAGGTCCTCCACGAGATAATAGTCGCCTTTGAAATGGCGGTAGATGCGGTGCAGCTGGATTTCGCGCATGGCACTGCCCTCCCTTGTCCAATTATCAGGCGGCTCAGGCCTCCACGCGGATGACGGATTCCACCGTGCACACCGCCTTGTCGAAGCTGGCCAGCGCCTTGCGCAGGGACTGCTCCCGGGCGGCGTGGGTCACGATGATCAGCGGCACGCGGCCGTCGTCAGCCTTACCCTTCTGCAGCATGGTGGCGATGGAGACGTTCTCCCGGGCCAGCCAGCCGGCAATCTTCTCCAGCACGCCGGGGCGGTCCTCCGCAGCGAGGCGGACGAAGTACTGGCTCTCCCAGTTGTCGTCAAACACGAGGGAGGGATCTGCCTCCGCAGTATTGGCGAAGGTGGGGTGGATGTGCTCGTGGGCGGTTGCTGCGCGCAGGATGTCGCTCACCACGGCAGAGGCAGTGGGCATATCGCCCGCACCGCGGCCCTGAAGCATCATCTCCTGGCAGGCGTGGCCGTGGAGGTAGATCGCGTTGAAGCTGCCGTTGACGGAGGAAAGCGGATGAGCCTGGGGCAGGAAGGTGGGATGGACGCGCACCTGCACGGTATTGCCTTCCCGCTTGGCGATGGCCAGGAGCTTGAGGACATAGCCCATCTCCTTGCCGCAGGAGATATCCATGGCAGTCAGCTTCGTGATGCCCTCGGCATACACCTTGGAGAAGGGCACCCGGCCGTGGAAGGCCAGGCTGGCCATGATGGACAGCTTGTAGGCGGCGTCCAGGCCCTCCACGTCTGCGGCGGGATTGGGCTCTGCCAGGCCCAGGCGCTGGGCGTCGCCCAGCACATCCCGATAGTCCTCGCCGTTTTCATACATGCGGGAAAGGATATAGTTGGTCGTGCCGTTGATGATGCCCATCATGTGGCCGATGCGGTTGGCCTGCAGGGAATTCTGCAGCACGTTGATGATCGGAATTGCGCCGCCGACGCTGGCCTCGTAGTACAGGCCGACGTTCTTTTCCTGTGCGGCAGCCTGCAGGCGGTGCCAGTTCAGCGCCAGGGCCACCTTGTTGGCGGTCACGACGGTCTTGCCCGCGCGCAGGGCGAGGAGCATATACTCCGTCGCGGGCTGCTCGCCGCCCATGAACTCCACGACGATGGAGATCTCCGGGTCGCACACGACCTCGTTGACGTCGGTGGTCAGCAGCTCCGCAGGCACGGCGCAGGAGCGGGCCTTGTTCACATCCCGCACCAGCACCTTCTTCACGCGGACGCGCAGATGATTGCGGTGGGCAATCTCCTTGCTGAAATTCTCCAGCAGATTCCATACGCCGCCGCCCACATTGCCGCAGCCCAGAAAACCGATCACAACTTCTTTCATGTGTATAGCCTCCGTGTCTGTGTATATCGGGATGCACCCGCAGCCGTCCCGGAACGAAAGCGCCCCATGGCTGCGCTGCCGGAAAGTTATCTGTTCCGCTCATAGATGAGCCTGAGACCCTTGAGGGTCAGCAGGCCGTCCAGCTTGTCGATAACCTTGCTCTCCTCGGCAATCAGCACGGCCATGCCGCCGGTGGCGACCACCAGCGCATCACGGCCCAGCTCCTGCTTCATCCGCTTGACCACGTTGGACACCATGCCCACATAGCCGTGGAACATGCCGGACTGCAAATTGGTCAGCGTCGTGCGGCCGATGACATGCTCGGGCTTGGCCAGGGCAAAGCGGGGCAGCTTGGCAGTGCCGGAGGTCAGGGCCTCGGAGGCCAGCTTGATGCCGGGGAAGATCGCGCCGCCCAGGAAGGAGCCGGTGCCGGTCTTTTCATCCGTGTCCACCACGCCGAAGGTGGTGGCGGTGCCGAAGTCGATGAAGATGACCGGCTTTTCCCCGCCGTACTCCTCAAAGGCGGCCACCGCGTTGGCAATGCGGTCGCTGCCCAGCTCGCGGGGGTTTTCATAGCGGATGTTGATACCGGTCTTCACGCCGGGGCCGATCACCATGGGGGTGATGCCGAAGTAATTCTGGCACATATGCTCGATGGTGAAGTTGACCGTGGGCACGACGGAGGACATCACGATGCCCTCCACGTCCTTGGGATCATGGCCCGCATGGCGGAAAAGGCTCATAATGGTGATGCCGTATTCGTCAGAGGTATTGGTGATGCTGGTGGACAAACGCCAGTAGTTCACCATTTCGTCCCCGTCGAAGAGGGCGGTTTTGATGTTTGTATTGCCGATGTCAAGGGTAAGAATCATGGATTGCCTCCGATTGTAGAGAGCGTTCGAAGCCCCTTATACCTTTTTGATCTTCCACAGGGCAGTCAGGATAGGCGGCACGATGATGGCGGCAGCCAGCGCCTCCAGCGGACCTGCGCCGCCGGCCACTGCGGCGATGGTGGTCAGCACCTTGGTGTTGTCAATGCCGCAGAGGATATAGAACAGGAGCATGAGCCCCAGATACAAAACGGTGTTGGTCAGGGAGCCGCAGGCGGCGGCAACAGCCGCGGCGGCATGCTTCTGCTTGCGGCTCAGGAGCTGATAAACGCCCCAGATCACCAGCGGGATGCAGAGGCGGGGCAGCACGGTCATCACAATGGCGAGGATCGGAGAAGCGCCCATGAGGGTCGCCACCAGCGCGGAGGGCTTGGTCAGCGCAGAGACCAGCGAGGTCGCCGCGAAGGCCGCGCCCAGCACCAGGCCATGCTTCCAGCCCATATAGATGGTGCCGACCGCCACCGGGATCACCAGCAGCGTCACATTGCAGAAGCCCAGGGGGATCAGGCCGATGGGCGTCTGGCCCATGAGGAAGATCAGACCGGCGAGGACGCCCAGCAGCACCAGATTGTACAGATTCTTGCGGGTATTCATGTTTCATTACCTCCGTTCAGGTCCCTGTCGGGTACCCGTCGTTATGGAAAAGGGGGACTGCCGCCTGCCCGGGGCCGTCCGGCGCTTCGGCTGCCGGCGGGGTGCAGGGCGGATATGCTATTATACCCGATTTTCCGCCGGATGTAAAGGAAAGTACAGGGAATGAACAGGGCGCGCGGGCTGCGGGACATGTAAAATGCCCTCCCCGGAAGCCGGAGAGGGCGATGTTCATCTGCTGGGATGCAGCTGGGTGAAGGTCTTGTAGTGATCCCTGGTATAGTAGATCAGCCCGTCATTGGAATAGACGACGCGCTCTGCGCCCCGGTTTCCGCCGCGGTAGTTGGCGTCGGCCTCGTACCAGGTGCGGCCCTTGGCGCTGGGCAACAGGCCTTCATAGTTGCCGAAGCGGTCGCCGCCGATGGATTTGCCGGGCGCCACGTCGGACACGTCATTCCTTGAGCTGTCCCAGCCCAGAGCCTGCGCTTCCTTTTTTGTGATGAAGTTGTCCGGCAGCTCCCCGTGGGTGAAGACGTAGTCGGCGATCTCCTGCGGGTCAATGAGCGCGCCGGCTGCGGCGGGCGCAGGAGCGCCGGAATCCTCCGGAGGGATCAGCCCGAAATGCCGGGCAGCCAGCAGCAGCAGCGCCACTACCGCAAACGCCAGCAGGGAGCGGAGATCCAGCTTCTTATTGGTTTTCTTGCTCATGGAGATTCCCCTTTCACTTGTGATAGCGTTCGCCGGCGCGGATCTTCATCGCCCGGTAGAGCTGCTCCAGCAGCATCACCCGGGCCAGCTGATGGGGGAAGGTCATCTTCGACATGGACAGCTCCTCGTCCGCCCGGGCGATCACCTTGTCGCTCAGCCCCAGGCTGCCGCCGATGAGGAACACCAGGCTGGACTGGCCCCGGCTCATCAGCTCGTCCACATGGCGGGAAAGGCCGGGGGAATCCCACTGTTTGCCGGGAATGGTCATGGCGATGACATAATCCGAGGGCCGGATGCGGCTGAGGATCGCCTCGCCCTCCTTTTCCTTGATCTGCGCTTCGATGGCAGGGGAAGAATTGGCGGGCTCGGGCAGGTCGGGCAGCTCAATCTCCTCGATCCTGCCGTACCGGCTCAGGCGCTTGAGGTATTCATTCGCCATCTGGCGGTAGGGCTTTTCCTTCATCTTTCCCACGGCGATCAGGGTGATGCTCATTTCGCCGCCCCCTTTCCGGGCACTGCGGGCCGGACAAAGAGCCGGAAGGTAAAGCTGCCCACCGCAATGCCCAGGGCGATCATCACGATATCCACCATCGCGCGCACACCTGCATCAGCCCCGGCGGAGTACATTTCCTGCGCCAGCAGATGCATACAGCGGTACAATCCCAGGCCGGGCACGAGGGGGATCATCGCCAGCAGGATGAAAATGGTGGCGATCATCTGCATCCGGCGGGCCAGCAGCTGCCCCAGGAGCGAGCCCAGCAGCGCAGCAACGAAGATCGCCAGGGGCTCGGACAGGCTGAACTGCTGCAGCGCCCAGTACAGCGCATACGCAACGCCGCCTACGGCGCTGGCAGGCAGCCAGGCCCGCTTGGGCGCGTGCATGAAAATGGCAAAGCCCAGCGTGCCCACAAAGCTGGAAACAAGCTTGAGCAGCAGCTGAAGGGTCAGTTCCATCATAGCAGGCCACCTCCCGTCAGCAGATTGAACACGGTTGTGCCGATCAGGGCGCCGCCGGCGATCATGCTGGCGGTGAGCACCGCGCTAGTCGCCGAGGAGATGCCGGACACCATATCGCCGCGCAGGGTATCCTGAACGGCATTTGTCATTGCCAGGCCGGGCAGCATGGGCATCAGGCAGGCGGCAACGGTCGCGTCCACCGTCAATCCCCCGCCGAGCTGATTGATCAGCATGGGCAACAGCGTCCCCAGAAAGCTGCCCAGGAGCGTGGAAACAAAGGAGCGCATGCCCGCCTTATCCAGCGCAAAGGCGATGGCCTGCCCCAGAAATGCCACGCAGAAGGCCGTGATGCTGTCCCGCACCCCGCCCCCGAACATGATGGCCCAGCCGGCAGAGGAGAGCGCCACGGCAGCCACCAGCCCCAGCTTGGTGATTTTGGGCGGACGGGCTTCGATCTCCCGGAGCAAGGCCATGACCTCTTCGCAGGAAAGCTGCTCGGCCTCCATGCGGCGGGAAACGGCATTGACAGCGTCCACGCGGGTCAGATCGGTGCCCTTGCGCTGCACGCGCTTGACCGCCGTTTCAATGCTGCCGTCGCTTTTGCGGTAGCTGATGAAGATGCCGCTGGGCACGGCGAAGCTTTCCACCTCCGTGAAGCCGAAGGCCCGGCCCATACGGGTGATGGTTTCCTCCACCCGGTAGGTTTCGCCGCCGTTTTCCATGATGAGCCGCCCGGCCAGATGGAGCGGCGCCATATAGCTGTTATCATCGCAGAACATGAAAGTTCTCCCTGTGTGTTGATGGGGAAAGGCTGCTTGCAGCCCGGAATATTGTATCGCCGCAGCCCGGTGCTGTCAAGGCTTACAGCGCCTTGTGCAGCACCAGCTCAAAGGCTTCTCCGGGCAGGAGGAAGCCGCCGATATCCTGATAGCCCAGATGGCGGTAGAAATGCTGGGCAGCCTCGTTGGCCTGGGTGGAGGTCATCACGGCGGCGTACCCCTTTTCCCGCATCTGCTGCTCGAAATGGTTCACCAGCGCCCGGCCATGGCCCTTGAGCCGGTGGCCGTCCAGCAGGTACAGCAGATTCATGAAGGGCGTGTTGTCCCAGAAGAGATTCCAGCGGAGCCAGCCGATGGGCTCGCCGGCGGCTTCGATGATCGTGATGCGCCCCCGATGGATCAGCTGATCCAGCTCCGATGGCGCAACATGCAGGTCATGGGCCATGAGGAAGGCCAAATCGCCGGGGGCGGCAGGGCGGATGAGGGTATCCATGGGGAAACCTCCTTCAGTCGGGCCAGCGGGTATCCCCGTCCAGCTCGGAATAGGTGAAGTGCAGCACATCCGGGCAGCCCCGGAGCAGATGATCCCGGACCTCCGGGGGATAGACGGTCAGATAGGCCAGCTCCGCCAGCGGCACCCAGATGTACTCAATGGCGTATTTTTCTCCTCCGGCCTCATCGTAGCCGAAGAACCGGTCTGCCGGGGGCAGCTGGGCTTCCTCCACCGTGGCGAGGAAGTAGAGTCCGATCTGATGGCAGTGCCGGGGCGTGCCGTCGGGGCAGCGGCCCCAGTCGATCCAGACCTCCCCCACCGCAGCCAGATCGCCGATGACGGCGTCTGCATGCAGCTCCTCGCGGATCTCGCGGACGAGGGTCTCCCTCGCGGTTTCCCCAAAGGCGACATGTCCGCCGATGAAGGCATAGTCGCCGGTGCCGACGGGGCACTGCACAAGCGCCCGTCCGTTTTGCACGATCAGGGCTGAGATGCGGTAGGAAAACCGGGCATTGCCGTGGTCAAAGAGAATATCGCGGGCCATGGTGCCTCCTTATTCCGTGACGGATTCAAGCAGGATGCGCGCCCGGAAGCCGCCGCGGGCCTCGGCTTTCTTCCGGCGGAGGGCTTCGACCTCGCTGAAATCATGGCCCCGGGCTTCACAGACGGCCATCATGACCTCCAGCAGATCCGCCAGCTCCTCCAGGGACTTGTCCGCCTGGTATTCATTCAGCTCCTCCTGGAGCTTCATGTCCAGCGCCCGGAGGTATGCTTCGTCGGAAAGAATCCGGGTGCTGCAGCGCTTGCCGGAGGCTTCGATGATCTGCGGGATCAGATCGCGCACAAGCTTATGATGCGAAACAGTGCTCACAGGGCGGCCTCCTTCTGCGCAGGGAGCGTGCTGCGGAGCGCCGCGGTCTGGATGGCAAAGATCAGCTCCCGTTCGCTGACGATATCCTGGGGATTGGGGTACTGTCTGGCAGCGGTCTCAAAGGCGGCCAGATGCTTCTCGGCAGCGGCGGTGTCCCGGTCCTTCAGCAGGGAAACAGCGTATCTGGTGCGCAGCACCGTGGGGGAAGTCTTCATGGCCTTGAGCACCTGGCTGACCTCCGCGTCCTCCAGCCGGGCAGTCAGCTCGCCCGGTTCGCTCAGCACCATTTCGCAGACCGCGCCGTCGCAGGTCATCAGCGCGCGGTAGATGCCCAGCACGCCCTTTTCCCGGGCCAGCAGCTTGCGGATCTCCGCCAGCGCGCCTTCAAAATCCAGCTGATCCATCAGCCGGTTGGTGTTCATGACCGCCACGCTGCCCACGATGGGGTTGTCCAGCTTCTCCTCAGGCAGGGGCTCAAACCAGTCGTCAGGCATATGCTTCAGGCGGAGCCCGCGTCCCTGGGCCGCCGCGACGGACATCTGCACCCAGAAGGCCCGCCGGGCAGTGGCATCCTTGCGGATGCAGAGGATGTTGGAGGCGTCGTTCTGCACCGTGCCGCCGGGGATGGGCAGCCCGTTGGTCACCGCAGAGATCAGCCCGGCAATCACCTGTCCGGCCAGCAGGATGCGCAGCCAGGTGACGGGGAGAAGGAACATCAGCAGCCCGAACAACGCCGCGCTGATCAGGTTCATCAGCACGCCGCCCAGATTGTAAAGGATGAAGGGGAAATTGCCGTCATTGTAGGGCGGCAGGACCATCAGGCACTGGCCGCCGATGCCGGCAATTTGATGCCGGCTCATCCGGAAGCGGCCATTCTCGCCCTTGTGCCAGACGAAGCCGAACACATTGAAGGACAGGAAGCTGTAGCCGCTCATCAGGCCGAAAACAAGGTGACCGCCCTCATGCAGGATGATCTGCAGCACAAAGCCCAGGATCAGCCCGGCAAAGCCCAGCAGCAGATAGGGGATGAGCAGCGCGTCGTTTCCGCCGAGGAGGGCGTCGATCGCGTCCGCGCCGAAGAAGCCCACACAGCCGGAAATGACCAGCAGGACGATATAGATCAGAAGGCCCCCGACCTTCTTTTTCTTCTTGTTCGGGGTGTTATTGTTCTTCATGGGGATTCTCCTTTGTTTGATTCTCTACTTTTGCCTGCAGCAGGCGGATCATCTCGTCTTCGATCTGCGCCGGATCAGCCTGCCGGAGCTGGGCAAGCAGCTCGCCGGCCTTCTTTTCGTCCCGGTCGATCAGGAGCGCACGGGCATACAGGGCCGTCAGATAGCGGGGCTGCCAGGCCGCGGGCGTCATGTACTGCACGCTGGGCTGCTCCAGCTGGTTCAGGCAGACCGGCGGCAGCGACGCCAGGGCCTCGCAGACCGCGCCGTTGAGGATCGAGCAGGCGATGACCGCATGGGTCGCCGGACCCGGCGGCAGGGCAAGCAGCGGCTGCAGCAGCGCATAGGCCTCGTCAAAGCGTTCCTGGCGCATGCGGCGGGAGACGCTGTTGATGATGTGCGCCTGGAACATGGGATGGCTGATCCGGCTGGGCGGCTCGGTCAGGAACCAGTCCTCCGGCATGTCGATCAGCCGGCAGTCGTCCATCAGGGCGCCGTTGATGTACATGGCACAGGCCCAGCTCCGGCGGAATTCCCGGCTGCGGCGCAGCGCCAGCAGCACGGACAAGCCATCCAGGCGATTTGTCGTGGGCAGCAGGGAGACCAGCAGGAAAAGCAGGAGCAGGAAGGCGGCATACAGCAGGCCCCGGGCAGCGCTTGTCTGCCAGAAGACCGCAGATAGCAGCAGCGCCAGCCCTCCCAGCGCCCCATAACACAGAAAGGGCGATGCAACATACAGCTGGCAGGGCGCGGTGCCGTCGGTACGGGGCGGCAGCATGAGGATGCCGAGCCGGATACGCCCGGTCAGCCGGACGTGAAGCCGCTCGCGCCGGGTGATCTCAACAAACAGCAGCTGCAGGCGCTTCAGCCGGTAACCGCAGGCTGCGCCGGTCAGGTACATGACCAGCGGCGTGGTCACCAGCATAAGAAAGATGGCCAGCAGGATAAACAGGAACGGCGGCGTTGCATACAGGCCCGGGTATGCCGCCTGATGCGCGGCATTGAGGGCGCTGTAGCCCCATACCAGCCCGACGCCCAGCGCCAGCAGCAGGAGGATACGCGGCGCGCGCTCAAAACGATGCTTCATGGACGGAACCTCCTCCAAAGAACTGCATCCATTATACCGCAGGGCGCGCCCGGTGTCAAAGAGAACCATCGCTGCTGCAGAACAGAAAAAGCCCGGCACACAAGGTGCGTGCCGGACTCAGACCATCAACATACTCCGGGAGGCGTCGGAGGGCTCGCAAGCCCTTCGACTTTAGATCGAAAATCGGCGACATGCGCGGCGATTTTCGCGCGATTTTGCTTGCAAAATCGCTTCCTTACACGAGCAAACGGCCGGGAGAGCCATTTATGGCTCGACCAGTGCGCGAGTGCAATTCCTCGACAAAGTGCCTAAAGCACTTTGTCGATACGCTGAGCCCGGCACACAAGATGCATGCCGGACTGCGGAGGTCATTCCTCCAGGGCAAAAGGGTAGCCGCTTGAACGGATGAAATGCCCCCGGTCGCTGCCGCAGCTGGCGCAGCGCTCCGGCGGCTCGCAGCCGATGTGGAGCTGGGCGCAGGGGATACACACCCAGGAGACCCGGGTATCATGCCGGAAGAGCGTGCCCGATCGCAGCGCCTGCTCGTACTGGCGGAAGCGGCGGACATGCCGGTCTTTTGTCTCGGCCATGCGCAAGAGGGCCCCGGCGATCCTCGGATAGCCCTCTGCCCGGGCGGTCTCGGCACACAGGGGATAAAGGCGCTCTGCGGCATCCGCTTCACTTTGGATCAGCCCCTGCAGCAGCGCAAGGGGGTCAGCAGGCATTGCGCAGGGCAGGTCATCGGGCAGCAGCTGCACGCCCCGGGCCGCCAGCAGCCCGCGGAAAACAGCCGCATGCTCCTTCTCCTGGGCCGCAGTAAAGTGAAGGGCGTGAACAAGCACATAAAGGCCTGCGCCGGAGAGGCTTTGGGCCGCGGAAAGGCAGCGCTGCCTGGCGTTCTGTGCCGCCTGGCCGGCCTGCTGCAGCACAGCGCAGGTGCGGCTGGCGGGAAAGCCGCCGGAGCCGGGAAGGAATCCGGCCTGCACGGGCGCAGCCGGGTTCGCCTGAATGGTTGACATGGGGGGTTCTTCTCCTTTATAATATACTGAAGGGCTTCTGCGCGGCATGTTACGAAAGATTTACATCCTGCCGCCGCGCCGGGGTTGTGATTGCGCGCAAATTGCGCTATAATAGGGTATGCCCCCACAAGCGAAAATATGGGCCTGGCTTTGATTTTTTCCAGGCAGGCCTTTGAGTAAAGGAGCAAGAGCCTTCATGGATCTGTTCAAGGATAACCAGCAGGCAGACGAGCAGGCGACCCGGGCAGTGGAACCGCTGACCGGCGCAGTCCCTGCCGCAGAGAAGCCTGCCCGCCGCCGCCGGACGGAGCGATTCGCCGGCCTGATCGAAGAAACAGAGAATCCCTTTGACGATCCGGATTTCTTCGGGGCGGACCAGCAGGTACCGCAGCCCGCAGAGCCTGCAGCGTTCCAGGAGAATCCCTTTGAAGCCTCCGTCCGGCTGCCGGACAATGAGGATCTGCTGCTGCCCGACACGCTGGCGCAGATGGCGGTGCCGCCCAAGGCGGAAGAGCACGAGCTGTCTCCCGGCTTCACGCAGCAGGTGCCCCCGGCGGAAACGGCCCGCGTCCGGGTGCCCTCCCAGGGCGTGCCGCGCCCTGCCGCCCTTTCCGGCCAGCCGCCCCACCGCGCGCAGCAGCCGCAGACCCAATCGACGCCCGCAGTCCGCAGGCCGGTGAATGCCGAGGGCTATGCGCCCCTGCAGCAGCTGGGCACGCAGGAGCCCCGGGCGCGTCGGCCGGAAACAGAGGCGCCCCGCAGAGTCCGCACCCCTGAGGCGGACAACCGCAGCTCCCGCCGAATTGCCTATGAGGACGTACCGGTGGAGGAAGAGCGCTCCAGCCGCGGGCTGATCGCCGTGATCATCGCCCTGCTGGTGCTGGCGGCGATAATCGTCGGATTGCTGATGATCCCGGATGATGCAGAGGGTCTGCTGGGCGATATCAAGCGCGCGGTGACCGAGCCGGTCAAGGCGCTGCTGAACGGCGATCAGGAGGACGAAAAGCCTGCGCCGGCTACTGCCAGCGATTTTACGGCCGCCATCTCTCAGGCTACCGCGCCCTACAAGATCGTCTTCCATATGGTCACCTCCTCCCATGTGACGGCAGTGCGCATCGTGGATGAGGCCGGCGAGCCCATCCCCACCGTGACGACCCTGTCCGCCCCCAACAGCGAGAGCACCATCGTCTGGATGTTCGACCTGACCCTGGAGAATGACTTTGAGGGCCGTGTGCAGGCCCAGATGCAGAACGGCGAAAGCTGGGTGGATACCGGGCTGTGGCAGAGCATCAGCGTCGGCGTGGGCAATCCCACGGGCAGCGTAACGCCTGCAACGGTCACCGGCGAACCGGCTCAGGCAGCCTCCGCCACCCCGGCGGCAACCGATGCGCCCACGCAGGCCCCCACGGCAACGCCCGCCCCGGTGACCCAGGCCCCCACGGAAACGCCCGCCCCCACCCCCGAATCCGTTCAGGTGGCGCTGGAGGTGCTGGGCGCGCCCACGCCCCTGGTGACGGCGACCCCCACCCTGTCCGTGACAGCAACGCCCACTCTGATGCCCACGGCCACCCCCGTCCCGGAGACGGCGGAAACGCCCCTGCCCGAGGAGACGGAGGCCGCGCCCACAACGGAGCCCACCGCAGCGCCGACGGAAGAAGCCGTGCAGGAGCCCTCTCCCACGCCCGAGGTAACGCCGCCGCTGACCGCTTCGGCTGCGCCCGGCGCCGAGCCCTCCCTGATCACGGAAACGGAGATCTACAAGGATGGCAAGAAGGCCAAGGAATATGAGCGCGCCAAGCCGCTGAACATGCCGGCTTCCGACGCCTACCTCACCCAGCCCTTCGGCGTGACGACCTTCCGCGGCAACGCCTTCCGCCAGAACGCAGCCGTCGGCCGCGTGGACGGTGCCGGCAGCCTCTCCCTGGCCTGGACGGTGGAAGCGGGCAGCGTTGCAGGCAGCAGCCGGAATTATTACGGCATCGGCTGGACGGGTCAGCCCGTGATTGCCAAGTGGCCCACGGACGTGCGCAAGAACATGGATCTGGCGCAGGAACGCAAGGATCAGAAGAACATGAAGGAGGTCATTGTCGCCGGACTGGACGGCAACATCTACTTCCTTGACCTGCTGGACGGCAGCGCGACCCGGGAGGCAATCGAATTCGGCTATCCCATGCGCGCCACCCCCAGCCTGCATCCCCTGAGCTATCCCATGATGACTTTCGGCCAGTATGCCCGCAAGATGAAGAGCGGCACCAGCGATAATATCGGCCTGTATTATTACAACCTGATGAACCTCAAGCGGCTCCGCCTGATCGACGGTCTGGACCGCAAGCTCAAGCGCCCCTACAGCGAGAACGCCGCCGGCGCCTTTGATACCTCTGCGCTGATCGACCGTACCACCGGCACCCTGGTGGCCATCGGCACCAACGGCCTGCTGTACACCGAGAAGCTGACCATGAGCCTGCGCGTGGCGGACAGGGAAACGGGCGAAATCGTCTACGACTTTGCCGAGCCCGCCGAGACCGTCACCATGATGAGCCACACCAAGGGGCAGAAGAGCACCAATGTAGCGGTGGAATCCTCCCTGGCGATGTATGCCAACTACGCCTATTACGCGGATCTGGACGGCGTGCTGCGCTGCGTGGATACCACGACCATGACCACGGTCTGGGCGGTGGATACGGGCGATTCCGTCCGGGCAGCCATCGCGCTGGATCTGGAGGAGAACGAAACCAGCCGGCTGTGGCTCTACACGGCCAACCTGGTCAATTCCGGCCGCACCAAGGGCGACGTCAGCATCCGCCGCTTTGACGCCATGACCGGCGAGGAGGACTGGGCCTTTGCCATCCACTGCGCCAAGGGCAAGAAGAAGGACGTCACCTTCAACAACATTATCATCCCCGGCGCCATGGCTTCCCCGGTCATCGGTCAGCACGGGCTGGACGAGCTGGTGTACTTCACCCT
The DNA here is from genome assembly GCA_017397765.1 of Clostridia bacterium. Taxonomy (GTDB): domain Bacteria; phylum Bacillota; class Clostridia; order Christensenellales; family Aristaeellaceae; genus UBA11524. The sequence continues at coordinate 3,390 of JAFQIB010000044.1, read as the reverse complement.
GTCCAGCGTCAGCGCCACCGGCGCCCAGAAGCTGGGCAGTGACGAGGCTGTCCCCGGCGTGATCATCGCCCTGGACAAGGAAAACGGCGAGGTCGTCTGGTCGAAGACGATGGAGGCCTACTGCTACGCCTCCCCCGTGGCGGTGTATGACGAGGCGGGCAAGGGCTGGATCATCCAGGCCTGCTCCAGCGGCGTCCTCTATCTGCTGGACGGCCTGACCGGCGAGACGGTCAGCACCCTGGCTGTCAACGGCGTCATCGAGGGTTCTCCCGCAGTGTACGACGACATGCTGGTCATCGGCACCACCGGCAAAAACACCAGCTACATCTACGGCGTCAAGATCAACTGACATGACTGAACAGACAAAGGCCCGTCCGGACAGCTGCATACGGCTGACCGGGCGGGCTTTCAAATGAAAGGAAGAGACGCATGATCCTGGATCTGATGAATACCCCGGAGCAGGCGATGCCGAATTTCAAGGGCGGCGAGGGCATCACCTATGCCCGCATGTTCTTTGACGGGCAGAACCGCATCATGCTGGGCCGTCTGCCATCGGGCAGCACCATCGGCATGCACACCCACGAGACCAACAGCGAGATCATGCATGTGCTCAGCGGCACGGCGAGGGTCATCATGGACGGGGAAACGGAGATCATCCGGGCCGGACAGACCCACTACTGCCCCAAGGGCCACACCCACATGACGATGTGCGAGGGGACGGAAGACCTATGCATCCTTGCGGTTGTGCCGGAACAGTGACAAACAGAAATGAAGCAGCAGGCAATAGGTACGATGTAAAGGAAGGCATTATCATTCACATATAGTAATCACACAGCACCGGCAAGTCAAACAATTAACAGCATTGTCACAACACGAAAGATGCTGGTAAACTTGAACAAACAAAAGTGCCTTCAGTGTAAATTGTTGCATCAGTGGCATTTTTGCTGTCAGATTTTAAGAAGGAAAATGATTTGATGCTGAACGTGAGAAAGCTGGAAAGAAAAGGCTTGCTGATTCGTTTGATGAATGAAATCAAAACGAAAACAGGAGGATTAGATCATGGATGGTTGGAAAAAGGATCGAATAGGCGCTGCGCTACGGGGTGAAAATCCTATGGTGATCGCCCGGATGAAAAGTGGATTTGCTGTAATAGGAGATTATCAGTTTTTACCGGGTTATTGTGTGTTGTTAGCCTGCCCGGAGGCGGGTTCCCTTAACGAACTGTCCGCAGAGGACAGGAAACAGTACCTTTTCGACATGACCCTCATTGGTGATGCCATTATGGCGGTAATGAAACCGACAAGATTGAATTATTCCACCCTGATGAACGATTTCCACAGCCTGCACACCCACATCCATCCGCGATATGACTGGGAACCGGAGAAATACAAAAAAGGACCGGTGTTTCTCTATCCTCATGAGGAGAAATTTTCCAAAGAAGCAGAGTACAGCGAGGAAACGCACGGCGAAATCCGAAACAAACTCAGGGCAGAACTGGAAAAACTGATGAAGGAGCGCTATTGATGAAAAGTTACCATGTCTGCACGGAGGATTGATCGATCCGTTAACGGTTTTCCACCATTTGGTGAGGGCGCAATTATACGCACCATTCCTGTGCATTGCGTTTGAGGGCCCCATAAACAAACGAGCATCCAAACACGGATGCTCGTTTGTTCGTTGCTGGATAAATTGATCCTTAAGAAACCTCCCGCCAGGAGCCTGCTGTTTTTGTTTTGCCAGAATCGGAGAAAAGCGATAATGCTTGTTTGGGGGTGGCAAGCCATTTGCATTATCATCCGCAGCAGACCTGCCGTGCCGCCTTCCCCCGCTCAACAAAACCGGGCATCCGTCCTTCAACGGACGTCCGGTTTGTCGCAGCCGCATCACTCCGGCCTCCAGCATGTCCACCCCGGAAGAGGCAGACGCTCTTTCACCTGCTTTGCGGATGCAGCCGGCTGATAACGGCATTCATGTCCGCCCACTTCTGCTCCATGTCCTCCACCAGGCGGATCTGGGTGCGGGCACGATCCAGGTTGTGCGCGGGATGCTTCACGGCGAAATACACATCGCCGTTCAGATAGTCGGTGAGAAAGCGTACGCCGCACTCCAGGGTGATGAGCTTTGCGCCCAGGGGCAGCGTTTCGATCTCGCGGGCCGTCAGCTGGTCTCCGCAGCCCTCGAGAAATCCCGCTGTGAAGGCCTCATACAGCGGCATGGACAGTGCCACCTTGCTCAGATCCGTCTCATCCTCCGCTGCCGTGGATGCGCCGAAGCGGATCGCATCGCCGTAATCATGGGCGGCAAGGCCGGGCATCACCGTATCCAGATCGATCACGCACAGCGGCTCGCGGGTCGTTTCGTCCAGCATGACGTTGGTGAGCTTGGTATCGTTGTGGGTCACCCGCAGCGGCAGCTCCCCAGCCCGGAGCAGCGCATGGAGCGCACCGGCCTCCCCCTCCCTGGCCAGGAAGCGGCTGACCTCGTCCTGCACACCGGCAAGGCGGCCGGCCCGGTCTTCGGCGATCGCTGCCCGGAAGAGGCGGAACCGGTCGGGGGTATCGTGGAAATGCGGGATGGTTTCTGTCAGCGTCTCCGCCGGGAAATCCGCCAGCTCCCGCTGGAACATGCCGAAGGCCACGCCGGACTGCCGCAGATCCTCCGGGGTTTCCGCCGCCTCCAGGCAGATGCTGTCAGTGATGTACTCATACACCCGCCAGCAATCCCCCTCCTCCGTCATCAGGCAGGGGGCGCCATCCAGTGTGGAGACGAGCGTCAGGGCCCGGCGCGGATCTGCCGTTCGGGCGCGAAGATGCGCTGTCACTGCGGCAACATTGCGCATCAGGCCCTCCAGCTCCTTGAACACCTGGCCGTTGAGCCACTGGAGGATATACAGGTGCGGCCTTGCGGTGACAAGCAGATACGTCCGGTTGATATGACCGCCGCTGACCGGGCTGCAGCTGATTACCCGGCCCTCCAGACGGAACTGACTGTAGATGTGCTTCATATATTTTCCTCCGGCGTATGCGGATTTTCTTCATTATACCATTCCTGCCCGGCGAAAGCAAGAAAACAGCGCCCGCAGAACACAGGCGCTGTCAGACCATCAACAAACTCCAGGAGGCGTCGGAGGGCTCGCAAACCCTTCGACTTTAGATCGAAAATCGGCGAGCCCCTTCGGGGCGGTAAACGGGGCGAAGCCCCTGTGCGGCGTTTTTCGCGCTTTTCCGTTAGGAAAAGCTTCCTTACACAAACGAACGGCCGGGAGAACGACTTGTCGTTGCACGAGGGAGGCGCTCGCGCCGACTAGCGAGAGCAAATGCTTGCATTTGCCGAGCATAGCCAGCGCCGGGCTTGTCCCGGTGATGGCCGAGTGACCAGTGAGTGAGTGCA
>JAFQIB010000043.1 GCA_017397765.1 Clostridia bacterium | reverse complement strand
TACCAGCATGAGGCCAAGGAAGGCCAGAAGACCTTCTTCGACCTGGAGGCCAATGGTATTGACTTCGTGTTCAAGCTCAATTACCAGGGCACCCTGCTGCCCACCCAGGTGTTCGCCAAGGACATGGTTGCCCGCAAGTCCGGCAACATCCTGAACATCTCCTCCATGAACGCCTACATCCCGCTGACCAAGATTCCCGCCTATTCCGGCGCGAAGGCGGCTATCTCCAACTTCACCCAGTGGCTGGCCACCCACTTCGCCGGCACCGGCATCCGCTGCAACGCCATCGCGCCCGGCTTCCTGGTATCCAACCAGAACCGTGCGCTGCTGTTCAATGCGGACGGCACCCCCACGGCCCGCTCCGCAAAGATCCTGAACGGCACTCCCATGGGCCGCTTCGTGGATTCTGAGGAGCTGCTGGGCGGTCTGTTCTTCCTGACCGACGACAAGGCTGCCTCCGCCATCACCGGCGTGGTGCTGCCCATCGACTGCGGCTTCGCGGCCTATTCCGGCGTGTAACACAGGTGTAAATTCTGCCTGAATCCCTTGCAAAGGGCGGGGGAAAATGGTATAATCACATTAGTAAATGAACATCTTGCGGGATGTTCCGATATGAAAGGAGATACCCCATATGAAGAAGATTCTTGCTCTGGTTCTGGCCGCAATGATGCTGCTGGCCTGCACTGCCTTCGCTGAGCCCGCCAAGATCGAGTACGGCACCGAGAATACCCTGGTGTATGCCCGCGAGATCGCTTATGAAGCGGTTGAAGAAGGCGCTGAGAACGTTGACCTGCTGGGCAATGTGAACGGCAAGCCCGGCAAGCCCGTCGGCAATGCCCATGTCACCGCCTGGGCGGGCGATTGGGTGCTGGTTGCTGCCTACATGAGCGAGGGCGGCATCGAAGAGTACGACCTGGAAGGCGAGGAAGGCTTCTACGCTGTGCCCGCCAACACCATGTTCCTGAATCTGGAGCCCAAGTTTGACGCTTCCGCCAACGATCCCTCCGGTCCCCTGGTGGACGTGGCCAACTACTTCCATGCCCATTGCTACGACCTGGCCGGTATGATTACCCTGCCCGAAGACATCGACGAGGATGGCTTCAAGGTGAAGAATGTCTGGTCTGACTGGAACAGCGTTGTTCGCGGCAATGACGACGCCGACACCAACTTCGGCCCCGCCAAGGTCAGCATCAAGGGCGAAGACGATTACCTGTACTGGAATGCCATGACCGGCTTTGACTTTGAGGAGATCGAGGAGTTCAAGTACATCGGCATGAACCTGGACGGCCAGATCGTGATCACCGCCTGCGAAAAGAACATCGCGACCAAGGACAATGCTGAAATCTGGTTCGCGCTGGTCTTCGACAAGGTTGTTGCCGAGGAAGCCGCTGAGTAATCAAAGCATCCTGCGCCGCAGTCCGAAAGGGCTGCGGCTTTTTCGTGCCCGGAAATGCGGCGCGGCAGGGGCAGAAAGGCGGCAGAAATGTGCCGGATGAGGAAGGAATCCAATACGCCGGTATCGAAATAGCCAGCATGATTGATGCGGGGAAGAAAAGGCTGCGCTGCCGTTTGCTTTGTGTGCAGCCGGTTTCCCCAAAGGAGGCACAGCGGATGAAGCCAAGCTGGCATTACCGCCCTGAACGAAACTGGATCAACGATCCCAACGGCCTGGTGCATTTCGGCGGTTGGTATCATATGTTCTATCAGTATAATCCCAACGGCGATCAGTGGGGCGATATCCACTGGGGCCATGCCCGCTCCCGGGATCTGCTGCACTGGGAAACGCTGCCTGTTGCGCTGACGCCGGACGAAGCCAGGGGGGAGCTGCATTGCTTCTCCGGCGGCTGCTGCAAGGATGCGCAGGGGCGGCCGCATTTCTTCTATACCAGCATCGGCGCACAGGAGAATGGCCGGGACTGCGTCCACGGCGCGCAGCAGTGGATGGCAGCGCCTGCGGACGACGACCTGACGACGCTGGTGCAGACGGACGCATATGCCCTCACCGACGATATCCACGGCGGCATGCACGTCCGGGACTGGCGCGACCCCTGTGTGCTCCGGTATGCGGGGCAGTACCTGATGGTGCTGGGCGGCTGCGTGGAGGAGCGGGGCTGCGTGCTGCTCTATACCTCCGCGGACATGCAGCATTGGACTTACCGGCACATCCTGGCCCAGAGCGAAACAGCGGATGGCATCCCGTGGGAGTGCCCGAATCTGGCGCAGGTGGACGGCCGCTTCGTGCTGATCTATTCGCCCTGCGGCGCAGTCCATGCCAAGATCGGCGATCTGGACAGCGAGCTGCGCTTCTGTGAGGAGCGGGACGAGATCCTGGAGCCGGAGCGCAACGGCTTCTACGCGCCGCAGGTATTCCGGGATGAAGACGGCCGGACGATCCTGATCGGCTGGATGCCGGAGGCTGACCGGGTTGCCCACAAAGGCTGGTCGGGCGTGATGAGCCTGCCCCGGCTGCTGTCTGTGACCGGCGAGGGCTTGACCGCAGCGCCTGTGCCCGGCGCAGAGCACCTGCCCGGCGTGACCCGGTTTCAGACGGCACAAAGCGAGCTGCCCAAAACCTTCCGCATTCACGACAACGGCGAGGAGCGCACCCTGCTGACGCTGACGGCGGACGGACAGCTCCTGCTGGATCGCAGCGCTTCCTCCCTGTCGGACGGTCCGGAGAAGCAGGCGATCAGTCGGACGGTGCCCATCCGGGCGGTCAATGACCTGTTCATCGCCGTGGATGGCTCGGCGGTAGAGGTCATGGTTAACGGCAAGTGGCTTTCGGCACGGATCTATCCGACAAAATAACAGAAAACCGGGCGTGCATCTTTGGTGGATACACGCCCGGTTGCTTTTGGTTCAGTCGATCACCAGCTGCTCCATGGAGCGTTTGCCGGTCACCCTTTCGCCAAGCGCATTGGCCCAGCGCTCGGTGAAGAAGGAGAAGTAGGAGATCTGCGCCTCTTTGCGCTTCCTGTTCAGCGTGGGAGAAAATCCCCACAGCGTGGAAGGAATGCCGATGAGCAGCAGATACAGCGGCCCGAGCAGCAGGGACTGGATGGTGTGGCCGTATTCATGCACCAGCAGCCGGTCGGACAGCTCGGCAACGGACATGCGTCCGCTGAACTTCTCTGCAAAGTAGGGCTCGTCCGTCACGAACACGAACAGCCCCAGCGATACGCTGGACTTGGCTTGCCATACCGTGATGACCGCGCCGCGATAGCTGAAATGCCGATCCTGCCAATGCAGCAGAAAGACGATCAGCCCCAGCAGCGTCTGCAGGACGCCCCAGGTGCATTGCAGGAGACGGTAGAGGAAGATTTTCATCGGCGTCACGGCCTTTCTCAGAATGCTCAGATCCTGCCGAAATGCTTCAAATACAGGATGTGCTTGAGGACGATATGCCCTTTCCACCAGACGGCAGCAACGGCAAATTCGTCCGTATACTCGTTCCACCATTTCCACGGCACGGGCCAGGAGCCGTCCGGGAGCTGGTTGCTGAGGAGGAAATCGCACTCGGCCTGTGCGGCCTCTGCGATCAGCGGATACCAGGGGTGTTCAGGCCCGTCGATCAGATCGGTGGGGCGATCCACATATTCCACACCGTATTTGGACAGATCGGTGCAGACGCACATCGGCACAAGCGCCTCCAGTCGGGCGGTCAGCTCTGCATAGCCGGGGAGATCGTGTCCCCGGCCAAACTCCGCCAGCCGCTGGAAAAGATACACCATGTGCTTGTCCGCCTGGGGTTCCTGCCGGAGCAGCCAGGCGATGGCTTCCCGGGCGAGGGCCAGGCCCCTGGCATACACGGGGGAGTCGGGCTGTGCATAGCGCAGGATGAAGGCGGCCAGACCGGCAGTCGGATTGTAATTGAAGCCCTCCTTGCCCTCCTCGTAGCTCCACCAGATGGCGCGGGGATGCTCATTGTTGCTGGGGATGGAGCCGGGCCACTGCCGGTGCACCGGATCAAAATCCGCGCCGCTGTCCAGATACCGCAGGGTGCTTTGCACAATGGGATGATCGGCGGGTGCGTTCACGGCGTAGAGAATCTCAGTGGCGGTCTGGGTGGTCAGGGGCGATGAGTGGGAATTCCAGTTGTCTGCCTCCAGCGCATGGCCGAAGCCGCCGTCTTCGTTCTGATAGAAGGACAGGGCATGCAGAACGCTGTCCGCGCTGCCGCCCTCAAAATGATATTGCCACAGGGCCAATTCCAGCGGACGGGCACAGCGGTACATGAAGGCGCGGGCTTTTTCATAGGTGTTCATAGGGTTCCCTCCTTTTGACCCAGCGTATCGCAAAAGGGCAGGTTTGTCTTGTAAAAATGCGTCATCGCCGCGCCAATTCAAGCGCCTCCCTGGGGGACATCAGGTGGCGGCTGCGGAAATCGTGCAGCAGATGAGCCTGATCGGTATAGCCGAATTTGTCCACCGCATCCAGGGGATTGAACCGGGGCGAGGTGACCATCTCCTGCCAGAGCAGCTGATACCGGGCCAGCGAGGCGAAGGCCTTGGGGGAGACGCCCATGACCGCATCGAACCGGCGCTCCAGCTGGCGCGGTGATAATGCCAGGGAGGCGGCTGTCTCAGCAATGCGGGCGCGTCCGCTGGTCTTCAGCAGATGGTGAACGGCGTTGAGCACCGCAGCATCCACGCAGCCGGGGTTCAGCAGCTTCAGCAGCGTTTGTTCCGCCGCCTGTATCCTGGCAGACAGCGTCCAGGCGTCAAAGAGCAGCGGGGCAAGCGCCTGCTCCACCCGCCGGAAGAAGGCGTCCGCCGGCAAATGGGCATTGGACTGTCCGCGCAGGCTGCCCTCGGAAAAGAGGCAGGCTGTCCATGCGTAGAAGCGGATGGCGAAGGTGGCGGACAAGCCGCCGGACGCATCGCTGGGCGGCGTGCGGTAGGAATGCTCGTCCAGCGTGCAGAAAACGCTGCTGAGGCGGTTATTTGCATAGTCGATATGAAAGATGATATCCATGCAGGTATCCGGGATGACGATGCCGCCCTCGCCGGGGCGTTCCGGCAGGGGACGGTCAGAGCCCCAGAAGCAGCGGATGTAGGGCTGAAGCGCTGCACAGGGCGCGACTTCCCGGTAGGTTTCGTCCTGTTGGAAGGGCGTGCCGGTGATGGGGTGATACAGCCGGGCCAGGGTATGCATATCAGTCCAGCTCCTGGCTGTCCAGCCGGATGCAGTCCACCAGATCCGTGGGCAGGGTGCAGTTCTCGCCGCGTTTCCTGGCAGCCCTGATCCCGGCCAGTCCATGGATCAGCGCGCCGTAGGCGGCAGCGTCCCGGCCGGACAGGCGGCCTTCCTCGTATTCCGGCTCACGCCTTGCCAGCAGCGCGGTGATGATGCCCGCCAGCACGTCGCCGGAGCCGCCCTTGGCCAGGGCAGGGGAGGTGTGCAGGTTGCAGCAGATGTCCATGCCGTCGGTGATGAGGCTGCGGGCTCCCTTGAGGAGCACCGTGCAGCCGCAAAGCTCGTGCAGCCGGTCGAGGGCAGCCAGCGCGTCGCCGGTGATCTCCTCCGTGTCGCAGTCCAGCAGCCGGGCGGCCTCGCCGGGATGGGGTGTGATGATATCCGCCTCCTTCAGCGGGAGGATGCCGTCGGTTTTTGCCAGCAGGTTGAGCGCATCGGCATCCCACACGACGGGGCACTCCGCCTGGGCAAACAGGCGCAGGAGCGGCATGATATCTGCGGCTTGTCCCAGCCCGCAGCCGATGCAGGCCGCATCTGCGCGGTCGAGGGCTTTGCGGGCGATTTCTGCAGCTTCCGGCAGCAGCATGCCATCCCGCTCGGGTAGAACGGCGCACATGGCTCCCGGCGCCATCGTCTGCAGGATGGGCAGCAGGCTCTCCCGGCAAAGGATGGTGGTCAGCCCTGCGCCGGTGCGCATGGCGGCATTGGCGCAAAGGGCCGCAGCGCCCGCCATGCCCCGGCTGCCGCAAAGCAGCACCACCCGGCCGAAATCGCCCTTGTGGCAGGTCTGGGCGCGGCGGAAATGCTGGTCATCCAAATCGGAGGGCTCGTAGATTTCAAGCCCGTCATATGCCAGATCAGGGTCGTCCCCTTCGGGGATGATGATCGGCTGAACGGTGATCTTACCCACATAATCAGGCGCGTCCCTCATCAGGAGCCCCTGTTTGATGCGATGGAGAGTTACCGTCTCTGTGGCGTGAACGGCCTCATAGCCCAGCACCTCGCCCGTCGTGCCGTCGATGCCGGAGGGAATATCAACAGCGATGACGGGAACATCCGCATAATGACCGTGATCGTTTGCCCAATGGATGATTGTGGCCGCAAAGCCCTCTGCCGGGCGGGAAAAGCCAGTGCCGAAGAGTGCGTCCACAATGATATCTGGTATGTCGGTGTCGCCGTAGTCCTTTTCGCTGCGGATGGGAATGCCCGCCATCAGGGCCAGCTTCCGGTTGAGCAGCGCGTCTCCGTGCACATGCTCGGTGATTTCAATGATCTGAGCCTTTCCGCCCCGTGCAGCCCAAAGCCGCGCTGCCGCATACCCGTCGCCGCCGTTGTTGCCGGGGCCGCAGAGGAACACGGCTGTGCCTTTGTCCGTGTACCGGGCAATGGCATCTGCCACGCCAATGGCGGCGTGCTCCATCAGCAGCGCGCCGGGGACGTGATGCTCTTCCATAAAGCGGCTTTCCAGCGCCTTCATATCTGCGGGCGTGATGGTCATTTTCATGGGGCAGGCCTCCCAACGTGCTTGTGTGTTGCTTCTATTATACCCCATCCGCTGCGGATTGCAAGCCCCGATACCGCCGCCGTGTGGCCTCGCCGCCCCGAAGATGACGGACGGCCTTGTTGTATTCCAGCAGCTCTGCCACCTGCTGAGCCAGCCGCGCGTCGATTTTCGGAAGCCGTTGGCTCATGTCCTTGTGGATCGATGACTTGGACAGGGCGAATGCGGCTGCTGTCTGCCGGACCGTTGCCCGATGCTCCAGCATGTAATGGGCTGCGTCCACACAGCGGCGCTGGGTGGTCTCCTCCATGGCTGTCACTCCCTCAATCTTGTTTGTCAAGCTTATGCGGGGGAGAACAAAGGCATTCAAAACAAACCGGGGGAGGAAGAAACAAAAAAAGATGAAAAAATCTAAAAAAGGGGGTTGACATTCAGCACAACTTGGTGTATTATAAAAAAGTCGCCTGACGCACCACGACAGGGCGGCACGGGAAACCGGGGTGTAGCGCAGTCTGGTAGCGCACGTGCTTTGGGAGCATGGGGCCGGGGGTTCGAATCCCTTCACCCCGACCAGAATGCTACTGCCGATAGCGTGGCTCCTTGGTCAAGCGGTTAAGACACCGCCCTTTCACGGCGGCTACAGGGGTTCGAATCCCCTAGGAGTCACCATTTTTCCTTCTTTCGACTTGGGCCTTTAGCTCAGTTGGTTAGAGCGGCCGGCTCATAACCGGTTGGTCCCGGGTTCAAGTCCCTGAAGGCCCATTTATTTAGTGGCCCGGTAGCTCAGTTGGTTAGAGCGCCAGCCTGTCACGTTGGAGGTCGAGGGTTCGAGCCCCTTCCGGGT
>JAFQIB010000158.1 GCA_017397765.1 Clostridia bacterium | reverse complement strand
GATGGGCTTGACCTCCTTGGGAGGCAGCTCACGGGCGAGGGCCTCTTCCGCGACCTCGGTGGTCTCGGTGGCCTCGGTGTGGTTCTTCTTGCCGCCGCGGCGACGGTTGCGATTGCGGCTGCGGGACTTCTTCACCACGGTTTCGCCCTCGGTGGATTCGGTCTCCTCAGCGGCTTCCTCGGCAGCCTCGACGACTTCCTTGGCGGGAGCCTCGACCTTGGTGGGCTTGGCCTTGCGCTGCACGGGGGCGGGGCGCTCGGCCTTGTCTTCCTTCTTTTCCTCAGCCTTGGGGGCTTCGGGCTTCTTGGCGGGCTTGGGCTCAGTCTTCTTCTCCTGCTTGGGGGCCTTCTTGGGCTCCTCCTTGCGGAACAGGTCGGCCAGCGGATCGTCCTCAACGGTCTTCAGGGTCAGGCGGACCTTGTAGGGGCGGGAGCCGAACAGGCCGAACAGGCCCTTGCTGCCCTCCTCCAGGAGGGTGATGTCAACGTCAGAAATGGTAGCGCCCAGGGCGGCCAGACCGTTCTCAAGGGCTTCCTCATAGGTTTTGCCGGTGGCTTCGTAATTCTTCATATCAATACTCCCTTATTCTCCGGTTGCTTACTTGAGGCCGCCCTTGGCAGTGGCGGCAGCGGGATTCTCGGCGGCGAGCTTCTCGTCACGGTCCAGCTTCCAGTTGACCAGCAGATTGGTGACCAGGCTGAAGATGTTGGTGACCACCCAGTACAGGGCGAAGGCCGCGTTGGAGCTGGCGCAGATCCACAGGGAGAAGAGGGGGAAGAACCACTTCATGAACGCGCCGGAGTTGGGCTGCTGCTGGCCGTTGGCAGCGGGGGCGGGCTGGGGGTTCTTCTGCTCGGTCAGCTTGTTCATGACGAACTGGCTGACGGCGGAGAGGATGGGCAGGATGAACAGACCGTTGAAGTTGTCCACGACCACCAGCTCGGTGATGAACAGGTTGATGCGCAGGAAGGCGCTCTCCTGGGCCACGGGCAGCAGGGGAATGATGGCGTTGATGGTGTTGTTGAGCGCCTCGCCCTTCTGGAAGGAAGCGGCGGTCAGCTCGGCCACGTTCAGCTTGGCAGCCAGGGCGGAGATCTGATCAGCGTTCAGGGTGTTGAAGATGGTCAGCCACTGCTTCTCTTCAACCATCTGCAGGCTCTGGAGGTTGGGCCAGATGCCGGCAAAGGGGCTGTCGGGCATCCACAGGTTCTTCACCCACAGGAAGGGCTCGAAGGCTGCCTCGCCGGTGAGGATCAGATCGAAGGTCTGCTGCACCAGCTGCTCGTTGGCCATGTAGCGCATGGCGCCGTACATGGCGAAGAGGATGGGCATGGACAGCAGCATGGGCCAGCAGCCGGCCATGGGGCTGGCGCCTTCCTTCTTGTAGAGCTCCTGCAGCTTGCGGTTGAGCTTCTCCTGGTCATGGCCGTACTTCTTCTGCAGCTCGGCCTGCTTGGGGGCCAGGGCGCTCATCTTGCGCATGCCCTTGCGGGACTTGTAGTCCAGCGGCAGCAGGCACAGCTTGATCAGCAGCGTGAAGAAGATGATCGACAGACCATAGTTGTTCACGATGCTGTAGATGCCGTCCAGGATGGATTTGAGCAATTCGTTCATCTTGGGTTGCCTCCTATTCTTTTTTCATGGTGATGCCAGGATCCTCCGGCACGGGATCGTATCCGCCCTTGGCAAAGGGGTGGCAGCGCATGAGCCGCCAGGCTGCCATCCGTCCGCCCTTGAGTGCGCCGTACCGCTCGACGGCGGTCTTGGCGTACTGGGAGCAGGTGGGGACGAATTTGCAGGTGGGGCCGCCCTTGTTGGGGCTGATGGCGCTGCGATAGAAGTCAATGGACTTGAGCATTGCGCTCTGAAGGAAAGATCGTTTCATCGTGCGCTATGTCCGATCAATCATTGCTGACAGCGCTCTGCTTTACGGATTTTCCGCCCTTTGGCTGGGCGGAATCCTGATGCAGGGCAGGGGAGAGCACGTTATGCTTCTTCAGCAGATAACGCACGTCCCTTTGCAGCGACTGAAAGGTGGCCTCTGCGGCTGAGGGTCTGGCGACGACAACGTACAGGCCGTTTTTCACGCCCCCCAGATAGGGCCGAAAGCATTCGCGCAGGCGGCGCTTGACCTTGTTGCGGGTCACGGCGTTGCCCACCTTCTTGCTGACGGAAAAACCGACCTTCATGCCCTTGCCTTTGGCAACGAGCATGACCAGATCCCGACAAGCGACGCTCTTTCCGCGGTGATACACGTACTGGAACGCCTTGTTTTTTTGCAGCCGATACTGTCTTTCCATGGTTGACTTCCTTTTCGGGTCTTGATGACGGTGCAGAGCAGGCCGTCCGCCCGCTGATGAGCCTGCAGCCTTTTTCAATCAGGCTGACCTGACCAAGTACCATCCCGGAGGATGGGCGGCAGCAGGCAGTGCGGGACGGCGCGGGTTTCCGCATCCATCAATTAGGAAAGGATACATGACGCCGGAAAAGCCGGATCACAGGAAAAGCCCGCCCGTTTCATGCGTTTCAGCACACGGGCGGGCTTCATCCACTTTGTTATGATGTGCAAGCGGCAAAGCCGATTACACGGTCAGCTCCTTGCGGCCACGACGACGACGGGCAGCCAGGACGCGGCGGCCGTTCTTGGTGGACATGCGGGCACGGAAGCCGTGCACCTTGCTGCGCTGACGCTTCTTGGGCTGGTAGGTACGGAACATGTGTCAACACTCCTCGCATTTTGTGTATCAGGGCATAGTATCCCTGCATTGCTAACTTCACAGCCTTTACAGTATACCTGCTTTGGTTTCGCTTGTCAAGGGGGAAAGACGGAAATAATTCGGATTTCCCAATGCAGTCATCCGCTCCATGTCGATCTGTGCCGGCGCTGTGAACCGGAACTGACCGACTGCTGAGAGGACTGGATGTTTTTTGCCTGTTTCCCCTTTACAAGCGGGGAGAATCGTGCTATACTGTTCGGCGGAAATCAAAGCATCCCCTTTAACTCAGCACGAGAGGCTGGAAAGGCACGCAGCGATCCGACATGAATAGTGGGCCGGAACATCATCCCGGCATTTGCGTGTGCGCCTGTCTGCCCGGAAACGTGCAGGAGGCGCTGTTTTTTGGCGCTGAAACGCAAGGAGGTATTCCCGATGGCAATGATCGGCTATGGTATCCCCAAGGCGCAGCTGATGGCGGGCGACGCGATGAACCGCGCCCTGACCCGTATGGCCCATGAAATGATGGAGCAGCTGGATCTGAACAATATGGTGTTTGTGGGCATCCGCCGCCGCGGCGTGCCGCTGGCCCAGCGTCTGGCTGACATCATCGAGAAGTACGAGCATGTCAAGTGCCCGGTGGGCGAGGTTGATATTGCCATGTACCGCGACGACCGCGACCCCTCCGAGCTGAAGATCAAGGTGCAGGAGCAAAAGCTCCCTGTGGACGTCGCAGGCCGCACCGTGGTGCTGGTGGACGACGTGCTGCACACCGGCCGCACCGTCCGCGCTGCCATGGACGCCATCCTGGATCAGGGCCGCGCAGACCGCATCTGCCTGGCGGTGCTGATCGACCGCGGCCACCGCGAGCTGCCCATCCGGGCCGACTTTGTGGGCAAGAACGTCCCCACCTCCTCGGGCGAGCGCATCGGCGTGATGATGCAGGAGATCGACGGCGGCGACGGCGTGGCGCTGTATGACGGCGGCATGCGTCGCTGAACAGGCGTACAGATCAGGATATCCTGACCGCCGCGTGACCCCCTTCGTTGTTCCCCGACCGACAGGCCGGAGACCATAGACACCCGTTTACTCCACGACAAAACCATAAGGAAGGGAAGTTTTACCAATGAGCGAGAATCAGAAGCTTTCTCCTGCCAAGTTTGGTCTCCTGGGCTTCCAGCACATGTTCGCCATGTTCGGCGCGACCGTGCTGGTGCCTGCGCTGACCGGCCTGTCCGTGTCCGCCACCCTGCTGTTTGCGGGTCTGGGCACGCTGCTGTTCCACCTGATCACCAAGGGCAAGGTGCCTGCGTTCCTGGGCTCCTCCTTCGCGTTCCTGGGCGGCTATGCTGCTGTGGCCGGTCTGGAGCATTTTGCTGACGGCACCCTGAACTGGATCCCCTACGCCGGCGTGGGCGTGGCTGTGGCCGGTCTGGTGTACGTGATTGTTTCTGCGCTGTTCCGTGCCTGGGGTCCTGAGCGTGTCATGCGCTTCTTCCCCCCGATCGTGACCGGTCCCATCATCATCTGCATCGGCATGATCCTGGCCAACTCCGCCATCAACAACTGCGCCAACAACTGGTGGATCGCCATCCTGGCGCTGGCCATCGTGATTAGCTTCAACATCTGGGGCAAGGGCATGTTCAAGATCATCCCCATCCTGCTGGGCGTGGTCGGCTCCTACCTGGTGGCTGCCATCTTCGGTCAGGTGGACTTCACCCCCGTGAAGAACGCTGCCTGGATCGGCGTGCCCTTCCAGATGAAGGACACCGTGTTCTCCTTCTTCACTGACGGCGTCAACGGCTCTGCGCTGATCTCCTCCATCGTCATGATGGCCCCCATCGCGCTGGCTACCATGATGGAGCACATCGGCGATATGTCCGCCATCTCCTCCACCGTGGGCAAGAATTTCATCAAGGACCCCGGCCTGCACCGCTCCCTGCTGGGTGACGGCTGCGCCACCACGCTGGCTGCCCTGTTCGGCGCGCCTGCCAACACCACCTACGGCGAGAACACCGGCGTGCTGGCCCTGACCCGCGTGTACAATCCCGCGGTTGTCCGCATGGCCGCTGTGCTGGCGATCATCTTCTCCTTCTGCCCCAAGTTTGCGGCCCTGATCTCCTGCATGCCCGCTGCCACCATCGGCGGCGTGTCCCTGATCCTCTACGGCATGATCTCCGCTGTGGGCGTGCGCAACATCGTTGAGAACCAGGTGGACTTCACCAAGTCCCGCAACGTCATCATTGCGGCTGTCATCATGTCCCTGGCGCTGGGCATCAACTTCTCCGCTGCCGGCGCGATCAAGTTCGCCATCGGCTCCGTGGATATCAGCCTGTCCGGCCTGGCTGTGGCCTCTCTGGTGGGCATCATCCTGAACGCTGTCCTGCCCGGCAACGACTACAAGTTCGGCGAGAACAAGCAGGGCGACGAAGCGGTCAACTTCAAGGTGTAATCTAACAAGACATACGAGCGGCGGATTTCTTCGGAGATCCGCTGCTTTTTTATGCGGAAGGGAAAATGAGGAATATAAATTATGAATTATGAATTAGGAATTATGAATTTGGTTGGTTGACAATGCGCAGTGGTTTGCGGAAGTGATTGCAGCGCTCGATCACCTGGGCGGTGCCGCGGGAGGAGCCGTCCCAGATGGCGATGACGAGGTCTGAACGGGCGATGATTTCCTCGTTACAGCGCAATGGGGCGCTGCGGTTGTAGCGAGGGGAGAATGGGAATTATGAATTCGGAATTCGGAATTCGGAATTAGGAATCTTGCTGCTGGATGATGCGCAGTGGTTTGCGGAAGTGATTGCAGCGGTCGATTACATGGGCGGTGCCGCGGGAGGTTCCGTCCCAGATGGCGATGACGAGGTCTGCCCGGGCGATGATTTCCTCGTTGCGGCGCAATGGGGCGCTGCGGCTGTAGCGAGGGGAGAATGGGAATTATGAATTCGGAATTCGGAATTAGGAATTTTGCTGCTGGATGATACGCAGCGGTTTGCGGAGCTGATTGCAGCGCTCGATCACCTGGGCGGTGCCGCGGGAGGTTCCGTCCCAGATGGCGATGACGAGGTCTGAACGGGCGATGATTTCCTCGTTGCGGCGCAGCGGGGCGCTGCGGTTGTAGCGACGGTAGTCCGGGCGGATTTCCGTGCAGGGGAGGTTGTGGCGGGCTGCGTATTCACGGGCAAGCTGATCCACGCCCCGTGCGCCGCCGGAGATGATCTCGGTTGCGTCGGGGGGAACTACGTCCTCCAGCGGATAGCTGGTGATGCTTCGGGAACCGATGATGGCGACTTTCATGATGATACCTCACATTTTAATTGGATATACAATATATCCATTTTGCACATTATAGCATGAAACGACCATAAAATAAATATACAGTATGTTTACATGGTGTGTAACCATCAAGAGTGTGTGGCCGAAGGTTTCCAAAGGGCATCGTGTAGAAGCGGCTCCCCAGTGGGGAGTTGCCAAAGGCAAAGCTTCAAGCGATGTTGGATGACGGAAAGCCCTTTGGTCGCCTCCGCAGAGGCGAAATCCTCTGCTGTGACACATAAGGCTGATGTAGCACAATGTATGTTTATTTGGAGGTCTGTTATGGCTGTGAAGAGTGTATCGATCCGGATTGAAGAGGAGATGCTGCGTAAGCTGTCCTTTGTTGCGGATTATGAGGGACGTTCTGTCAACAGCCATGTATTGTCGCTCATCCGTGAAAACATCCGCGCTTTTGAGAAAGTCCACGGCCCTGCCGAGGATGCAATCACGCCGGATATCAATGTCAAGCCCGGGAAAAAGGAATGATTCAGGCAGAAAACATCTGCCTTTTTTATTTTCTATGTTGACAAATGCCTGCCTATGTCATACAATAACAAATGAACAAACGTTCATATGAGACACCGGAAAGGTCGTGTCCCCATGAAGAAGACCTGGCCCATTGAGATCGACTGCCCCAACTGCGCTGCCAAGCTGGAGCGGGCGCTGGCCGAACTGCCCGGCGTGCAGCAGGTGAGCGTCAATTATGTGCAGAAGCGCCTCACCCTGGAGGCTGCGGACGATCAGTTTCCGGCGGTGACGGCGGCTGTTCTGGCGAAGGCTGCGGAGATCGAGCCGGACACGGTGATCCATGTCGGCGGCGCAGAAGAAACGCATGCGCATGCCGGGGCATGCCATGACGGCTGCTGCGGGCATCAGCATGACCATGCGCACGGTCATGACCATACGCATCATCACGACCATGCCAGGAATGCCGGCAGGCAGCTGGCAATCCGCGTGGCGGCATCCATCGGCCTGCTGATCCTGGGGCATTTTGCGCCCTGGGCCTGGCTGGGTACGGCGCTGCGCATCGCGGCTTATCTGATCGCAGGCTATGATGTGCTGCTGACCGCGCTGCGCAACATCCGCCGGGGCGAGGTGTTTGACGAAAACTTCCTGATGGCGGTGGCCTCCATCGGCGCGATGGCGGTGGGGGAGTCGGCCGAGGGTGTGATGGTCATGCTGCTGTATCAGCTGGGCGAGTATCTGCAGGACAAGGCGGTCGATAAGTCCCGGGCGAACATCGCGGCGCTGATGGACGTTCGTCCGGATTACGCCAATGTGCTCAGAAACGGGGAGCCGGTGCGGGTATCGCCGGAGGAAATCCGCGCGGGGGATGAGATCCTCGTCCGCCCGGGCGAGAAGATTCCGCTGGACGGCGTGGTCGTGCAGGGCAATTCCACCCTGGACACGGCGGCGCTCACCGGCGAAAGCCTGCCCCGGGACGTGGCGGCGGGCGACAGCGTCCTGTCCGGCTGTGTGAACCTGACCGGCCTTGTGACCGTCCGGGTCACGGCGGCCTACGGCGAATCCACGGTGGCGAAGATCCTGGCGCTGGTGGAGGAATCCGGCGAGAGCAAGGCCGCTACGGAACGGTTCATCACCCGGTTCAGCCGGGTTTATACCCCGGCCGTGTGCA
Source organism: Clostridia bacterium (assembly GCA_017397765.1). GTDB lineage: Bacteria > Bacillota > Clostridia > Christensenellales > Aristaeellaceae > UBA11524. The sequence goes on along the minus strand of JAFQIB010000158.1, from coordinate 10,061 downwards.
TTGCGGCGCTGCTGATCGCCCTGATTCCCGGCGCAGTCACCGGGGCGTGGTCGAAGTGGGTTTATACGGCGCTGACCTTCCTGGTCATTTCCTGTCCCTGCGCGCTGGTGATCTCCGTCCCGCTGACCTTCTTCTCCGGCGTGGGCGGCGCCTCCCGCAAGGGCGTGCTGGTCAAGGGCGCGAACCATATCGAGACCCTGGCGGCGCTGGACACTGTAGCCTTTGACAAGACCGGCACGCTCACTCGCGGCGTATTCAAGGTGACGGAAATCTGCCCGGCGGATATGACGGCGGAGCAGCTCCTGATGCTGGCGGCTCATGCGGAAATGCACAGCCATCATCCCATCAGCGCGAGCCTGCGTGCAGCCTATGGCGAAGACCTGGATGCAGAGCGCGTCAGCGAGGTGCGCGAGATTGCCGGGCAGGGCCTTTCGGCGCTGGTGGACGGCGTGCGCGTGCTGTGCGGCAATGCCCGGCTGATGCAGGAAAACGGCGTGACAGCGGCGGATACGGCTGCGGCAGGCACCATCGTGCATGTGGCGGCAGCGGGCAGGTATGCGGGCTATATCGTGATCAGCGACGAGGTGAAGCCGGGCGCGGCACTGGCCATCGAGGCACTGAAGCAGGCCGGCGTTACCCATCTGGTGATGCTGACCGGCGACAACGAGGCGGTGGCGTCGGACGTGTGCAGCCGCCTTGGCCTGACGGAATACCGGGCCTCGCTGCTGCCGGGCGACAAGGTGGCAGCGCTGGAGACGCTGCTGGGGGAAGCGCACAAGGTGGCCTTCGTGGGCGACGGCGTGAACGATGCGCCGGTGCTTCGCCGGGCGGACGTGGGCGTTGCCATGGGCGGCCTGGGCGCGGACGCCGCCATCGAAGCGGCGGATGCGGTGCTGATGGACGATGACGTGGGCAAGCTGGCCCTTGCGGTGCGCCTGGCAAAGAAGACGCTGCGGATCGCCCGTCAGAACATCGTCTTTGCCCTGGCGGTGAAGGCACTGGTGATGCTGCTGGGCGTGCTGGGCATGGCCAACATGTGGCTGGCGGTCTTTGCGGACGTGGGTGTGGCGATGCTGTGCATCCTCAACGCGCTGCGGGCCATGAAGGAATAAAACTGGCTTGACGGGGGGAGTCGGCGGCGATTTCCCCCCTTTTCTTTTGCCGGGAAACATGCTATCATATCCTCCGAATACCTTCCGGAGGTGCTTTATGCTCGCTTCCATCCGCAAAAGCTACAACCATACGATTTACGCCAGCTACGGGGGCTACATCACCCAGGCCATTGTGAACAACTTTGCGCCGCTGCTGTTTTTGACCTTCATGGCAGAGTTTGATCTGACTATCGACCGCATCACGCTGATCACCACGGTGAACTTTGTCGTGCAGCTGGCGGTGGATGCGGTGGCCGTCAAGGTGGTGGACCGCATCGGCTACCGGCCCTGCATCGTGGCGGCCCATATGTTTGCCGCGCTGGGACTGGCCGGACTGGCCTTCTTCCCGATGGTCATGCCTGCCTTTGCGGGCATCATGGCGGCCGTGGTGCTCTATGCCATTGGCGGCGGCATTATCGAAGTGCTCATCAGCCCCATTGTCGAAGCATGCCCCACGGATGCGAAGGCCTCCGCGATGAGCCTGCTGCATTCCTTCTACTGCTGGGGCCATGTGTTCCTGGTGGTGGTGAGCACGGCGTTCTTTGCGTTCTTCGGGATGGACAGCTGGCGCGTCATGGCCTGCCTCTGGGCGCTGGTGCCCCTGGCGAATATCTTCTACTTCATGCTGGTGCCCATTTATCCCATTGTGGCCGAGGGCACAAAGCAGCTGCCCCTGCGCGAGCTGCTGGGCAAGCGGGTCTTCTGGCTGCTGCTGGTGATGATGGTCTGCGCCGGCGCCTCCGAGCAGGCAATGAGCCAGTGGTCCTCCGCCTTTGCGGAGAAGGCGCTGGGTGTTTCCAAAACCATCGGCGACCTGGCCGGCCCCTGCGCCTTTGCCATCTTTATGGGCACAGCCCGCGCGCTTTACGGCAAGTTTGCTGACCGGGTGCCGCTGAAGGCGTTCATGATCGGCTCCTCCGCGCTGTGCATCGGCTGCTATCTGCTGGCGGCGCTGTCCGGAAATGCGCTGTTGGGTCTGATCGGCTGCGCGGCCTGCGGCTTCTCGGTGGGCATCTTCTGGCCGGGCACCTTCTCCATTGCGCCGGGCGTTCTGCCGGGCGGCGGCACGGCGATGTATGCCCTGATGGCTCTGTGCGGGGATCTGGGCTGCTCCGGCGGCCCGACGCTGGTGGGCTTTGTGGCGGACGGTGCAGGCGGCGAACTGCGGATCGGCCTGCTGGCGGCGATCCTCTTCCCGGTGCTGATGCTGGCGCTGACGGCCGGGCTGAAGCAGAATAAGGAGTAAACATTTAGGCGGCATGAGCGGATTCATGCCGCGTTTGTCTGCCGCCGCTTGCGGCCATCCCCATGGCTGTGCTATACTGGAACAAAGCAGGCAGGAGGAATGAAGCATGTTTGATTTTACCGGCAAAGTAGCTGTTGTGACCGGCGGTGCGCGGGGCATCGGAAAATGCATCCGGGAGCAGTTTGAACGGGCGGGCGCGAAGGTCTGCGTGATCGATCTGCTGGAGAACGACTGTTTCGTGGGCGATCTGGCGGACAAGGAGACGCTGGAGCGCTTTGCCCAAAGGGTGATCGCGGAGTATGGCCATGTGGATTATCTGATCAACAACGCTGCGCCCTGCATGCGGGGCGTGACGGAGGGCAGCTATGAGGAGTTCGAGTACGCGCTGAAGGTCGGTGTGACCGCGCCCTTCTATCTGTCCAAGCTGTTTGCGCCCCACTTTGCTCCGGGGGCAGCCATCGTCAACATCTCCTCCTCCCGGGACCGCATGAGCCAGCCGGAAACGGAAAGCTACACGGCAGCCAAGGGCGGGATCTCCGCGCTCACCCATGCGCTGGCGGTGAGCTTTGCGGGCCGGGTGCGCGTCAATGCCATTTCCCCCGGCTGGATCGAGACGGGCAGCACCGTGTATGAAGGCCCGGATGCGGTGCAGCAGCCGGCGGGCCGGGTTGGCAATCCGCCGGACATCGCCAATATGGTGCTGTACCTCTGCTCGGAGCTGGCGGGCTTCATCACCGGGGAAAACATCTGCATCGACGGCGGCATGACCCGGCAGATGATCTACCACGGCGAACACGGCTGGACGCTGGCGGAATGAACGACGGGCCAGCCGTGAAAACTGAATCCCCTTGGGACGGACATGATGAGATGAAGTCATGTCCGTCCTTTTGCGTGGAGAAAAGGACGGGCCTTCGCCATTCTTTGCAACCAGGAACGACGCTCCCGGCGGCGGCAAACCGCTATGATATCTGTATCACCGGGCGGGAGGGGGATCGGCATGCGCGTCAGCATCTGGCTGTATATATTGGAGCAGACGGGCCTGACGCTCTGCCTGCTGCTGACGGCGGGGCTGAGCGCGGGCTTGCGGCAGAAATCGCCCCTGCGGCTGCTCCTGATCTCTGCTGCGGTTGGCTGCCTGTGCGCAGCGTTGACCGGCGCAGCGCCCCTGCTGCGGGCGTCGGCACTGCTTGCCTGTGCGGTCTGTGCGCCCTTGCTGGCCTGGCCTTCGGCGCCGAAGAGAATCCGGCCCAGGCTGATTGCGGCGGGCTGCTTTTTGTCCCTGGGGACGACGGGGCTCCTGCGGCTGCTGACCTCCTTTCCGTTGCTGCCTGCCGTGATGGTGCTCTTGTGCTGCCTGGCGCTGCGGGCGGCGCCGATGCTCCTGCTCCGGCCGGAGGAGACGCCGCGCCTTGCGACCGTCGATGTGCGGCACGGGCAGCATCATCTGACGCTGACGGCACTGATCGACAGCGGTAATCTGCTGCGGGACACGGTGACGGGGCTGCCGGTCATCGTCATCAGCAAAAGGGCTGCAGAGCGGCTGGTGCAGCTGCCGCCGGAGGGCCGGCTGACCTATCCCTTCCGGCTGCTGACGGTGCGCACGATCTCCGGCACGTCGCTGATGACGGTGTTTCATCCGGACAGCGTGTGCCTGCTGTGTCCGGAGGGCTGGGTGCGGGTGGAAACGCTGCTGGGCGTATCGCCGGAGGGGTACGACGGCTTCCAGGCGCTGGTTCCGGCCAGCCTGATGCATCAAGCGCCGGAGCAGCTCCCGGCGCTCAGAACATAATGAACCAAGGAGGGACTCCGATGAATATGACCTTCCGTCTGTATACCTTTGCCCGCCAGCATCTGGCTGAGCTGGTCGGCAGCCTGACCCCCAGGGAGATCTTCTATATCGGCGGGCCGATCCCGCTGCCTGCGCCCCTGACGGCGGAGGAGGAGCGGGCGCTGCTCAGCCGGCTCAAGGAGGACGGCGATGCGATCCGGCAGATCCTGATCGAGCGGAATCTCCGCCTGGTGGTCTTTATTGCCCGCAAGTTTGAGAATACCGGCGTGATGCTGGAGGACCTGATCTCCATTGGCACCATCGGGCTGATCAAGGCGGTCAACACCTTCGACCCGGAGAAGAAGATCAAGCTGGCGACCTATGCCAGCCGCTGCATTGAGAACGAGGTACTCATGTTCCTGCGCAGACACAGCCGCACGAAGCTGGAGGTCAGCCTGGACGAGCCCCTGCGCACCGACTGGGACGGCAATGAACTGCTGCTGTCCGACGTGCTGGGCACGGAGGCGGACATGGTCTCCCGGGGGATGGAGGAGGATGCGGAGAAGCAGATGCTCTTTTCTGCCCTGCGCCGGCTCAATCCCCGCGAGCAGCAGATCATGACGCTGCGCTACGGCCTTTCCGGCAGGGAGGAGATGACCCAGAAGGAGGTTGCCGACGTGCTGGGCATCAGCCAGAGCTATATTTCCCGGCTGGAAAAAAGGATTCTTCAGCGGCTGCACGGGGAGCTGGTGCGCCAATCCTCCTGATGGCAGCGTGATGACTTCTTTCCGGGCTTTTGCGCGTGTTTTGTCGCCTCTGTTTACCGTTCCATCCCCGGTGCCATACTTTGTACATCCAACAAACGGAGGTACATCAACATGGCATATGGCAAGGTGGAAATCTGCGGCGTGGATACCTCAAAGCTTCCTGTTCTCTCCCAGGCAAGGATGCTGGAACTCTTCCCCCTCGTGCATGCGGGGGACAGGGAGGCCCGGGATGAGTTTGTTCAGGGAAATCTCCGGCTGGTGCTGAGCGTCATCCAGCGCTTTGCCCAGAGAGGGGAGAATGTGGATGATCTGTTCCAGGTGGGCTGTATCGGGCTCATGAAATCCATCGACAATTTCGACGTCAGCCAGAACGTGCGCTTTTCCACCTATGCGGTGCCTATGATTATCGGAGAGATCCGCCGCTATCTGCGGGATAACAACGCCATCCGGGTGAGCCGCTCCATGCGGGATACGGCCTATAAATCCCTGCAGGCGCGGGACCGGCTGCAGGCCCGGCTGAACCGGGAGCCCACAGTGGCGGAGATCGCGGCGGAAATGCAGCTTCCCCAGGAGGATGTGATCTTCGCCCTGGAGGCCATCCAGGACCCGGTCAGCCTGTTTGAGCCGGTCTACAACGACGGCGGCGATGCGCTCTACATCATGGATCAGGTGCGGGATGAAACGGCAAAGGACGACAACTGGGTGGAGGATATCGCCATCCGCGACGCCATGCGGCGGCTGAACGACCGGGAGAAGCGGATCATGCAGCTGCGCTTCTTTGAGGGGCGGACGCAGATGGAGGTGGCGGGGGAGATCGGCATCAGCCAGGCGCAGGTTTCCCGGCTGGAGAAGCAGGCGCTGCTCCATATGCGGCGCTCCATGCAGGTGACTTGACGGAGGTTCCTGCTTGACGCAGATGGGGTTCTGACCTATAATGTCAGCGGAAAAGTCGTTATTCAGGATGCTGACGCTCCTGTCAGAAAGGAAATACGATGCGCTATATGAACGGATGCACCTTCGGGTTCATGTCCCGCCGCGGCTTTACCGAAAGGGAAGAATGGAAAACCTCCCTGCGGCTGATGCAGCAGGAAACCGGCTGTGATACGGTGATCCTGCCCGTGGCGGCCCTGCAGGATCATGCCTACTCCACCAAGGTGGATTATGACACGCCGGATGTGATGAGCATGGACGACGTGCGCGCCGTTGCCGAGGAGGCACGGCGCCTGCGGATGCGGCTGGTCATCAAGGCGATGGTCAACTGCCGCGACGGCTACTGGCGGGCGTACATTCGTTTCTTCGACAGCTATGTGCCCACCGAGCCCACCTGGGCGCAGTGGTTTGCAAGCTACGGAGAATTTGTGGTGGCGCTGGCCCGCACGGCACAGGAGCTCCGGGCGGATATGTTCTGCGTGGGCTGCGAAATGGTGGGCACGGATCATCGCGCGGAGGAATGGCGGGCGCTGATTGCCGACGTCCGGCAGGTATACGACGGGCCCGTCACCTATAACTGCGATAAATTCCAGGAGAACAATATCACCTGGTGGGACGCGGTGGACGCGATCTCCTCCTCCGGATATTACCCCATCGATCAGCTGGAGGCGCATTTCTGCCGCATCGAGCAGGTGGCGGAGCAATTTGACCGGCCCTTCTTCTTCATGGAGAGCGGCTGTCCCAGCCGCCGGGGCAGCGAATATGTGCCCAACAACTGGGCCTTCGGGGGAGAGCAGTGCCTGGAAAGTCAGACGGCATGGTATCAGGCCTATGTGGATGCGCTGCTGCGGCATCCGAAGATCCGCGGCTGCGTCTGGTGGGACTGGAGCGCCATGCGGCTGTATCCCATCGAAAAGGCGCTTACCGACTCCGGCTACGCCCTGTACGGCAAGCCTGCGGCGAAGGTGCTCAAGGCATACAGCGAAGCTGTTGCAAAACGGGAAAACGGCTGAGGATTCAACGCGACTGCAAACGGTACAGCCGATAGCCGGCTGTACCGCTGCGTGTCGAAAAAGTGCTTTGGGCACTTTTTCGAGGATTGCACTCCGTTGCTGGTCGGGCTTGAAAGGCCCTCCCGGCCGCTCCTCCGTGTAAGGAATGTTTTCGGCTGAAAGCCGAAAACGCCCCGCCCCGGCGGTAAAGCCCCCGGATACGATGACAGTCAGAGGGCCTGCGGGCCTTCCGACACCTCCCGGAGGTTATTTGACAGTCTGTGGTACAGCCGATAGCCGGCTGTACCGTTTTTGTCTGCGGAAGACCCAATTGCCTCCGCCGGCATAAGCTGAAAGGGGAGACCTGCATCCGGCTTTGGATACAGTGTTTTTTCGCCAAATCGGCTTGACATCCCGGACGGAGTGTGACATCATGAAACGTGGAGATATATACAGGGCCGACCTCGATCCCGTCGTTGGCTCAGAGCAGGGCGGCGTTCGCCCGGTGCTCATTATTCAGAATGATACAGGCAATCTGCATTCGCCCACCGTCATTGTGGCGGCCATCACCAGCCGGCGGAAAAAGCCGCATATGCCGGTGCATGTGCCGGTTACAGCGGCGGAGAGCGGGCTGCCCGCGGATTCCGTTGTGCTGACCGAGCAGGTGCGCACGCTGGAGAAATCCCGGCTGAGCAAGTACCTCGGGCATTTGCCTGAGCAGGTGATGGCCCGCATCGACGCGGCTCTTGACCGCAGCCTTGGCAGAGCCTGAGGACCCTTTACAGGAGGATAGGATGAACCTGATGGAGAAGCTGAAGAAATCAGCCGGCCGCCAGACGCTGATGGCCTGGATTCAGATCGTTGCCGGGTGCCTGATCGGCGCAGCGGCGTATCCGACCTTTCTTGATCCGGGGGAGATCGCACCCGGCGGCCTGACGGGCGTGGCGATGATCCTGCGCCACCTCTGGGGCTGGAATATCGGCATTACCTCCCTGATCCTGAATATCCCCCTGTTCATCGTGGGCTACAGGACGATGGGCCGGGTGTTTGCCTTCCGCAGTCTGGTGGCGACAGTGCTGTTTTCCCTGGCCATTGATGTGCTGCCCCTCCAGGCCATTGAGGTGGAACCCATCCTCGGCACGATCTACGGCGGCATCCTGCTGGGCGTCGGCCTGGGGCTGATCCTGCGCGGCGGCGCGACCACCGGCGGAACGGACATGTGCGCCCGGCTGGTGCATAAGTATCTGCCCTTCCTCTCTGTGGGCATGTTCCTGTTCCTGATCGACTGCATTGTGGTGCTGGCAGTCTGGTTCTTCATCGGCTCCTCGGAGGCGCTGTATGCCCTCATCTGCATTTTTGTCTCCGGCAAGGCGGTGGACATGGTCATGCTCGGCTTGTCCCAGAACAAGGCCTGCTTCGTAATCACCGATGCCTGGGAGAGCGTGTCGAAGCGGCTGATGACGGAGATGGAACGCGGCGTGACCCAGCTGAACGCAAGGGGCGCCTACACCGGCGCGGAACGCCCGGTGGTGCTGTGCGTGCTGCCGCCCCAGGAGGTCTCCCGGCTCAAGGAGATCGTCCGCCAGGAGGATGAAAAGGCCTTCATGTTCATCACCGAAGCCCATGAAGCGCTGGGGGAAGGCTTCTCCAGCCTGAATTCGGACGTGTAATGCCTCCATTATCAGACAGGGCCTGTACTGCGCAAGCGGTACGGGCCTTTTGCATTGAAAACACACTGACTGCAAGCGGCAGGGCGCAGATTATATCGGAGGCGGTGCGGCTTTTTTCCGCAGGACGAATTCCCAATATCTCCCCTTGCGAAAAAAGTACATTCATGCTATAATCAATTCGGAATCCTGAACCCGTTTCCCAAAACAACATACTGACAGGAGGAGTTCCCCATGAAGAAGTTTCTTGCGATGCTTCTGGCCATGGCCATGATGCTGGGCTGCGTTGCCTTTGCTGAGGCCGTGAACCCCGACGAGATCGACGATACCTGCACCGCTGCGGATGGCAAGTATGAGATCGCTTTCGTGACCGACGTGGGCCAGCTGAAGGACAAGTCCTTCAACCAGGGCACCTGGAACGGCGTGAAGTCTTACGCTGCCGCCAACAACCTGACCTACAAGTACTACCAGCCCGCCAATGGCAACGAAGCCACTGACGACGACCGCTATGACGCCATGAAGGCTGCTGCCGAGGGCGGCGCCAAGGTGGTTGTGGCTGCCGGCTTCATGCAGGGCACTGCCCTGGCCAAGGCCGCGGCTGAGTTCCCCACTGTCAACTTCGTGTTCATCGATGGTTGGCCCCTGTCCGACGCTGACGGCAATGTCCTGGCGAACGTGGCTGCGATCTCCTTCCAGGAGGAGCAGGCCGGCTACCTGGCTGGCTACGCCGTCGTCCGTGACGGCTTCACCAAGCTGGGCTTCTCCGGCGGCGGCGGCGGCACCAATGCTGCCTGCGACCGTTACGGCTACGGCTTTGCTCAGGGCGCCAATGCGGCTGCCAAGGAGCTGGGCGTTGAGGTTGAGCTGCGTTACTCCTGGCAGTACGGCGCTTCCTTCTCCGCTTCCTCCGAGCTGCAGACCATGATCGCCGGCTGGTACCAGTCCGGCACCGAGATCGTCTTCGCCTGCGGCGGCTCCATGTTCCAGTCCATCGTGGCTGCTGCTGCCGCTGCTGACAAGTATGTTGTCGGCGTTGACGTTGACCAGTCCTTCGAGTCTGCCACCGTTGTGACCTCCGCCCTGAAGGGCATCTCCGAGGCCGCTCAGCTGTCCATCGCTTCCAACTACGACGGCACCTGGGCTGAGAACTACGGCGGCAAGCTGACCGTTCTGGGCGCGAACCAGAATGCTGTGGGCCTGCCCACTGAGACCTGGTCCATGGAAGTCTTCACCGTGGCTGAGTACGAGAAGCTGATGGCTTCCCTGAAGGACGGCTCCCTGGTTGTGGCTGCGGACGATCTGCAGGCTGACCAGATCACCACTGTTGACTTCTCCAACGTGAAGGTTATCTACGAGTAATCAGAACACACAAAGCGGGGGAGCGCTGCAAGGCGCTCCCCTCAGCGTATCGACAAAGTGCTATAGGCACTTTGTCGAGGTTTTGCACTCACTCACTGGTCGAACGACAAGTCGTTCTCCCGGCCGTTCGTTCGTGTAAGGAAGCTTTTCCTAACGGAAAAGCGCGAAAATCGCCGCGCAT